>NZ_JBITGL010000001.1:664899-915146 GCF_044456985.1 Nonomuraea sp. NPDC050663
GCCACCCGGTGGGGCCGCGGGGGGCGGGCGCGTGCGGCGCCGGCGGGGCGGGGGCTGTTTCTCGGGGGGGGGGCCCCCCCCCCCCCCCCCCCCCCCCCGGGGTCGATGGCCTGGGGGCCATCGACACCCCGTCCGGGGTTCTCGGGCGTGCTCTCTTTCACCGCATGGGTAAGGCTTCCGCTGGGTGAGCGGAACTCGGATCGCCGGGTGTTGCGCGATCAGCCCGCAGTCTCGCGGACGTCCTTCCCCTGCTCGGCGAACGCCTTGAAGTCCTGCATGTGCTGAAGCGACTGCTTGCGGAAGGCGCCGGGCATGAGAAGCCCCACCAGCTTCATCACCACCCCGCTGAACCGGTACTCGTTCTCGCTCTCCCACAGCGTCGCCGCAGGGCCGAGCTCGGTCAGCCGTTCGCGTGCGGCGCTCCACATGCCCCCGCCGACGATCTCGCGTTCGAAGTGGACGACGCTCGACTTCGGGATCTCGCGCAGGTCCGCGGGCTCCCGGCGGGTGATGGTCTCGACGGCCTCCATCGTCTGCTGCCCCGTCCGCAGCACGACCCGCGACTTGGTGCCGAGTTGCCCGTGCTCCCCGCTCAGCGGCTGGTGCACCACGAGGCCTCGCAGCCAGTACGGCAGCTGGGCCGGGTCGGCGAGCAGTTGGGCCACCTTCTCCCGCGGCTGGGCGATCTCGATGGAGACGGTGTATTTCATGGGCGCATTCCTGACGACTCGTCGGGGGCGTAGAAGCTGGTGGTCGCCTCGACCGCGGCCGCGACGTGCTCTGGGTCGCCGCCGGCGGCGAGGTGGGCCTGGCCCCAGGCTGCGGCGCTGCGACGGCTGAACTCGCGTCCTTCCGGCGACTGCTCGAACTTCTCGTGGCCGGCGATCTCGTCGCCGGCCAGGAGCCGGGCCAGGGTGAGGAGCGCGAGGTCCCAGCCGACGCCGCCGGCGCCTGGGCCGTAGGTGGGGAAGGAGGGCTCCTCGATGAACGCTGCGTGGATCAGTTCGAGCTCGGTGGCTCCGGCGGGGCCGGGTGTCAGGCGGACTTCCACCTCGCTTGTGCCGGGCCATTCGTCGGCCTCGGGTCCGAAGAGCCAGGACACCTTGAGCAGCCGTGGCGGCTCGCATTGGAGGATGTCGCCGTGCTCGCCGCTTCCCAGCTCGAACCTCCCGCCGGGCCGTAGGTCTCCGGAGACCGAGTTCAACCAGCGGGCCAGCCGTTCGGGGTCGGTGATGGCGTCCCAGACGTCGTCGACGTCCGCGTCGTATCGGCGCCGGAGTTCCACGGTGTACGCCTCGCCGGCGGGTACGTGGCCGCTGCCCATCGTCCGGCGCACGGCGGCCAGCTCGTCCAGCACGTCCTTCATGTCTTGCCTCCGTCGCGGCGTCCCCGCTTGCCGCGGGCCAGTTCGGTGCCCAGGGCGTCGAGGTGTTGTTCCCAGAACCGGCGGAACCGGTCCAGCCACGCGTCGACCTCGCTCAGCGGCCCGGGTTCGACAGCGTAGAACCGCCGGGTGCCTTCGGCTCGCACCGACGCGAACCCGTTGTCGCGCAGCACACGCAGGTGCTGGGAGACGGCCGGTTGGGAGATGGCGAACTCGGCCCGGATGACGTCCGTGATCGCCCCGGAGGTCTGCTCGCCGTCGGCGAGCAGCTCCAGGATGCGGCGGCGCACCGGGTCGCCGAGGATGTCGAACGCGTGCACGCCGGAGATTATAACGGATGGTGCTTATATAAGCGAAAAGCAATACATCGGTCCCGACGAAAGCGAGAGCAAGGCTGTCCCGGCCAGCGTCCCAACGTCACCGACATCTGCTACACGGGGACCCGCATCAACCCGCGCTGCTGGGTGCGTGGCGGCTGGTCCAACGGGGACAACCGCTGGTACCGGCTCTACCTCGGACAGCAGACGCGGGAGCACGCCTTCCTCCACTTCAGCCAGGTGTCGACCTCGGGAAGCGGGGGGATCGGCGCCCGCCAGGCGTGATGCGGGTCCGGGCGTGATCAGTTCATCCGCTGATACCCCGTCCCTCCGTCGAGCAGCTCCCGGATGATGTCCAGGTGCCCGACGTGGCGGGCGGTTTCCTCGATCATGTGGCACAGCACGTACCGCAACGACGCCGCCCGCTCCTCGGGCCGGCCGCGTTCGACGGCGTCCAGCGGCAGGTCGGCGATCGCCGCGTTGGAGCGGGCGCACTCGGCGTCGTAGTCGTCGAGCAGCCGCGCCAGGGGCACGTCGTCGACGAGCATCTCCGCGTCGGGGTGCCCGTCCTCGGTCCATGGCGTCTGGCCGGTGTCGGGGACGCCGAGCAGGCCCTGGTGGAACCATGAGTACTCGACCCATCGCAGGTGGGCCACCACCCCGGCCACCGTCATCAACGGTGACGTGGGCAGGAGCGCGCGGTGGGCGTCTTCGTCGCTGAGTCCTTCGCATTTCATCCGGACGAACGAACGCTGCAGGTCGAGCCATCCGGTCAGTTGTGCTCGCTCGCCGGCGGTCAGCGGCGGGCGGGTGGTTTCGGTCATCGAGAAGCTCCAGATGCGTGAAGTGGAGCCGCCCGGGTCGTCAGCCGCGGGTGCGGCGGACGGGCGGCACGATGGTCGAGCTCGACATCGCGCTCACCTCCTCTCCGTCGCCGACAGGTGCCGGTCTCTCCGGCAGTCGCACCGTACCGGTCGGGTTCCTGCGCGGGGAACCGGTTTTCCGACGGTTCCCCTGGGAGGCGGCCCGGTCTTGAGTAGGCGTGCTCACTTCAGCCGCGCGGGTGACGGTTTTCCGCCGGTCGGCTGAGGCCGTACGGCAGGGGCGGCTGCGAGGGTCGTCGCACTCTCATCGGAAGGACGTCCCATGTCAGACCCCCACCGGCTCAGAAGGCTCGCGGCCGGTTCCTCGCTTCTCGTCACCCCCGTGCTTTACATCGCCGGAGTGATCGTCGACCCGGCGTTGCGCCAGGGCGGCGGTGACACCACCGGTGTTTACGGCCGTTTCCCCGAGCAGGTCTCGGTCAGCGCCACGCTCCTGCACTGGAGCTGGGTGCTGCTCGTCCCCGGGATCATCGGCATGGTCCACCTGGTCAGGCGCCGCCATGTCCTGCTCGGCCACATCCTGGGCGGCGTCGCGCTGCTCGGTGTGGTGAACTTCTCCGCCCTCATGCTCGGCGACTTCGTCTACAGCACCTTGGAACGTGCCATGCCGCCCGCCGCGGGCGCCAAGCTCGCGGACGAGGCGCTGGCCGATCCTGGGGCGACGTTCGGGTTCCAGATTCCCGGCTTCGTCGGGCTGGTGGCGCTGCTGCTGCTCGGGCTGGTGCTGGCCGCTGATCGCCAGGTGCCGTGGTGGGCGCCCGTCGCGATGCTGGCGGGTGTGTTCACGGCGCCGATCTTCCCCGTCGGGACCGTCGTGGGCGGGCTGCTCTTCCTGGCCGGCTCGGGGGTGATGGGGCTGCGCATGCTGCGGATGAGCCAGCAGGAGTGGAACGGCGTGATCCTTCAGCCGGTCGCGGCGGCCGACGGGAAGCACGCCAGCACCCGGTAGCCGCCGCCCGGCGCGGCGCCCGTGGTGAGCGTGCCGCCGTGGAGGGTGACGCGCTCGCGCATGCCGATCTGGCCGAAGCCGCCGGCTCGGCCGGTCGCGACCGGCCCTCTGCCGTCGTCGGTGAGCTCGACGGTCACCTGCCCGGGGGCGTAGGTGACGGTGAGCTCGACCCGGGAGGCGCCGGCGTGCTTGAGCACGTTCGTGAGGCTCTCCTGGACCACCCGGTAGGCCGCCAGGTCCACGTCGGAGGGTACGGCACGGCGGGAACCGGAGACCGTCAGCCCGACGCGCACGCCGGACTCCTCCATCTGGGCCACGAGATCGTCGAGCCGGTCCAGTCCCGGGCGGGAGCCGTCGGGGTCCTCGGCCTCGCGCAGCATGCCGAGCATGAGGGCCAGCTCGCCGACCGCCTCGCGTCCGGCCTGCTCGACGACCTGGAGCAGTTCGCGTTCTCTCGTCGCCTCCTCGCCGAGCATCATGCGCACCCCGCCCGCGTGCAGGGTCATGACGCTCACGTTGTGCGAGATGACGTCGTGCAGTTCCCGCGCGATGCGTGCCCGTTCCTCGGCGACCGCCCGCCTGGCCTGTTCCTCGCGCTCCACCTCCAGCCGGGCGGTGAGGGCGGCCAGCCGGGTGGTCTGGGCGGTCTGGCGGCGCAGCAGGATGCCGCTGCCGTACGCGACGCCGAGGAAGATCGCGGTGATGAGCATCTCGGGCACATCGGTGATCTCCAGCGTCTGGAGGAAGACGTAGGCGCCGATGACGCAGCCCAGGCCCGCGATGCCGTGACGGCTGCGCAGGTCGTAGGAGGCGGCGATCGAGTGGACGAGGATGAGCATGGAGTACAGGTGCCAGGCGGCGTAGTAGGCGGTGCCCGACGACAGCTGGACGACGGCCTCGCCGACCGCGATCAGGACGAGCAGGGCCGTGATGGGGAACCGGTTGCGCAGCAGGAGCAGGGCGCCGGCGACCAGGGTCCCGGCGGCGAACAGGTGCGGGCTGCCGATCTCGCCGGGCGAGGCGCCGCGCCTGCCGTACGACTCGACCAGGCCGGCGGCGGTGACCGACAGGGACAGGAACACGTCGAGGCGGCTGGGCCGCCAGCGCCGGCCCAGGGCGGTCGTCACGCGTGCCCCGGACGGATGATCCCCGTCTCGTAGGCGAAGACGACGGCCTGGGTGCGGTTGCGCAGCCCCAGCTTGTGCAGCACCTGGGCCACGTGGGTGCGGATCGTGGCCTCGCCCAGCACGACCTGCTCGGCGATCTCCTTGTTGGACAGGCCGCGTGCCATCAGCATCAGCACCTCCCGCTCCCTCCCGGTGAGCGCCTGCAGCTCGGGACTGGCCGCACCCTCCTCCTGGGCGGCGAAGGTGCTGATCAGCCGCATGGTCGCGGCCGGGTCGATGAGGGCGTCGCCCGAGGCCGCCACCCTGATCGCGTCGATCAGCCGCTCCGGCGCCGACGACTTGAGCACGAAGCCGTGGACCCCGAGCCGGAGCGAGGCGTGGAGGTTCTCGTCGGTGTCGAAGGTGGTGAGCATCAGGATCCTGGGCGGGTCGGCGTCGGCCAGCAGGTGACGGGCGGCGCGCAGGCCGTCGAGCCTGGGCATCGTGATGTCCATGAGCACCACGTCGGGCCGCAGGCGGCGGGCCAGGTCGAGCGCCTCGACGCCGTCGGCGGCCTCGCCCACGACCTCGATGCCCTCGCTCTGCTCCACGACCAGCCGGACCCCCGCCCTGATGAGCGCCTGGTCGTCGGCGATGAGGACCCTGATGTCCGGCATGGGCACAGCCTAGTGGGGCCTTTCACCAGGTCCCGGTGACGGTTCATCCCCCGGCCATCTGCCCGACAGCGACCAGTCATGACGCATCGTGATACTTCGCCACATGCGCACCACCACGATCCTCCGCCTGGCCGCCTGCGGCCTGGCACTGTCCACGACGCTCGTCACGGCGAACACCGCGAACGCCGCCTCTCCCAAGGGCATCGAGCCGACCTTCCTCGGCCGCTACACCGCCGGATCCGTCGGCGTCGGCGCCCAGGAGATCCCCGCCTACGACCCGGCCACCCGCCGGGTGTTCGTCATCAACGCCGAGGCGGGCACCGTGGACGTGCTCGACATCCGCGACCCCCGCGCGCCGCGCAAGGTCGCCACCCTGACCACACCCGGCGCCAACAGCGTCGCGGTCCACGGCGGGCTCGTCGCGGTCGCGCAGCAGGGCACAGCCAAGACCGACCCCGGCAGCGTGGCGTTCTTCGACGCCCGGACCGGCCGCAAGCTGCGCCAGGTCACCGTCGGTGCGCTGCCCGACATGCTGACCTTCACCCCGGACGGCAGGCAGGTCGTCGTCGCCAACGAGGGCGAGCCCGAGTCGTACTGCGCGGGCCAGGAGAACGACCCCGAGGGCTCGGTCAGCGTCATCGACGTGCGGAAGGGCACCGTGCGCAGCGCGGGCTTCCAGGCCTGGAACGGCCGCGAGGACGAACTGCGCGCCCAGGGCGTGCGCATCAGCGGCCCCGGCGCCGCCGCCGCCAACGACCTCGAACCCGAGTACGTCACCGTCGAGGGCGACACCGCCTGGGTGACCCTCCAGGAGAACAACGCGCTGGCCGTCGTCGACCTGCGCAGCGCGAAGGTGCGCGGCATCGTCCCGCTCGGCCTCAAGGACCACTCGGTGGAGGGCGCCGGCCTGGACGCGTCCGACCGCGACGGCAAGGCCGACATCCGCACCCACCCGGTCAAGGGCATGTACATGCCCGACTCGATCGCCCACTTCCGCTCGCGGGGCCGTACCTTCCTGGTGACCGCCAACGAGGGTGACAGCCGCGACTGGGACTGCCACTCCGACGAGGCCCGGGTCAAGAGCCTCAAGCTGTCGCCCACCGCCTTCCCCGACGCCGCCGCGCTCCAGAAGGACCCCGAGCTCGGCCGCCTGACCGTCGCCGCCGACTCGCCCAAGGACGCTGCCGGCGCCTACACCGAGCTGCGGGTCTTCGGCGGCCGGTCGATCTCCGTGCGCGCCGCCTCCGGCGAGCTCGTGTGGGACTCGGGCGACCAGCTGGAGCGGCTGATCGCAGAGAGGTACCCGGCCAACTTCAACGCCGACCACGAGGCCAACGACTTCGACACCCGCAGCGACAGCAAGGGCCCCGAGCCCGAGGGCGTCACCGTCGGCACCGTCAAGGGGCGCACCTACGCCTTCGCCGGGCTGGAGCGGGTCGGCGGAATCGTCGCCTACGACGTGACCGACCCGAGCCGCGCGAGCCTGGCCGCCTACGTCAACTCGCGTGACTTCTCCGGCGACGTCGAGGCCGGGACGGCCGGTGACCTCGGCCCCGAGGGCGTGCTGTTCGTCCCGGCCCACGACAGCCCCACCCGCCGCCCGCTGCTGGTGGTCGGCCACGAGATCAGCGGCACCACCGCGATCTACGAGCTCCGCTGACGATCGCCCGGGCTCGTGATCTCCGCCGGGGACGACCGCGGGTCACCGCGCCCAGAGCGCCGTGAAGTACGGCCGCGCGGCCGTGCCGGCGACCTGCACCGAGACCGGGCGATACCCGCGCGGGGCGGACCTGACGCGGGCCGCGTCGCCATACAGGAAGGTCCTGGCCTCGGCCTTGCGCCACACGACGGTGTAGCGCCGGTCGGGGCTGGCGGCGACGGTGAGCGGCCGGTGGTCGGGATGGGCGCGCTGCCAGCGGCGCACCGTGGCCCAGCTCTGGTCGACGGTCGTGGTCCACTCCGCGCCGCCCTCGTCCGGCTCCCACACCGCCGCGTACCTCCGGTCGTTCGCCGGGCCGTAGACGTTGACCCAGCGCAGCGTGTGGTCGCCCCGCGCCCTGATCGCGCGGTTGCGCGCGACGAACTGCTTCTCGGTCAGCCGCCAGGAGCACAGGTTGTACGGCTCGCGCTGCCTGATCATGACGCCGGAGTACCTGGCGCGCCGCCACGAGCCGGTCCCGGCGATCAGCTTGATCCGGTAGCCCTGCTTCATGCTCTCGGCCAGGAACCGGCTGGTGGCGGTGGAGCTGAGCCCGGTGAAGAACCGCTGCTGCGGCCCGGGGGCCCTGGTCCACACGGCGGTGTAGCGCTCGCTGCGCGACAGCGTGAGCGAGGTGAGCCGGAAACCCTCCACGACCAGCTCGGCCATCCGGGCCTGGTGCTTGGCGCGGCTGAAGTTGTAGTAGACGCGGGTGGTCGGCGTGATCGCCTCGGCGGGGAAGGCGGAGCGCGGCTTGGACTGGTGGTCGACCGGCGGGGGCGCGGCGGTGGGGGTGGCGGGCGGCGGCGCGACCTGCACGCCGCCCGCCGTGCCGGGCGGCAGGGTGGTGACCACCAGCACGGCGGCGGTCAGCGCGGCGGCCGAACCCGCCAGCAGGGGGAGCTGGGTGCGCCTGAAGCGTCGCGGGGCGGGCGCGGGGTCGCCGCCGCTGAGCCGTACCAGCAGGTCGGCCGCGCTCGGGCGGGCGGCCGGCTTCTTGGCCAGCGCGGCCCGCACCGGGTCGCGCAGGTGCTCGGGCAGGAGCGTCAGGTCCGGCGCGGCGGCGGCGTGCTCGCCGGTGGCGGCGAGGTGGACGGCGCGGCCCCAGGCGAGGACGTCGGCGGGTTCCTCAGCGGGCTCGCCGAGCCCCGCCCGGTGGATCGCGGCCAGCCCCTTGGCCAGCGCCGTGGCCGCGCCGACGAGCCGCGACGTGGTCGCCGGGTCGTGGCTCTGCCCGAACGCGCTGACGATGTACGGCAGCGAGCCCTCGACGTCGGCGTCGAGCACCCTGGCCACCCAGCCGGGGTCGTCCTGCGTCGCGGCCTCGACCTCCTGGACGAACCCGGCGCCCTCCCGCAGGACCCTCAGCGTGACCTTGCTGCCGTCAGGCGCGAGCGCGAGGTAGCCCGCGTCCTGGTCGTCGCCCAGTCGCGCACGGAGCAGGTAGGGCCCGATCTGGGGTGGATCGTGCTCCGTGAGGGACTGCATTCACCGGATAATAGTGATTCAACAGACAGAAACGTCGGCCTGCGAGAACAAGCAGCGGTTGTCCTTGTCGGCGAGAACCGCCTTCTTGATCGACGAGAACTGCGTCAGATTCGCCTTGAGCGCGTAAATGATGACCGCGTCGCCCAGATGTCCGGGACCGTAAGCGGTACGGCAGAAGCGCACGCGCGCGGTCTCCTGCTTGATCGTGATCTGGAAGTCGCCCCCGCAGTCGGAGGGGCCGATGAGCTTGAAGTTCGAGAACATGCCCCTGCGCCGCTCGGCCTTGGTCGGGCCGGCGATGAACTGCTGCACGACGAAACGCGCCAGCCCCAGGTCGGGCGAGGTGCGCTTGGCGGCGGCGAGCTGGGGCGGGTAGTTGCCGTCGGTCGGGAAATAGACCTTCACCGGGTGGCCGGACGCCTGCGGGAACACGAGCGCCACGGCTAACAGAATCTCTTTCACGTTCTGTTGGACGCCTGACCCCGGTTCTGCGTTAGCAGCCGCAGCGCCTTCTCCTTCTCGAAATCCAGCGCCCGGCGGGGTGCCTGCAGCCGCCCGATCCGCAGACCCAGGTCTCGTACGGCCTGCGCCACGGAGGGCTCGCTGAGCACGCGCAGGGCGAAGGCCAGCTCGGCCGGCGAGACGTCGAACCGCTTCTCCAGCTCCACCCCCTGGGCCACCGCCGCCAGCTCCTCCTCGCCGAACCTGCGGTGCGCGCCCCGCTCCCTGACCGGTGGTAGCAGGCCCAGCGCTTCGCGGTATCGGAGCATGCGCGGGGACATGCCCAGACGCTTCGCGGCCTCGGTGATACGCATTCTTACATTCTTATGGAAGATTCCCCGCCCTCAAGATGCGACCCGGCCTGGAGCGGCCTAAACTCGTCCGCGACGACATACGTAGAGGGGAATCAGATGGACTTCAAGGTCGCCGACCTGTCCTTGGCCGACTTCGGCCGCAAGGAGATCCGGCTCGCCGAGCACGAGATGCCCGGCCTGATGGCGGTCCGTCGCGAGTACGCGGAGTCCCAGCCCCTCCGCGGCGCCAAGATCATGGGCTCGCTGCACATGACCATCCAGACCGCCGTCCTCATCGAGACGCTGGTCGCGCTCGGCGCCGAGGTGCGCTGGGTGTCGTGCAACATCTTCTCCACCCAGGACCACGCCGCCGCCGCGGTCGTCGTCGGGCCCGAGGGCACCGTCGAGAACCCGCAGGGCGTGCCGGTCTTCGCCTGGAAGGGCGAGACGCTGGAGGAGTACTGGTGGTGCACCGAGCAGGCGCTCAACTGGCCCGGCGGTGACGGCCCCAACATGATCCTCGACGACGGCGGCGACGCCACGCTCCTGGTCCACAAGGGCGCGGAGTACGAAAAGGCCGGCGCCGTGCCGTCCGCCACCGACTCCGACCCGGAGGAGTGGCACGTCATCATCGACCTGCTCAAGCGCACCGTCGGCCCCGACCAGACGTGGACGAAGATCGCCGGGCAGATCAAGGGCGTCACCGAGGAGACCACCACCGGCGTGCACCGCCTGTACGAGATGTTCAAGGCGGGCTCGCTGCTCTTCCCGGCGATCAACGTCAACGACTCGGTCACCAAGTCGAAGTTCGACAACAAGTACGGCTGCCGCCACTCCGTCATCGACGGCCTCAACCGCGCCACCGACGTGCTCATCGGCGGCAAGGTCGCCGTGGTCTGCGGTTACGGCGACGTCGGCAAGGGCTGCGCCGACGCGCTGCGCGGCCAGGGCGCCCGCGTCATCGTCACCGAGATCGACCCGATCTGCGCGCTGCAGGCCGCCATGGACGGCTTCCAGGTCACCACCCTGGAGGAGGTCGTCTCCTACGCCGACATCTTCGTGACGACGACCGGCAACTTCAACATCATCACGGCCGACCACATGGCCAGGATGAAGCACAACGCGATCGTCTCCAACATCGGCCACTTCGACAACGAGATCGACATGGCGGGCCTGGCCCGCGTGCCCGGCATCGAGAAGTCCGAGGTCAAGCCCCAGGTTCACACCTGGGCCTTCCCCGACGGCCACCAGATCATCGTCCTGGCCGAGGGCCGTCTGATGAACCTGGGCTGCGCCACCGGCCACCCGTCGTTCGTCATGTCGAACTCCTTCACCAACCAGGTGATCGCGCAGATCGAGCTGTTCGCCAAGACCGACGAGTACCCGATCGGCGTCTACGTGCTGCCCAAGCACCTCGACGAGAAGGTCGCGCGTCTGCACCTCGACGCCCTGGGCGTCAAGCTCACCGAGCTGACCAAGGAGCAGGCCGAGTACATCGGCGTCGCGGTCGAGGGTCCGTACAAGTCGGACCACTACCGCTACTGAGTTCTGCGAGGTGCCCGCCGGGGGTCCGACTCCCGGCGGGCGCTTTTCCGTACCAGAGGGAGACCGGGTGACAGGCGAGGCGAGAATCGGCTGGGCGGCCAGATCGATGCCGGTGCTGACCGCGATCGGGTCCGGCTTCGGCGACGAGCGGCCGTTCGAGGGCCTGAGGATCGCCGCCTGCCTGCACGTGACGGCGGAGACGGCGGTCCTGATGGGCGCGCTGCGGGCCGGGGGCGCGCAGATCGCGCTGGCGGCCTCGAATCCGCTGTCGACCCAGGACGACGTGGCCCAGGCCCTGGAGGAGTACGGCATCGCGGTCCACGCCAAGGCCGGGGTCGACAGGGCCACCTACTACCGCCACATCAACCAGGCGCTCGACATCGCGCCCGACATCGTCCTCGACGACGGCTGCGACCTGGTCAACACCCTGCACACCGAGCGCAGAGACCTGCTCGACGGCGTGCGCGGCGGCTGCGAGGAGACCACGACGGGCATCATCCGCCTGCGTCAGATGGCGGCGGAGCGGGAGCTGAGCTTCCCGGTGGTCGCGGTGAACGACACCCGGACCAAGCGCATGTTCGACAACCGCTACGGCACCGGCCAGTCGACCTTCGACGGCATCATGCGGGCGACCAACGCCATGCTCGCCGGTCGCGTCGTCGTGGTCGCCGGCTTCGGCTACTGCGGCAGGGGAGTGGCCGAGCGGGCCAAGGGCCTGGGGGCCAGGGTCCTGGTCACCGAGATCGACCCGGTCAAGGCGCTCGACGCGATGCTGCACGGCTACGAGGTCAAGCCCATGGAGGAGGCCGCCAGGACCGGCGACGTGTTCGTCACCGTCACCGGCAACCGCGACGTGATCCGCCGCGAGCACCTGGAGGTCATGAAGGACGGCGCCATCCTGGCCAACGCCGGGCACTTCGACGTCGAGATCGACGTGCGGGCGCTGGAGGAGCTGGCCGTCGAGGTGCACCACGGCGTGCGGCCCAACACCGACGAGTACGTCCTGCCCTCCGGGCGCCGGCTGCTGCTGCTCGCCGAGGGCCGCCTGGTCAACCTCACCGCGGCCGAGGGCCATCCGGCGGCCGTGATGGACATGTCCTTCTCGGCCCAGGCGCTCGCGGTGGCGTGGCTGGTCAGGGAGCACGAGCGGCTGGAGCCCGGCGTCTACGACGTGCCGGGGGAGATCGACGTCGAGGTGGCCAGGCTGAAACTGGCCGCGGCCGGCGCGGCCATCGACTCGCTCACGCCGGTCCAGGAGGACTACCTGCACTCCTGGCGGCTGGGCTCGTAACCGGGGTCGCCGACCCCTTGGTTGAACGTGCAATCTTATGGATAATCCTGGTCACTTCCGTACACAACGGAGTGAAAGGGAGACATCCATGTCCCTCCGTGGCTTATCAAGCCGCATCCTGCTCATCGTGGGTCTGGTCGTCGCAGGAGCGGCCACTCCCGCGAACGCCGCTCCCGAAGACTTCGTCAAGAGCGACAACATCACCCTCCAAGCCCATCTCGACCTGCCCGCCGGCGCGAGGATCAACAGCGACATCGCCTTCCAGGGCGACTACGCCTACGTCGGCAACTTCACCGGCTTCGCCATCTACGACATCAAGCACCCCCAGCGGCCCCGGCTCGTCAGCTCGGTCAGCTGCCCCGGCGGCCAGATGGACGTGACCATCCTGGGCAACCTCCTGGTCACCTCGGTCGACGACTCCCTGAGCAACGACTCCTGCCAGGCGGTGCCCCAGTCCGCCCGGATCAAGGAATCCTGGGAGGGCCTGCGCATCTTCGACGTCAGCGACAAGGCCAACCCGCGCTACATCAAGTCCGTCGAGACCAACTGCGGGTCCCACACCCACACGATGGTCCCCGACAAGACCGGTGAGGCGTTCTACGTCTACGTCTCCTCCTACTTCCCGTCGGTCAACTTCCCCGACTGCCAGCCGCCCCACGACAAGATCTCCGTGGTGAAGGTCCCGATCGCCGATCCGGGCGCGGCCGCGGTGGTCAGCACTCCGGCGATCTTCCCCGACGGCACCGGATACCCCGGCGCCGCCAGCACCAGCGGATGCCACGACATCACCGTCTACGCCGCCCTCGACCTGGCCGCGGGCGCCTGCATGGGCGACGGCGTGCTGCTGGACATCTCCAACCGCGAGCAGCCGAGGGTCATCGAGCAGGTGACCGACGCCAACTTCGCCTTCTGGCACTCGGCGACGTTCAACAACGACGGCACCAAGGTGATCTTCACCGACGAGCTCGGCGGCGGCACCTCGCCGCGCTGCACCGCCACCGAAGGCCCGACCCGCGGCGCCGACGCCATCTTCGACATCGAGAGCAACCAGCTCGTCTTCAAGAGCTACTTCAAGATCTCGCGCCTGCAGACCCTGACGGAGAACTGCGTGGCGCACAACGGCTCGCTCATCCCGGTCAAGAACCGGGACGTCATGGTCCAGGCCTGGTACCAGGGCGGCCTGTCGGTGTTCGACTTCACCGACTCGGCCAACCCGGTGGAGATCGCCTACTTCGACCGCGCGCCGTTCAACGACAGCCAGCTCACGCTGGCCGGCTACTGGTCCACCTACTACTACAACGGCTACATCTTCGGCAGCGAGATCGCTCGCGGCTTCGACGTGTTCAAGGTCAACGACCCGCGCGTCAACCAGGCCGGCAGCGTCAAGACCGACCTGCTGAACGCCCAGACCCAGGAGCGTTACCGCGAGCGCGGCAACGGCCGTCCCGGAGGCGGGCACTGATCACCGGCGCACGACCCTGATCCGGTACGGCCCAGCCGTACCGGATCAGAGCTCGGCCTGGATGCGCCTCATGCGCCCGATCTCGGCGGACTGCGTGGCGCCCACGTCGTTGGCCAGCTCCAGCACCACCCGGTGCGAGCCGTTGACGACCTCCTTCTCGGCCATCTCCACCGCCCCCTGGTGATGCCTGATCATCAGCTCCAGGAACAGGCTGTCGAACGCGGCTCCCGAGGCGGCCTTGAGCTGCTCCATCTGCTCGGGCGTGGCCATGCCCGGCATGCCCGCGTGGCCGGCGTGGTGGTCGGGCGCCTTCTGGCCCTGCTCCTGAAGCCACGAGGTCATGTACTGGATCTCCGGCGCCTGGGAGTCCTTGATCCGTGAGGCGATGGCCTTGACCTTGGCGTTGGCCGCCCTGGTGGGCGCCAGAACGCTCATGTCGAGCGCCTGCCGGTGGTGGAGGATCATGTCGCTCATGAAGGTGACGTCCGCCGCGTTGACCGTGGGGGTCGGCACCGCCTGCTCGGCCTGCTGAGGGCTGAGCGTCGTGGCCTGCTCGCCAGGACGGCCGGGGGCGATGACGGGCGCGGTGGAATCGGCCCGCGGCCGCTGCTCGGGAGTCGAGCTGCAGCCGGTCAGCGCCAGCACGGCCGCGCCGGTCAGGGTGATGAGCGCCACGCGCAACGGGTTCTCCTCCGCCGGGGGTCAGGTGCGCATCGTAACGCCGCGAACGGTATTCATGCCGCTTTGCTTTATATGCCGGTGAATACGGTTATCTCCTGACAAGGTGGGCTCGGTCTCGACCCTCATCCGGAGGTCTCCACGTGGCGTCACGAACTAGCCGGGCCGCGCTGGTCCTGCTCTCCTGCTTCGCGCTCTTCGCCTCTCCCGTCCAGGCCGCGGAGGGCGGGGGAACGGCGAGCGCCAACGTCAAGCTCGTGGCCAACGTGCCGAAGAAGGCGCCGTTCGACGACTCCACGGCCTACGCCACGGACATGGCCTTCCAGGGGCGCTACGCCTTCGTCGGCAACTACAACGGCTTCACGATCTACGACGTCGGCGACCCGGCCAAGCCGTCGATCGTCAGCCAGGTGCTCTGCCCCGGCGCCCAGAACGACGTCTCGGTCCACGGCGACCTGCTGTTCCTGTCGGTCGACGAGCCGCGCAGCAACGACTCCTGCAAGAGCGACTTCGGCACGCCCACCAGCAGGAAGTCGTGGGAGGGCATCCGCATCTTCGACATCAAGGACAAACGCCGGCCGCGCTACCTCAAAGCCGTCGAGACCGCCTGCGGCTCCCACACCCACACGCTCGTGCCGGACAAGAAGGGCGCCGCGGTCTACCTCTACGTCTCCTCCTACGACCCGGCCGACCTGTTCCCCGAGTGCAAGCCGCCGCACGACAAGATCTCCATCGTCAAGGTGCCGCTGAAGAGCCCCAGGACCGCCAAGGTCGTCTCCACCCCCGTGCTCTTCCCCGACGGCGGCAACGAATCGCAGGACGGCCTGCTGCTGGGCACCTCCGGATGCCACGACATCACCGTCTATCCGAAGAAGGACCTGGCCGCCGGCGCCTGCATGGGCGACGGCGTGCTGCTCGACATCGCCGACCGCGAGCACCCGAAGGTGATCGACACCGTCACCGACGACAACTTCGCCTTCTGGCATTCGGCGACCTTCAACAACGCGGGCACCAAGGTCGTCTTCACCGACGAGCTCGGCGGCGGCCTCGCGGCCACCTGCACCAAGTCCGTCGGCCCCAAGCGCGGCGCCGACGCCGTCTTCGACATCGTCGACCGCACGCTCGTGTTCCGCAGCTACTACAAGATCCCGCGCCACCAGAAGGCCGGGGAGAACTGCGTCGCGCACAACGGCTCGCTCGTCCCGGTCAAGGGCCGCGACGTCATGGTCCAGGCCTGGTACCAGGGCGGCGTCTCGGTCTGGGACTTCACCGACTCGCGCAAGCCCGTCGAGATCGGCTACTTCGACCGCGGGCCGTTCAAGCCGCGCGACGTGGCGGGCTCCTGGTCGGCCTACTACTACAACGGGTTCGTCTTCAGCAGCGAGATCCAGCGCGGCCTCGACGTGCTCAAGCTCACCGACAAGCGCACGGCGCCGGCGGCCAGGATCAGGCTCCGGGTGCTCAACGCGCAGACGCAGTACGGCTTCTAGCCCGCTCAGACCGGCGGGGCGAACCCCCCAGGAGTGGCCGGGGGCCGCTCGTCGCGCCGGTCCTGGTGGTACGGCACGGCGGGAGCCGCGAACCCCGGGTGCCTCCCCGGCGGCGGGGGCGCCACGGCCCCCGGCGGCGGTGGCGGCGGGAAACCCGGCTGCTGGTACGGCGGGGCGGCCATCGGGTGGCCCTGCCCGTAACCGGGGGAGACACCTGCCTGCCGTGCCAGCCGTACCTCGGTCCTGGAGCGGCGCTCGGCGAGGACGGCGCTGAGGTAGGCGTGCGGCGGTACACCGGGCAGAGGCGGCGGCGAGACGCTGGCGGCCACCTGGGCGGCGATCCGCATCCCCATCTCGTGCTGCACCTGGGGGCTGAGCTGGTGCCAGCGCACCAGATACTGCCTGGCCGCGGCCGCGACCTCGTCGGGCAGCTGCGACAACTCCAGCGTGCGCGCCCACGGAGCGAGCTGCGGCGGCATCCGCGCCATGGTGGTCTCGGGCCGCGGACCCCGCTCCGAGATCACGATGGTGCCGGCGAACACGTCGCCGAGCCGCTTGCCCCGCTCCGAGACCAGCGCCGAGATCAGCGCGGGAGCGCCCCACAACATCCAGAACTCCACGAACCCCGCCAGGCCGCGGAACAGCGCCTGGCGGAAGCGCACGGGGCCGCCGTCGTCGCCGACGACCCGCAGTCCGAGTGCGAGCTTGCCCAGGCTGCGCCCGCGGCTCAACGTCTCGAAGGCCACCGGATAGCCGATCGTGACCAGCAGGACCAGCAGGATGTTCGCCGCCGCGAACAGGGCGGGATCGCTGACGAACGCGAAGAGCGTCAGCAGGAAGAACACCCCGATCAGCACCGTCCACTGGACGACCAGGTCGATGACGATCGCCAGCGCCCTCGTGGGCATCTGCGCGACCCGCACCTCCACGACGACGGCGTCGCCGGTGACTACCTCGGACATGTCCCGAGCCTATTGCGTCACAATGACTGGGTGGATATCGATGCTTTCGTCGCCGTGCATCGCCCGGCCTGGGACCGCCTCGAGCACCTCGTCTCCAGACGCGGCAAGCTGTCGGGCGCGGAGGTCGACGAGCTCGTCGACCTCTACCAGCGGGTCTCCACTCATCTGTCGATCGTGCGCTCGGGGCGCGCCGACGCTCTGCTCGTCGGGCGCCTGTCCGCGCTGGTGGCGCGCGCCCGCTCCGCCGTGACGGGCGCGCACACGCCCGCGTGGCGGCAACTGGCCAGGTTCTTCACCGTCTCCTTCCCCGTCGTCGCCTACCGGGCCCGCTGGTGGTGGCTCGGCGCCACGCTGGCCTTCGTGATCGTCTCCTGGGTCATGGGCGCCTGGATCGCCGGCAACCCCGAGGTGCAGGCGGCCATCGCGACCGACGAGGAGATCACCCAGCTCGTCGAGCACGACTTCGCCGACTACTACTCCGAGAACCCCGCGGCCTCCTTCGCCGGCCGGGTGTGGGTCAACAACGCCTGGGCGTCCATGCTCATGATCATCTCGGCGATCTTCATGGGGCTGCCCGTCCCGTACTTCCTCTGGACCAACGCCGCCAACGTCGCCGTCTCCGGCGGGCTCATGGCCTCGCGCGGCAAGCTCGACATCTTCTTCGGGCTCATCACCCCGCACGGCCTGCTCGAACTCACCGCCGTCTTCCTGGCCGCGGGCGTGGGCATGCGGCTCGGCTGGACCGTCATCGACCCGGGGCCACGCCGCCGCCTGGAGGCCCTCGCCGAACAGGGCCGCGCCGTCATCGCCGTCGCGCTCGGGCTGGTCGTGGTGCTGTTCGTCTCCGGGCTCATCGAAGCCCTCGTCACGCCCTCGGGCCTGCCGACCTGGGCGCGCATCGCCATCGGCGTTGTGGCCGAGGTGGTCTTCCTGGCCTACGTCGTGGTGTTCGGCCGCCGTGCCCTGCTCGCCAGGGAGAGCGGCGACATGGAGCGCGCCCCGGACGTCGCACCCACGGCCTGAACGGGCCCCCGCCCAGCCTTGGGCTTGCGCGGGCCCTGCGACCCGGCCTTGGGCTTGCGCGGGTCCTCCCACACGGCCTTGGGCTCGGTCGGCGCCCTGCCCCACGCCCCCGGGGGTTCCGGCGCGGCCCTACAGCCGTCCCTGGGACTTGAGCGCGAGGTAGGCGTCGGCCAGGGCCGGCGCGAACTCCTCCGGCACGGCGTCGACCACCTCGACCCCGTGACGCCGCAGCCGGGCGGTGACCCGGCGACGGCCGGCCATGGCCCGCTCGGCGGCGGCCGCGTCGTAGACCTGCTCGGCCGACCCGTGCAGCCCCGCCATCGCCGTCACCCGCGGATCGGAGACCGCCGCGACCAGCAGCAGATGCCGCGAGGAGAGCTGCCCGAGCACCGGCATCAGACCCTCCTCCAGGGAGGCGGAGTTGAGGTCGGTCAGCAGCACGACGAGGCACCGGTGCTTGGCGCGCGACAACACGGCGGCGACCATCCCGGGACCGTCGGCCTCGATGAGCTCGGCCTCGATGGGCGCCATCACGTTGACGAGCGAGGGCAGCAGCTCGGTCTTCGACGCGCCCGACAACCAGGCGCGGACCGAGCGGTCGTAGGCGAGGAAGTCGACCCGGTCACCGGCACGCGCGGCCAGCGCGGCCAGCAGCAGCGCGGCGTCCATCGACCAGTCGAGCCTGGGCCAGCCGGGAGCGGGCAGCAGATCGGGATCGATCAGCATCCCGCCACCGGCGCCGGGCAGGGCACTTCCCGTGGCCCCACCGGGACCACCCGCGGCCCCACCGGGACCGCCAGGGGCGTCGCCGGGGCCTCCTGCGGCACCGCCCGTCGCGCCGCGGCCGGGATCGCCCTTGTGCGCCGTCGTGTCGTCCGACAACGACGCCAGCCCCGTGGGCGCGGGCCGGGCGCCCGCCAGCGGGATGGGCGCGGCGCCCACCCGTCCGGCCGAGGTGCGACCCGTGTCGAGCACGATCAGCACCCGCCGGTCACGCTCCGGCCGCCACGTGCGCACCACCACGTCGTTGCGCCGCGCCGTGGCACGCCAGTCGATCGACCGCACGTCGTCACCGGCGACGTACTCACGCAACGAGTCGAACTCGGTGCCCTGCCCCCGCACGAGCGCCGGATGCTGGCCGTCGAGCTCGCGCAGCCTGGCCAGCCGGGAGGGCAGGTGCTTGCGCGACAGGAACGGCGGCAGCACCCGCACCGACCACGACGACGAGTGGCCGCCCTGCCGCGCCGCCAAGCCCAGCGGCCCCAGCGACCTGACGGTGACCGCCTCCGACCGCCGGTCACCCCGGCGGACCGGGGTGAGCACGACGGAGTATCGCCGCCGCTCGCCCGGCGGCACGTCGATCGCCTGGGACCTGGGCCACGCCCCGGCCGAGGGAGCCCAGGCGTCACGCAGGACACCGCGGACGCGCCTCTTGCCCGGGTTCTCGACGACGAGGTCGACCGTGGCGGTCTGGCCGAGCCGTACGACCGTCTCGCCCGAGCGGTGGAAGACGAGCGGGCGCACGGCGCCCGCCAGCGCCAGGTCGAGCACGATGGCGGCCGCCAGCAGCAGGCAGACCCCAGCCACGGCGAGAACCGGGTCGGGGGCGATGAGCACCACCACGATGCCCAGCGCCGCGACGAGCGCCGCACGTCCGGTCAGAGCCATGCGATCACCGGGGCACGGGGACCGAGGACAGGATGCCGTCTAGCAGCCCGTCGGCGGTCGCGCCCTCGAGCTCGGCCTCGGGCCGCAGCTGCACGCGGTGGCGCAGCGCGGGACGGGCCAGCGCCTTGACGTCGTCGGGCGTCACGTAGGTGCGACCCGACAACCACGCCCACGCCCGCGAGGCGGCCAGCAACGCCGTCGCGCCACGGGGGGAGACGCCGAGCTGGAACGAGGGCGACTGCCGGGTGGCACGGCAGACGTCGACCACGTAGCCGAGCACCTCGGGGGCCACGTGCGTCGAGGCCACGGACTCGCGGGCGACGGCCAGGTCCTCGGCCGTGGCCACCGGCCTGATCTCCGAAAGGTCGCGCGGGTCGAACCCGTGCGCGTGGCGCTCCAGCACCGCGATCTCGTGCTCGCGCGGCGGCAGCGGCACGGTGAGCTTGAGCAGGAACCGGTCGAGCTGGGCCTCGGGCAGCTGGTAGGTGCCTTCGTACTCGACGGGGTTCTGCGTGGCGCAGACCACGAACGGGTCGGGCAGGGCGCGCGGGTCGCCCTCGACGCTGACCTGCCGCTCCTCCATCGCCTCCAGCAGCGCCGCCTGGGTCTTCGGAGGCGTGCGGTTGATCTCGTCGGCGAGCAGCAGGTTGGTGAAGACCGGGCCCTGCCTGAACTCGAACTCCGACGACTTCGCGTCGTAGATCAGCGACCCGGTGACGTCGCCCGGCATCAGGTCGGGGGTGAACTGCACCCGCTTGAAGTCGAGCGACAGCGCCGCGGCCAGGGTGCGGACCATGAGCGTCTTGGCCACGCCCGGCACACCCTCCAGGAGCACGTGACCACGGCACAACAGGGCGATGACCAGACCGGTCACAACGGCGTCCTGGCCGACGACGGCCTTGGCCACCTCTGCACGCAACGCCCCGAGCGCCTCACGCGACGCGTCACCACGCCCGGCGATTCGCGTCGTCTCCTCAGTGTTCATGGTCGCGACCGCTCTCCACTCGTTGGCATCGCAAGCTCGCTCTCTCGCGGAGAGCTCCTTCGCTCGGTGTTCATGGTCGCGACCGCTCTCCACTCGTTGGCATCGCAAGCTCGCTCTCTCGCGGAGAGCTCCTTCGCTCAGTGTTCATGGCCGCGACTTCCCAGGCTCGCACTCTCGCGGAGAGCTCCTCCGATCACCGTTCACTGATCTGCCTTTCCAGTTGGTCAAGGTATCCGGCCAGTCCGACAAGAGCGCCGTCGTCGGCCGGCGGCGGGCCGTACAGGGCGGCGCCGACCAGATGCGGGTCCTGACCGGTCCGTACGGCTATCGCGGAGACGACCGCGTCGGCCCCGGAATCGACGGTGAGCCCCAGCCTGGGCACCACGCGGGCCAGCGTGCCCGCCCGCAGCGCCGCGGAGGCACGGTCACGCGCGCGGCGGGCCCGGTAGAGGCCGCCGTGCCCCTCGACGCTCTCGGCCGCGCGCACGACGACCGGGAGCTTCTCCACGACGACGGGCCCCAGTCTCCTGGCGCGCCACACGATGGTCACCAGCAGGGCGATGAGCGCCATCACGACGCCCCAGCCCACGTTCGGCGACATGAGATCGTAGATCGACTTGTCGCCGCCCACGGCGCCGCCCTCCTCGGAAGGCGGGTTGACCAGCCAGGTGACCGCGCTCTTGGAGCCGGCCAGGTTGAGCGCCAGCGCCGCGTTGCCGTCCTCGTCGAGGCGCATGTTGGTCATGAACTGCATGTCGCCCACAACGGTCACATTGCGGCCGGAGACGGCGTAGGTGAGCAGGGTCGCGCCGTCGGGCGACGGGTAGCAGCCGACGGACCTGCTGGGCCCGCTGAGCGGGCTGCCGCCGAGGAAGACGCTGCCCGCGGCGCGCGCGGCGGGCAGGTCGCACTCGGGCTCGCGGCTGCGCACGCGGGCGCCGTCGAGGCCGCGCCGCACCTCGGAGGCGAGGTCCTCCAGGTAGACGCTGGCGGCGTCGATCAGCAGGTCGCCGCTGAGCCGGTTCAAGTCGTCGTGGTAGACGTTGCCGGTCACCAGGATCAGCCGGTCGCCGCCCAGGCGCATCGCCGCGTCGACCGAGTCGACCCGGTCGACGGTGACGCCTCGGGCGCGCAGCAGCTGCGCC
This sequence comes from Nonomuraea sp. NPDC050663, assembly GCF_044456985.1. NCBI lineage: Bacteria > Bacillati > Actinomycetota > Actinomycetes > Streptosporangiales > Streptosporangiaceae > Nonomuraea > Nonomuraea sp. NPDC050663. The sequence continues at coordinate 686,447 of NZ_JBITGL010000001.1, forward strand.
AGGGCCTTGCCGCCGGACAGCGAGGTGTCGTCGGGGTCGAGGTAGCGGGCCTCGCGTGCGCCGCCGGACAGCAGCACACCGATCGTGGCCGCGACGAGGAGGAGTACGCCGACCAGCAGCGGGGCCCGCAGGGAACGCCAGATGCCGCGCGTGGTGGGGGAGGTTGAGGTCGTCACCGGCGTCCTCCTGCGCGGTGCAGGGCGCGAGCGGCGCAGGCGGCGGGTACGGCGGTGCTCATGGCGCGGGTGGCGGGCGCGGCGGGGCTCATCCCCCGGGCGAGGCTCATGACGCGCCTCCCTGCTGCCCGTTGTGGGCCGGTGTGGCGGCCAAGGGGGCCGGGCGGGCGCGGCGGAGCCGGTCGTCGAGGTCGGCGATCACGCCGTACGCCTGGGGCGTGCCGGGCACATCCCCATAAGTCACGTCGTCGAAGATCCGGGCCGCCTGCGTCAGCTCCCCCGCGAACTCCGGCAGCGCCCGCCCCGCCTCGGCGGCGAGCTCGTCGGCGGTACGGCCGGGCAGGCCGTCGACGAGCGCCCGCTCCTCGAGGTCGCGGGCGATGGCGCGCAGCCGTTCGCGCACGGCGTCGGCCCAGTGCCCCTCCGAGGCGAAGCGTTCGGCGTTGCTCCGGTGGTCGGCCGCGTTGAGCGCCCGCTCGCCGAACAGCACGTCCGCCCCTGAGGCCGCGCGCCGCGAGGTGTGACGCAGCCGCCAGACCACCAGCGCCACGACGGCCGCGAGGATCGCCACGATGAGCACCGCGCTCAGCACCCCGAGGCCGGACCCGCCGGGCACCTCGGGGTTCATCATGTCGCCCAGGAACTGCTTGAGCCGCCGCCACAGCTCGTCGATCAGGGGCTCCTGCTGGTATTCGGGCTTGCCCAGCTCTCGCGCCGCTTCGCCGGCGGCCTCGTCGCGGCCTATCGGGGTCACTGGCGGGCGGAGTTCGACGGGTGCCAGAGGTCGTCGGCGGAGGCGTGCACCCAGCCCTGCCGCTGCTGCTCGATCGCGGCGGTCTGCAGCACCAGGTCGAAGGCCTCGCTCCGCATGCGCCGGTCGGTGTAGAGCAGCCCCGAGACGCCTGCCTGGATGGGGTAGGAGATCATCCCGCCGATCATGGTGCCCAGAGTGATCATGATCGCCGACACGATCAGGGAGCCGGTGGTGTTGCCGCCGAGCATGCCGACGAAGGTGCCGATCAGGGTGAACGGGAAGCCGATGATCGCGCTGACGATGCCGGCCAGCAGCATGGTGGCGAGCAGGATGCCGAGCACGCGCCAGAAGTCGCCGCTCACCAGCTGCCACGAGCGCCTCATCGCGTCGACCGGCCCGCGCTGCTCCAGGACCACCGCAGGGGTGGCGAAGGAGAAGCGGGTCATGACGAACAGGGCGTAGGGGGCGTAGATGACCAGCGCCAGGAACATGAAGCCGAGGAAGGTCCCGTCACTCATGCCGGCTCCGCCCATGACGAAGAAGAGCGGCACCAGCACCACCAGGGGCGCGATGGTCAGCAGGGTCATCAGGCCCACGACGCCGAACAGCGCGGGCCAGCGGCCCTTCAGCAGCGACCACGCCTCGCCCGCGGTGATGCGCCCGCCGAAGACCGCGCGGCCGAGGATGCGGGTGAGCACCCCGGTCAGCAGCGTGACGGCGATGAAGCCGATGAGGTAGGACAGGATGCTTCCGCCGTAGCTGGACAGGAAGCCGGAGTTGATGCTGCTCTCCAGCTCCTGCGGGTCGGCGTACGGGTTGGTCAACACACTGCCCATGGGGCCGAGCAGGAGCGCCTGGCTGATCGCCACGGGGATGGCCACCAGCAGGGCGGTGATCGCCGACAGGCCGAGCACGGCCTTCGGGTTGGAGCGGATCAGCTTGATCGAGCCGTCGAGCACGTCGCCCAGGGACAGCGGGCGCAGCGGGATGATGCCGGGCCGCATCGCCGGGGCGTGCGGGTGCTGGTAGCCGCCCTGGTGGCCGGGAGGGCCGTACGGCTGCGGCTGGTGACCGTAATACGGCTGCTGCTGGCCGTAAGGGGCGGGCCCCGCGGGAGGCGGTGCGTCGCCGTACGGCATGGGCGGCACGGGCGGCGCCGGCTGCTGGCCCGACTGCGGGCCGGGCTGCTGGCCCGGTTGTTGACCGGGGGCGGCCCAGGGGGAGGCCGCGGGGGCCCCGTAGGGCGGCGGCTGGTCGGTCGCCCAGCCAGGGGGCCTCTCGTGACCTTCAGACATAGGTCAATCCTGGCATGCGTGGCTTGCATTGCGGTTGCTCGCATGCTCAATAACGGGGCGTTTCGGGGCAAGCCACACCCTGGGGATGGCCTAATGACGGTCGGTTACCGCAGACTGAGATCGGGGGAGAACCATCAAGCGTAAAATTTGACTTTTGACGGTCTCACGTCACATCCACGAGCTGGGCAAGGGTAACCTCTCAGCAATCTGACAGTATGTCCCACAATGCGTAGAACGAATGAGGGGCCATGAAAGGTCGCGTGCTTGTCGTCGACGACGACGCCGCTCTCGCCGAGATGCTCGGCATCGTGTTGCGGGGAGAAGGTTTCGAGCCCTCCTTTGTCTCCGACGGTGACAAGGCCCTGGATGCGTTCCGCGACACCCGTCCGGATCTGGTCCTGCTGGACCTGATGCTCCCCGGCGCCGACGGCATCGACGTGTGCCGCCGGATCCGGGCCGAGTCGGGCGTGCCGATCGTCATGCTCACCGCCAAGAGCGACACCATCGACGTGGTGCTCGGCCTCGAGTCGGGAGCCGACGACTACATCGTCAAGCCCTTCAAGCCGAAGGAGCTCATCGCCCGGGTGCGCGCCCGCCTGCGCCGCACGGACGAGCCGACCCCGGAGATCCTCCAGATCGGCGACATCACCATCGACGTGGCCGGCCACTCGGTCAAGCGGGGCGAGGAGACCATCAACCTCACGCCGCTCGAGTTCGACCTGCTGGTCGCCCTCGCCCGCAAGCCGCGCCAGGTCTTCACCCGCGAGGTGCTGCTCGAGCAGGTCTGGGGTTACCGGCACGCCGCCGACACCCGCCTGGTCAACGTGCACGTGCAGCGTCTGCGCGCGAAGATCGAGAAGGACCCGGAGCACCCCGAGATCGTGGTGACCGTCCGTGGCGTCGGTTACAAGGCCGGTCCCGCCTAAGAGGCCGCCGGAATGCCCCCCTCACGGAAACCCGCGGCTCGCAGACGGACATTTCGCCAAATACTTGGAGGTGTCCGCAGGCGGGCACGGCGTGCCGCGGGACGGGTGCGCCGCATGTGGCGGCGTTCCCTCCAACTGCAGGTGGTCACCAGCACGCTGGTGATCTCGATGACCATGGTCGCCGTGCTGGGCGTCTTCCTGTTCCAGTCGATCAGCACCTCGGTCATCAACCAGCGCAAGGCCTCCGCGATCGCCGACGCGATCAGCGACACCGTGATGATCAGGGACGCGATCTCGTCCGGCTCCGGCGCCGACGAGACGCCCAAGGCGGGAGACCTCGTCTCGCCCGACCTCGACCGCGCCTTCGACAACCTCAAGCCCCCCGCCGGAAGCGACCGCCGCTACGAGGTCTACATCCGCGCCGAGAACCTCCCCGGCGGCGGCCGGGCCTCCGGAGGCATCCCCGAGGACGCCATCCCGCAGCAGCTCATCCACGACCTGGAAGACCTGCGCGACAAGGGAAGGTACGGCGACGCCTACCGGCGGGAGTTCACCGGGCTGATCTCCTTCAGGGCGTCGAGCAAGCCGCAGGTCGCGCTCGTCACCGGCGTGGTGATCGACCACGACTACCAGGTCTACCACTTCTTCCCGCTCATGGAGGAGGAGGCCACCCTGGCCAACGTGCGCCAGGTCCTCGTCCTGGTCGGCGCCGGCCTGGTGCTGCTCCTGGCCGCCATCGCCTCCCTGGTCACCCGCCAGGTCGTCACCCCGGTACGGCTCGCGCGCCAGGCCGCCGAACGGCTGGCCGCGGGCAAGCTCGACGAACGGCTGAAGGTCCGCGGCGAGGACGACCTGGCCCGCCTGGCGACCTCGTTCAACGAGATGGCCGCCAACCTGGCGCTCAAGATCCACCAGCTGGAGGAGCTGTCGCAGGTGCAGCGGCAGTTCGTCTCCGACGTCTCCCACGAGCTGCGCACCCCTCTGACCACCGTGCGCATGGCCGCCGACCTCATCCACGACGCCCGCGAAGACTTCGACCCGATGGTCGCGCGCTCGGCCGAGCTGATGCAGGCGCAGCTGGAACGTTTCGAGTCGATGCTGGCCGACCTCCTGGAGATCAGCCGCTACGACGCGGGCGCCGCCACCCTCGACCTGGAGCCCACCGACCTGCGCGACGTGGTGCTGCGCGCGGTGGCCGACTCCGAGTCGCTGGCCGAGCGCCACGTCACCCGCTTCGACCTGCGCCTGCCCAACGAGCCGTGCATGACGGAGATCGACAGCCGCAGGGTCGAGCGTATCCTGCGCAACCTGCTCTTCAACGCCATCGAGCACGGCGAGGGCAAGGACATCGTCGTCACCGTCGGCCAGGACCGCGACGCCGTGGCCGTGGCCGTACGCGATCACGGGGTCGGGCTCAAGACGGGCGAGGAGCAGATGGTCTTCGACCGCTTCTGGCGCGCCGACCCCTCGCGGGCGCGCACCATCGGCGGCACCGGGCTGGGCCTGGCCATCTCCCGCGAGGACGCCGCGCTGCACGGGGGCTGGCTGCAGGCGTGGGGGCAGCCGGGCGAGGGATCGCAGTTCCGTCTCACGCTGCCACGCGACGCCAGCGTCGAGCTGAAGGGTTCGCCGCTGTCCCTGGAGCCGCCGGAGATCCAGATCCGGCGCGCCTGGCGCGGGCACATCACGCCGGTCCTCGCACCGGCCACGGGGGAGTTCCATGGTGAGTAAGCGACTGGCCACGCTCGTGGTGGCGGCCTGTGTGGCCTCCACCGGGGCCTCCGGCTGCTCGGTCATCTCCCTGAGCAGCGCCCCGACCGCGCCCGTGTTGTCCGACCACGGCGACACCCTCGGCGAGCCGTTCCACCAGCTCATCCCTTCCTCGCCGCAGCCCACGTGGGACTCCAAGCAGGTCGTCGAGGGCATGCAGGCCGCCATGGCCGTCTTCGACGACGAGGGCATCGACAAGACGTTGTGGAAGTACCTCACGGCGGAGGCCCGCAAGGAGTGGAAGCCCGACGGCTCGATCGCGGTGCTCGACTGGGTCAAGGCGGTGCCCGACCCCGAGGCCAAGCCGAACGACGCCGAGACCACCGTCACGCTCACCGGCAACCAGATCGCCGAGATCAAGCCCGACGGGCGCTCGGTCCAGCTGACCGACCCGCTGCCCGTCAGCCACCGCATCACCCTCAAGAGGGTCGGCCAGGACGGGTACCGCGTCTCCGGCTTCGACCACCCCAGGATGTTGCTGACCGCCGCCGACGTCGAGCGCTCCTACAAGAACGCCCGGCTCTTCTACGTCTCGCCCGACGGCAGCCGCATGGTCGGCGACCTGGTGAAGGTGCGGCGCAAGGTCGACCAGAACCTCGCGGAGAGCTACGTCAGCCGCCTGCTCAAGGGCCCCAGCGACGCGCTCGGCAAGGCCGTCAACAGCTCCTTGCCCGTGGGCGCCAGGGTCGGCTACGTGGAACTGCGCGGCGACCGGGTGGCCGTCAACCTCGTCGGCGGCTTCAGCCCCGGCACCCTGCGCACCAGCGAGCTCAGCGACCAGCTCGGCTTCACCCTCAAGGAGTTCGCGCGCGGCCTCGACATCGAGGTGCTCCACAACGGCGAACCCTTCTTCGGCAGCGCGTCGCTCGTGGTCAGGGCCGCGGAGTACAACGCGCCGCAGTCGTCGAACTGGCCCGCCTACTACCTCAGCGCCGGCCAGGTCTACCAGGAGACGGAGCCGGGCAAGGACTTCCAGGCGATCGGCGAGCCCGCCCCGCAGGGAGCCGCCGCCTCCAACCTCGCGATCTCGCCCGACCGCCAGCACTTCGCCGTGCTCGCCTCCGACGGCGTCTGGATGCAGGAGAACGGCACCTGGCGCCCGGTCATCCCGCAGGCCGACCTGCGGGCTCCCGTGTGGCGCAGCGACGGCACGCTGTGGACCTACGACAACTCGCGTTCGATGTTCCTGCGCTTCGACCCCGTCTCGCAGCAGCGGCAGGAGATCCCGGCGCCGCTGCTCAAGGGCTCGACCGTCCACAAGTTCGCCTTCGCCCGCGACGGCGTGCGCGTCGCGCTCATCGTCAGGGACGTCGTCGGACGGCAGTCGCTCCAGGTGGGCGCGGTCAGCCCGACGGAAGTGGGCAACCTCCAGAAGCTCGACGAGGCCAAGGAGAAGGACCCCGAGGAGTTCCGCGACATCGCCTGGGAGGTCGGCGGGGAGAGCCTGTTCCTGCTGACCGACGCGGTCATCTACCGCGTCAGCCTGATCGGCGGCAGTCCCAAGCCGGAGATCCAGGTCAAGAACGCGGAGTCCATCGCCGTCCAGGGGCCGCGCCTGCTTGTGGGAAGCAAGAGCTCCGTCCTGACGCTCAACGTGAGCAACCAGAAGCTCGACAACCTCGCGGACGGCCAGGAGCCGCTCTCGATCTACCCGGCCTTCCCCGCCTGACCCGGCGAAATCTGTCGGCGGCGCCTGGCACAGTGACGGGCATGCTCGCGGCTCTGGTGGATTTCCTGACCCCGCAGCGCTGCCTGGGGTGTCGTGTGCCGGGGGAGGCGTTGTGCGGCCTGTGCCTGGCTCCTGAGCCCGCCAGGAGGGTTCCTGACCCGGCGCCCGAGGGGCTGCCCGAGTGCTGGTCGGCCGGCGCCTACGAGGGGCCGCTACGGCAGGCGGTCCTGGCCTGCAAGGAACGCGGCCGCAGCGCCCTCACCCAGCCCCTCGGCCAGGCCCTGGCCTACGTCCTGACCCACGCCCTTCCCAGCGCCCTGCCGCCCGACCCCGGGAAACCCGGAGCCGAGCCCTCGCCGCCTGGCCGCCGGAAGTTCGGAGTCTCGCCGACCGGCTCCCGGGTGCCCGGGGCCTCGGCGTCGCATCCTCGCCTGCTTGTCGCCGTCCCGCCGCCGTCCCTGACCCTGGTGCCCGTTCCGAGCGCTCGGCGGGCCGTGCGGGGGCGGGGGCACGACCCCGTCGCGGCGCTTGCCGTACACGCGGCCCTGGCCCTGCGGGCGCGTGGCTGGCAGGTGGGGGCCAGGCAGGCGCTCACCCAGACCCGCCGGGTCGCCGACCAGGCGGGTCTGGCGGCCGGGAGCCGCGCGGCCAACCTGGCGGGCTCGTTGCGCGCCACCCGTCCCGTCGCGGGCGCGGTGGTGCTCGTCGACGACGTGGTGACGACGGGCGCGAGCCTGGCCGAGGCGGCCAGGGCGTTGCGCGCGGCTGGGGCGGACGTACGGCTGGCGGTGACGCTTGCCGCGACACGCCGAAGATCATGATTTTTCTCACGGTCACTCTGGGTAAAAGAAGATCAAACTCTTCGCCCTCACCGGCGGGTCACACCTGTGTATCCCGCCTGCCTCTGCCACCCAGCTCACCGGATGTGAGTGGCGCACACATAAGGGATGCAGCACGCTCAAACAGTGCCCCCGGTGAAGTGCGACATCCTTGGGAAAATCACGCAAAGTGATCCTTTGGTCCGTCCTCCGGCTGACATTCCCCGCCGTTACAGATAGCGTTCTGACATGGCACCCGTTCGGGTCCGTGGTTGCGCAGAGCTGGGAGAAGTCCCAGCTCCGCTAGCCGATGCCAGCCGCAGGCAAAACGGTCCACGTAAGGCGACTCTTTGTCGACTGATCACGGTGCGGCTTAGGGGTAAGTCCTGCCTCCCCGGGGGTCCAGATGTCCCCCGACCAGGAGAGAAGGTCGGTAGTGGCACAGAGCTGCGAAATCCTCAGCAGGCGAATGTGGGGTCGAAGACCAGGTCGGCCGGACGGGTGCCGTCGATTTACCTGGTGATGGTGAGCCGGAAGAGGGTAACGGTGAAGGAGAGACGGACGAGCCTCGCACGGCCATCAGGAAGCCGGGCGCTCTATCGCACTCGCTAGAGGTAGGGGGTTGTTGCATGGACATCATCGTCAAGGGCCGGCACACCGGAGTGAGTGATCGGTTCCGAGACCACGTGACGACCAAGCTGGCCAGGATCGAGCGGCTGAACAACAAGCTGATCCGAGTCGACGTGGAGGTATCCAAGGAACGCAACCCACGCATCATCGACCAGCGCGAGCGGGTAGAGCTGACGATCCACTCCCGTGGTCCCGCCATCAGGGCGGAGGCGTCGGCCGACGATCGCTTCGCAGCACTCGATCTCGCCCTCGACAAGCTGGAAGGCCGCCTGCGCAGGCTGGCCGACCGCCGCAAGGTCCACCACGGCAACCACGCCACCCCCTCTGTGGGAGAGCTGACCGCCGCCCTCGCCGAGCTGCCTCCGCAGCCCGCGAAGGTCGTGCCGGAGCAGGCCGTCGCCGAGGAGGACGAGGATGACACCCTCCCGGATCCCAAGCAATACGACGACCTCGTACCCATCGAGATGGACGGCGACGGGCCGCTCATCGTCCGCGAGAAGTTCCACAACGCCGAGCCGGTGACGATCGACCAGGCTCTGCTGGAGATGGAGCTTGTAGGCCACGACTTCTATCTGTTCCGAGACAAGGAGAGCGGCCAGCCGAGCGTCGTCTACCGGCGGCGCGGCTACAACTACGGTGTGTTGCGGCTCGTCGAGCCCTGATCGCCGGTCAGCAGATCTTCTCGACCACCCAAGGACCGCGAAACCCGTGCCATTATGGCGGTTCAACGGCTCTGGCCCCCCACGAGGAGGAGACGTGAGCAAGCGCAGCGGGCAGCATGGCCCCCATCGCCCTGTCTGCCCTGCGGCTCAGCAGGCGCGACCTTCGGAGGCGGTCGCGTGACGGAAACGAATCGCGATCCCATCCGCGTGCTCATCGTGGATGACCACCAGATGATCCGGCACGGGCTCGCCATGACCCTGACCACCGAGCACGACATCGAGGTGGTCGGGGAGGCGAGCGACGGGCTCGAGGCGGTCGAGATGGCCGACCGGCTCCTGCCCGACGTGGTCCTGATGGACGTCCGCATGCCGCGCAGGAGCGGCATCGAGGCGACGAGGGGCATCAAGTCCTCCGTCCCGAGCACGCGCATCATCATGCTGACCGTCAGCGACGAGGAGGAAGATCTCTTCGAGGCCATCAAGGCCGGAGCGACCGGCTACCTCCTCAAGGACGTCCAGCTCGACGAGGTCCCCGACGCCGTGCGCGGCGTGCACGAGGGGCAGTCGCTCATCAATCCGGCCATGGCCGCCAAGCTCATCAACGAGTTCGCGAGCATGAGCCGCAAGGAGGCCGAACGCCCGCCCCAGCTGCCCGTCCCCCGGCTCACCGAGCGGGAGATGGAAGTGCTGAGGCTGGTGGCCAAGGGCATGAACAACCGCGAGATCGCCAAGCAGCTGTTCATCTCCGAGAACACCGTGAAGAACCACGTGCGCAACATCCTCGACAAGCTGCAGCTGCACTCCCGCATGGAGGCTGTGGTCTATGCCGTGCGGGAGCGGATGCTCGAGATCACCTGACGACACGGAGGCCGCCGGTGGAGCCCGGGTCGGAGGATCGGGCTCCCCGGGGCGGTCTCATGTCACCAGGTGCCCGCGCACGTAGTCCTCGTCGATCTCCACCCCCAGCCCCGGTCCGGTGGGCACGCGGGCCACGCCGCCCGAGACGTCCACGCCGGGTCCGAGCACGTGCCGGGAGACCACGAACTGGCGGCCGTTGAGGTCGGCGGGGAAGGTCATGCCGAAGGCCGCGAAGAGGTGGAGCGAGGCGGCCAGCCCGAGGTCGCAGTCGGTGAGCCCGGAGCCGATGAGCGAGAGCCCGAAGTCCTCGGCCAGCGTGCACAGCCGCCGCGACAGGTGGAGCCCGCCGCTGCGCTGCACCTTGGCGACGGCGATGTCCAGCGCGCCGAGCCGGGCGAAGCTCGCCAGGTCGGTGGGGTGCACGAGGCTTTCGTCCAGGGCGACGGGGATGGGGCTGCGGCGGCGCAGCTCGGCGTGGCCGATCGGGTCGTTGGCGCGCAGGGGCTGTTCCAGCACGGCGACGCCCAGCGGTTCGAGGGCTCGCGCGAGCCGTAGCGCGTTGCCGAAGGTGTAGGCCTGGTTGGCGTCGACCCAGAGGGTGGCGTCCGGCGCGGCCGCGCGCACCGCTTCGACGCGCCGCACGTCGGCCTCCAGCGAGCCGAGCCCGACCTTGACCTTGAAGGCGCGGTAGCCGGCCTCCAGCCCTTCGGCGACGTCGTCGGAGGCGATCCAGCACAGGGGGATCTCGCCGACCCGCCGCTGGCCCCACAAGTGGCCGACCGACAACCCGAGCGCGCGTCCGAGCAGGTCGTGCAGGGCCAGGTCGAGCGCCGACCTGGCCAGCGGCATGCCCATCGTCAGGCCCGCCCTGATCACCTGGTCGAACAGGCGCACCGCCCCGTCGAGGTCCCACACGGGATGGCCGATCAGCGCCGGCGCCAGGTAGCGGGTGATCGTCGAGGTGATGCTCTCGGTGGTCTCGTAGGTCCACGTGGGCGCGGGGGTGGCGGCGCCCCAGCCGCTGAGGCCGCCCGCGCGGACGCGGACGAGCACCCTGGGGTGCGTGCCGCCGCCGCGCGTGACCACCCCGCCGGCGATCGAGAAGTCCCGTACGGCAGGCAGATCCACGACGTAACAGTCGATCTTCTCCACCAATAAGGAATGAATTCCTGCCTTTTCAATAGCGTTCATCTTTCCAGTGAAGCATGAAAAACCCCTATTGACGCCGCCTAATTCATAAAGCATGATTCCGGCCATGACGAGCGCTGATGACAGAAATTCATTCCCCAAGGGAATGAAATCTGCCCTGGTGGCCGAACGCCTCCGCGAGGAGATCGCCTCCGGCCGCTGGCCGGTCGGCATGCGCCTGCCCACCGAACCGCACCTGGCCGAGACCTACGCCGTGGGGCTCAACACGGTCCGGCGCGCGGTGGGCATCCTGGTGGCGGAGGGTGTCGTGGACCGCCGCCAGGGTTCGGGCACCTACGTGACGGCCATCCCCGCTCGCGGCGCGGGCAGCGGGCATCTCGTCGGGGTCCTGGTGCCCTCGACCTCGTACTACTACCCGCGAGTGATCGAGGGCATCGAGCGGGTGCTGGCGGCGGCGGGCGCGGGCGTCATCCTGGCCAGCTCGGAGTATCGCCCAGACCTGGAGGGCGAGCGCGTCGCCAGGCTGCTCGACAGCGGTGCCCAGGGGCTGATCCTGGTGCCGAACCTGCACGTCATGGACGACGCGCAGGCCCACGTCGACTCCCTGCGCGAGCTGCCCGTGCCGTACGTCCTGGCCGAGCGCCGCCCGCCGAGCCCGGATCCCGACGACCCGACCTCCTACGTGGTCACCAACCACGCGGGCGGCGTCTACGCCGCGATGCGGCACCTGGTGCGGCTCGGGCACACCCGGATCGGCCACCTGGGCAGGGTCAGGACCGGCACCGGGAAGATCATCACGGACGGCTACGAGCGGGCCGTGCGCGGCCTGGGCACCACCCGGATCCCCGAGGCGATCGTCGCCCACGAGGAGTGGGCCCCCGACGGCATCTTCGAGTTCGCCCGCACCTGCCGCGACAACCAGGTCACCGCCGTGTTCTGCCACGGCGACCGGGACGCCGCGACCCTGCTGGCCAGCGCGCGCAGGCTCGGCATGCGCGTGCCCGACGACCTGGCCCTGGTCACCTACGACGACGAGGTGGCCGAACTGGGCGACCCGCCGCTCACCGCGGTGGCGCCGCCGAAGGGCGAGCTCGGGGCGCTGGCGGCCGAACTGCTGCTGCGGCGCCTGACCGCCGGGCCCACCGTGCCCCCGCACCGGATCGAGCTGCAGCCCCGCCTGATCGTCCGCGCCTCCTGCGGCGCGACGGTCGCCTCCCAGCACTGAACGGAAAGGATCACCCCCCATGCGAGCAAGGACCCCCGCCGCCCTGGTCGCCCTCCTGGCCATGGCCGCCTGCGGCACCGGCCCGGCCGCCGAGAGCGACGGCAGGACCACCATCACCCTCGGCTACTACGCCGAGGCGGGAGGCCCCGCCGACGGCACGATGCGCAAGCTGGTGGCCGACTTCATGAAGGCCAACCCCACCGTCGACGTCAAGATCGAGTCGGCGGCCTACGACGAGTTCTACACCCGGCTCCGCACCCAGCTGGCCGGCCGCAAGGCCCCCGACGTCTGGCTGTCGGACGGCGCGCTCGTCCAGGAGTACGCCGGCCGCAAGAGCCTGCGCGACCTGAACGACCTGGCCAAGAGCCTCAACGCCGACGACTACTACGGCATCGACCTGATCAGGAAGTCCGACCCCCAGGGCAGGCTCTTCGGCTTCCCGCAGGGCGCCCAGACGGCCGTGCTCTTCTACAACAAGACGATGTTCAAGCAGGCGGGCCTGACCGAGCCGACCGGCGAGTGGACCTACGACGACCTGATGTCCGCGGCGAAGAAGCTGACCAAGGACACCAACGGCGACGGCAAGCCCGACGTGTACGGCTTCCGCAGCTACTCCAAGAGCTTCACCGAGAGCTGGTGGCCGCTGGTCAAGGCGTTCGGCGGCGACATCCTCGACGACGGCGGCAAGGTCGTCGTCGACAGCCAGCCGGCCCGCGACGGCCTGAACTGGATGCTCAAGGCCATGCACGAGGAGAAGGTCTCGCCCGACGTGGTGACGACCGACGCGCTCGGCGGCTCCCAGACGCTCTTCCCCAGCGGCGTCGTGGCCATGCAGCTGGGCATCTACGCCCGCATCCAGACCGCCGCCCAGGGCGACGTCGACTTCGGCGTGGCGCCGATGCCCAAGGGGCCCGGCGGCAAGCGGGGAGAGATCGCCAACATCAACTCCTGGGTGATCAACAGCGCCTCCGCCGACCCGCAGGCCAAGGCCGCCTGGAAGTGGATCGAGTTCTTCAGCGGCGAGGGCCCGCAGACCGCCTGGACCCAGATCGGCGAGGCCATGCCGATCAACAAGAAGGTCGCCGCCTCGCCCGCCTTCCTGGAGCCGGGCAAGCCTCCCGCGGGCCGCCAGGTCTTCCTCGACGCGCTGGCCGTCGCCGACGACCTCGGGCTGAACCCGGTGTGGAGCGAATACACCGGCGCGCTGGCCAAGCCGATCACCTCGGCCCTGTCGAAGGAGGTGCCGGTGGACGCCGCGCTCAAGACCGCCCAGGCCGACGCCCAGGCGGCGATCGACCGGTTCACCCCCGGTGGCTAGCCTCAGGGACCGGTTGTGGGCCACCCTGTTCGCCTCGCCGTACCTCGCCCATCTGATCCTGCTGACGGCCTGGCCGGTGCTCGCGCTGGCCTACCTCAGCTTCACCGACTACGACACGGTGTCCGACCCGAAGTGGGTCGGGCTGGCCAACTACACGCGGCTGCTGGGTGACGAGGCCTTCTGGTCCAGCCTGGGCAACACCGGGGTGTTCGCCCTGCTGTACGTGCCCGCCCAGACGGTGCTGGCGCTCGTGCTGGCCGTGGCGCTGAACCAGAAGATCCGCTTCATCCCGCTGCTGCGCGGTGCGTACTTCGTCCCGGTGGTCTCCTCGTGGGTGGTCATCGCCTACGTCGCCGACTCGGTCTTCAACCCGCGCACGGGCTCGGCCAACACCGTGCTCGGCTGGTTCGGGATCGACCCACAGGCCTGGCTGAACAGCCCGGCGCTGGTCATCCCAACCCTGGCCGCGGTGGCCGTGTGGAAGGGCGTCGGCTACATGATGGTGCTCTTCCTGGCCGCCCTCCAGGCGATCCCGCAGGAACGTTACGAGGCGGCCATGGTCGACGGCGGCAACGCCTGGCACCGCTTCCGCCACATCACCGTGCCGGGCGTCTCCGGCACGACCTTCCTGGTGCTGGTGCTGTCCACGATCACCACGCTGCAGGCCTTCGAGCAGGTCTACGTCATGACCGACGGCGGACCGAGCGGGGCCAGCGAGCTGACCGTGCTCTACATGTACCGGCAGGGCTTCCAGTTCTTCCAGCTCGGCTACGCGGCGGCGATCGCCTGGGTGCTGTTCGCGATCATCCTGCTCTTCACGCTCGTCCAGATGTGGTTGCAGAGGCGGTGGGTGCACTATGCCTAAGCGCCTGGCCTACCTGGTGCTCGTCGCGGGGGCCGCGGTCATGCTGCTGCCGTTCCTCGCCTCGTTGTTCAACTCGCTCAAGACCTACGCCGACTACATCGCCGTGCCGCCGGGCTTGCTTCCCGACCCGTTCGAGTGGTCGAACTGGACGCAGGTCTGGGAGCGGGCGCCGTTCGGGATCTACGCGCTCAACAGCCTGCTGATCGCCTCGCTGGCCGCCTTCGGCAACGTGCTGAGCAGCGCGATGGTCGGCCACGCGCTGGCCAGGATGAAGCTGCCCGCCCGCGGCGCGCTCCTGACCGCCGCGCTGGCGACCATGATGTTGCCGACCGTCGTCACGATCATCCCGTCGTTCATCCTGTTCCGCGAGTTCGGCTGGCTCGACACGTTCCTGCCGCTGATCGTGCCGTTCTGGCTGGCCACGCCGTTCGGGATCTTCCTGATGCGGCAGAGCTTCCTGGCCGTGCCCAAGGAGTTCGAGGAGGCCGCGACCATCGACGGCGCGGGTCCGTGGCGCGTGTTCACGCGGATCCACCTGCCGCTGGTCAAGCCGGCCCTGGCCACGCTGACCGTGTTCACCTTCATGAGCTCGTGGGGTGCGGTCCTGGAGCCGACCGTCTACCTCACCTCGCCCGACAAGCTCACCCTGCCGATCGGGGTGATGGGCCTGCGCGGCCAGTTCGTCGGCAACGACCAGCTCGTCACGGCGGCGGCCTTGATGTCGCTGCTGCCGATTCTCGTGCTCTTCCTCATCGCCCAGCGCTATTTCGTGCGCGGGGCGATGGCCGCCGGCCTCAAAGGCTGATTTAAGGAGATCTTTCAGTGCACACCAACGAGCCTTTCCGGCTCGGGATCATCGGTTCCGGCATCGTCGCCGCCCTCCACGTCAAGGCGGCCCGCACGCTGCCCCAGGTCGAGGTGGCGGCGGTCTGCGACATCCGGACCGACGCGGCCGAAGCCATGGCCGCCGACGCGGGGGCGGCCGCCTACCCGGGGCATCGCGAGATGCTCGCGGCGGAGCGGCTGGACGGCGTCATCGTGACCTCGCCGCACACGCTGCACGCCCAGCAGACCCTGGACGTGGCGGCGGCGGGCGTGCACGTGCTGGTCGAAAAGCCCATGGGGACCTCGGTCGAGGACTGCACGGCCATGATCGAGGCCTGCCGTACGGCCGGCGTGACGCTCGCCGTGGGCCACGTCATGCGCTTCAGCGAGACCGCCAGGATGGCCGAGAAGGTCGTCTCCTCCGGCGAGCTCGGCCCCGTCAGGGCCATCACCCACCGGCGCTCCGCGCGCTACAGCCGCGACTCGCGCCCCGCCTGGTTCTTCGACCCGGCGCTGGCCGGGGGCGGGATCGTGATGAACGTCGGCACCCACGGCCTGGACCGCATCCAATGGCTGGGCGGCGGCGAGATCGAGACCGTCCACGCCCACGTGTGGCACCGGGGCGGGCTGGAGATCGAGACCGACGCCATCGGCGTGGCCGAGCTGTCGAGCGGGGTCAAGGCGGGCTTCACCTTCACCACGGCCGCCGTGCCGTACATGGACGAAACGCTCGTGCTCTGCGAGGACGGCTCGCTGCGCTGGTCGGCCACCGAGGGCCTGTGGGTCAGCAGGGACGGCGGGACGGAGGCCCGGCTCGCCGACCCCGACGAGGAGACCGCCGACGCGTTCGCGGCGCAGCTCGCCGCCTTCGTCGAGTCGTGCAGGACCGGCACGCCTCCGGCCGTCAGCGGAGAGTACGGCAGGCAGGTGGTCTCCACCGTGCTGGCGATCTACGAGGCGGGGTCATGAGGGCCGCCTTCAGCACGCTCGGCTGCCCGGGCGCCCCGGTCGAGCAGGTCATCGCGTACGGCTTGGCGGGCGTCGAGCTGCGCTGCGCGACAGGGGAGCTGCTGCCCCCGGACGCCTCCGACCGCACGGCCAGGCGCGTCGGCTCCCGGCTGGCCGAAGCGGGCGTGCGGGTCGTGTGCCTGGCGACCTACGTCCAGGCGGGCATCCCCGACGACGGCGTGGAGGAGTCGCTGGCCCGCCACATCGAGCTGGCCGACCAGGTGGGCGCCTCCTTCGTCCGGGTCTTCGGCGGCGAGCCGGGCGATCCCGGCGTGGCCGACAGGGCGGCGGCACGGCTCGCCGCCTGCGTCCCCGCGGCCGAGGAGGCCGGGGTCACGGTGCTGCTGGAGACGCACGACGCCTTCCTCACCGGGCGGGCGGTCGCCGGCGTGCTCGACCGGGTCGCCTCGCCGTCGGTGGGGGCGTTGTGGGACGTGGTCAACCCGTGGCGGGCGGGGGAGCCGCTCGCCGAGACCGCCGACCTGCTGCGCCCCTGGTTACGGCACGCGCAGGTCAAGGACGTGGCCTCCACCGGCGAACTGGCGCCCGTGGTGCCCGGAACGGGCGCGGTGCCGCTGGAGGGGTTCATGGCCGAGCTGGAGCGGATCGGCTACGACGGCTGGGTCAGCCTGGAGTGGGAGGCCGCCTGGTACCCGCAGGCGCCGGCGCTCGACGAGGCGCTCCCGGCCTTCCGCGCGCTGATGAGGGAGCGCGTGCGATGAACGCCGTCGCCGAGCTGCGCGACTCCCTGTCCACCCCCTCGCCCGAGGTCGTCGAGAGCCTGGCACGTGGAGAGGGCGACATCATGCTCCTCGGCGTGGGCGGCAAGATCGGCCCCGAGCTCGCGGTGATGGCCAGGAGGGCGCTCGACCTGGCGGGCAGCCGGGCCCGGGTCATCGGCGTCGCCCGCGGGCTGCCGGACGACACCGACCTCTACCTGAAGCGGGCAGGAGTGCTCGTCGAGCGCGCCGACCTGATGACCGGCCTGCATCGCCTGCCCGACGCCTCCCGCATCGTCTACCTCGCCGGCCGCAAGTTCGGCACCTCGGGGGACGAGCACGGCACCTGGGCGCTCAACGCCTACCTGCCAGGCCGGGTCATGGAGCGCTTCCCGCACAGCCGCGTCGTGGCCTTCTCCACCGGCAACGTCTACCCGCTGGTCCCGGTCACCAGCGGCGGCGCCGACGAGGACACCCCGCCCGGCCCTGTCGGCGAGTACGCCGCCTCCTGCCTGGGCCGCGAACGGATCATCGAGCACTTCTCCAGGGCCAACGGCACCCCCGCCGCGATCGTCCGTCTCAACTACGCGGTCGAAGCGCGCTACGGGGTGCTGCTGGAGCTGGCCACCGCCGTGCACCGGGGAGACCCCGTCGACCTGGCCACCGGCAACGTCAACGTCGTCTGGCAGGGCGACGTGAACACCACGACCCTCCGGCTGTTCGAGCACTGCGCGGCCCCGCCGTACGTGCTCAACGTGGCAGGACCGGAGACCGCCTCGGTGCGCTGGCTGGCCCGGCAGCTCGCCGCCCGGCTCGGCACCGAGGCCCGCTTCACCGGCACCGAGGAACCCACGGCGCTGCTGTCCAACGCCGCACGCTGCGCCGCGCTCTTCGGCCATCCCACCGTCCCGCTGCACCGGCTGCTCGACCTGACCGCCGACTGGGTGCGGTCAGGGGCGGCCGTCCACGGCAAGGACACCCACTTCCAGGAACGAGAAGGACGCTACTGATGCCGGCCATCCTGGCACCCCCCGCGGAACGCACCCTGCTCGAAGGCGTCATCATCCCCGCACACCCCCTCGTCATCACCCCCGGCGGCACGCTCGACGAGCGCCGCCAGCGGGCGCTGACCCGCTACTACCTCGACGCCGGAGCGGGCGGGCTCGCCGTCGGCGTGCACACCACCCAGTTCGGCATCCGCGACGCGGGGCTGCTGGAACCCGTGCTCGCCCTGGCCGCCGACGAGGCGGCCGGTCGCGCCCCCGTGCTGGTCGCGGGCGTGGCGGGCGGTACGGCACAGGCCGTGCGCGAGGCGGAGCTGGCCGCCTCTCTCGGCTACGACCTGGCCATGGTCATCCTGCGCGGACTGGACCGCCTGTCCGACCGCGAGCTGGTCGCCCACCTGGCCGAGGTCGGAGAGGTGCTGCCGCTGTGCGGCTTCTACCTGCAGCCGGCCGTCGGCGGCCGGGTGCTCGGCGTGGACTTCTGGCGCGAGGTCGCCCAGCTGCCCGCCCTGCGCGCGGTGAAGATCGCCCCGTTCGACCGCTACCGCACCCTCGACGTGGTCCGCGCGGTGTGCGAGTCGGGACGGGCCGACGAGATCGCCCTCTACACGGGCAACGACGACAACATCCTGGTCGACCTGCTCACGGAGTACTCCGTGGGCGACGTCACCAAGCGCATCGTCGGCGGGCTGCTCGGCCAGACGGCCGTGTGGACTCGCCGCGCGGTGGAACTGCTGAGGCTGGCCCACGAGGCGGTGCGGACAGGACGCGTCGACAACTCGCTGCTCACCCTGGCCGCCCAGCTCACCGACGCCAACGGCGCCGTCTTCGACGTGGCCAACGGCTTCGCGGGCTGCATCGCGGGCGTGCACGAGATCCTGCGCCGCCAGGGCCTGCTGGCCGAGGTCAGGCTCCTGGACCCGGCGGAAGGGCTCTCGCCCGGCCAGGCCGCCGAGCTCGACCGCGTCATCGCCGCCTACCCGCAGCTCGTGGACGACGAGTTCGTCGCCCGCCACCGCGACGCGTGGCTGGCGGCGGCATGAGGCGCCCGATCGCCGTCCTGGCCGCGCTGCTGGTGGCCGCCGCTCCCGTGCACGCGACCCCGGCGTCCGCCGCGACCGCCACCGCCGGGGTCAACCTCGTGGCCAACCCCGGCTTCGAGACCACCACCCCCTCCACCGAGGCCTGCCCGGCGCCCGCCTGGTGCACCCCGTGGCAGAGCTCCACCTACGCCATCGACACCACCGTGGCCGCCGAGGGGAGCCGCTCGATGCGGATCGACGGCTCACCGACCAAGAAGATCGGCGGCTTCGTCACCGTCCCCCTCAACCAGGCCACCACCCCGATCGTGCGCATCTCGGCCCAGGTCAAGCTCGACGCGATCACCATGGCCGACTACACCGACTTCCCCGGCGCGGCCCGCGTCTCGCTCAACTTCAGCTACGTCAACGGCGCGGGAACGACCGTCTACACCGGCTCCGGCCTGCTCGGCGGCATCCTCACCGGCACCCGCGACTGGACCACGCTGGAGGGCACCTTCAAGGTGCCGCCGCTGACCACCAGGGTCCAGATCATCAACACCGTCCAGACCTCCACCGGCACCATGTGGGTCGACGACGTGCGGGTGACACCCGGCTCGGCCTGGCTCTACCCGGAAGCCGCCACGAAGCGGGCCGCCCAGGGGAGCGAGGCGACCTTCCTCGTCACGGTCACCAACCGGCGCGCCGTGGCCGACTCGCTGCGGCTCGCCGTGGACCAGGGCACGGTCACCCCTGCGGTGACCGGCGAGCTCAAGCCAGGAGAGTCCGCCCTGGTCACCGTGAAAACCCCGGCCTCCACCGTCCTGACGGCGACACCCGGCGGCGACGCCTCCCTCGCCCAGCGGGCCACGCTCACCGTCGAGCAGGCCACCGCGAAGGGCGGCGAGCCGCGCGTCTACGCGACGCCCGCCGAGCTCGACGCCCTGCGCGAGCGGATCGCCGGGCAGCCGTGGGCGGCCAAGGCGTTCGACGCCACCGTCAGGGCCGAGGCCGACGCCTGGCTGGCCAGGCCGCTGGACCAGACCGTCTTCCACGGCGGCTGGAGCGGCAACTTCAAGTGCCCCGGCACCAACACCATGCTGACCTTCGACTACTCCAGCCCGGCCGCGCACCGCTGCCCGCTGGACGGCAAGACCTACGGCGGCGAGCCGTACAACAGCGCGTGGGTGGAGATCTGGCACAACAACGCCGCCCAGGCCGCCTCCGACCTCGCACTCGCCTACCGCATGACCGGCAAGGCCGAGTACGCCGCCAAGGCCCGCGACATCCTGCGCTACTACGCCGACCGGTTCCTGGCGGTGCCGCTCAACTCCCTCTACGGGCGCATCCACTACCAGTCGCTCGACGAGGCGGTCGCGGCCATCGGCCTGATCGACGCCTACGACCTGGTGCGCGACACCCTCACCGAGGCCGAGCGGGTCGACGTCGAGGGCAACCTGCTGCGCCCGCTGGCCGAACTGCTGATCTCCAGCCCCATGGCGACCTCCAACTTCCAGGCCTGGACGGCGGCGGCGGTGCACGGGGCGGGCGCGGCGATCGACGACGAGACGCTGCGCTCGGCGGCCCTGGCCGACACCGAGTTCCTGCTCGACAAGGCGATCGTGAGCGACGGCTGGTGGTGGGAGGGATCGGCCAGCTACCACGTGTACGCGCTCCAGGCGCTCACGCAGGTCGCCATCTCGGCGCGCGAGCGCGACTACCGCAACGACCCGCGCTTCAAGTCGATGTACACCACGCTCCTGCCCTACCTCCACCCCGACCAGACCGTTCCCGCCGCGGGCGACGGCGGCACGTGGGGACGCAGGTTCGGGCCGAACTTCACGATGTTCGCCGAGTGGGCCTACGCCGCCTACGGCGACCCCGACTTCGCCGCCGGGCTCGGCCTGGCCTACCACAACCTCGGCACGCCGCGGATCGACCGCTGGGCGCTGCGCTTCGGCGCCGACGAGATCCCCAAGGGCCCCGGAACCAGGCAGCGCAGCACCACCTTCCGCGGACTCGGCGAGACGGTGCTGCGCGGCGGGGAACCGGCCAACCTCGTCCCCAACGGAGACCTCGAGGAGGCCGCGCTCGACTCCGCGCAGCGGCCCGCCTTCTGGAAGCTGGAGGGCACGTGGGACGGCCACGCCGTCAAGGGACGGGCCACCCAGGTCTTCCCTGTCGACGGCACCAGGCTGGCCCACCTGCGGCTGACGACGCTGGGAACCGGCACGGTCAAGCTGACCTTCCTCGACGCCCGGGGCAAGCCGGTCGGCTCGGCCGACGGCGGGGCCGACGTCACCCTCGACGTGCCCACGCGCACGCGTGCCGTACGGCTCGCGGTCGACGGCGCCTTCGAGCGGGTGGACCTGTGGCCCGCCGACCTGGCCCGCGACGGCGGGTTCGAGGACGGCGGCGCGGGCTGGACCCGCGGCGGCCACACCGCGATCTCCCCGCTCGCCCACCGCGGCGACTCGGCGGCGATGGCCGCCAGGGGACGCTGGAGCAGCGATATCCCCGTGACCGGCGGCCTGGTCGGGACCGTGGCGCTGCGAGCGCGCGCCCAGGGGCTCGGCACCGTCCAGCTCTCGTTCGTGACCAAGGACGGCTCGGTCACCACCCCCGTCACCAGGTCCTTCGCCGGCAGCTGGAAGGCCCTGGCCATCGAGTCCGCCGTGCCGCGCGAGGCCGTCGCGGCACGCGTGACCCTCGCGGCCGACCGGGCCGCCGGCTTCTTCGATGACGTCGCCCTGCTGTACGGCTCGGCGGTGGACCCCTTCCAGGCCGACGCGCTCCGGCTGGACCACGGCATCCCGGGCGGCAGCCACGGCCATGCCGACAAGCTGCACCTCGACGTGACCGGCGGCGGGCTGCAGTCGACCGACCTGGGCATGGTCTACGGCTCCGACAACGCCGACCTGACCAACAACTGGTACCGCGAGACTGTCTCGCACAACACGGTCGTCGTCGACGGCCGCAGCCAGGACCGGGCCATGCGCGGGTCGCTGACGTTCTTCGGCGTCACGCCCGGGCTGCGGGTCGTCGACGCCGGGGCCAAGGACGGCGACGTGGCGATCCGCCGCGCCGACCTCATGACCGACCGCTACACCCTCGACGTGTTCGACGCCACGGGCAGCACCGCCCACCGCTACGACCAGTCGTGGCACGGTCAGGGCACGCTGGAGGTGAGCGGGCCCGCGATGACGCCGCCGCCGTGCGGCGACTGCGTGCTCGACCCGGCCGACACCGACTTCGGCTACCACCGGCTCAAGCGCGTCGCCGAGGGCACGGCGGCCGACGGCAGGTGGCAGGCGCGGTGGACCTCCGACACGGCCGTGCTGTCGCTGCGGTCGCTGGAGCCGGTCTCGACCGGGGTCCTGCACACCAGCGGGCCGGGGGAGGCCACCACCGGGCAGCCGATCCCGTTCCTGCTGGCCAGGCGGGAAGGACAGGCGCGCACCCGCTTCACCACGCTGATCGAGACCCGGTCGCGGGCCGACCGGGCGGCCGTGGACGACGCCCGTCGCGTCGCCGACGGGCACGTCCAGGTCGACCTGGCCGGCGGGCTTCGCGACGACGTGCTCTTCGACTCCGGGTACGCGCTGCTGAGGCGCACCTCGGGCGGCTCCCCGGTCGGGGTGGACCTGATGCGGCGCTCGTCGGTGACCGTGGACGGCGTCGAATGGGTCACGGTCTCGCAGCCGATCGAGCGGGCCTCCGTCGCCTACGCGGGCTCCGACCTGCGGCTGACCGTGCCGAGAGGGACGGCGGGGCGGTACTCGGTGTCCGTCCACGCCCCTGGAATCCGTAATGTCACCCTGAATGGCGAATCAGTGTCATTCGTCCGGTCTGGCGACAAGGTCACCGTCGCCGTCACCATCTCCTAGGAGCACCCCATGACGGCGCACCTGCGGCCCTACCACCCCTCCGACCTGGCAGGGATCTACCGGGTGTGCCACGAGGTCGACGGGGCGGGCCGGGCGGAGGCACCACGCTTCCACGACCCCGACCTGCCCGGTCACCTCTACGCCGGGCCGTACGCGGTCTCCGAGCCCGGCCTGTGCTTCGTCGTCGCCGACCCCCGCGGCGTCGCCGGCTACGTCGTCGGCACCGCCTCCACGCCCGCGTTCCTCGACTGGACACGCGAGCACTGGTGGCCGGTGCTGCGCGCCCGCCACCCTCGCCGCCCCGACCCCGGCGACGGCACCCTCGACCACCGGTACGTCGATGCGATCCACGACCACCCGGACGTGCGCGAGCCCTGGTTCACCAGCCACCCGGCCCAGGCGCACATCAAGCTCGCGGCGCGGCTGCAGGGACAGGGCTGGGGCCACCGCCTCATGTCCGCCCTCACCACGTCACTGCGCGAACGGCACGCGCCCGGCCTGCACCTCGGCGTCGCCGAGACCAACGGCAGGGCTCTGGCCTTCTACGCCGCGCTGGGCTTCACCGAAGCCCGGCGTCACCCCTGGGGACGCACGCTCGTCCTCGACCTCTGAGACAGGAGCCAGCCCATGAGAGGAAAGGTCCTCGCCGCACTCGTCTCCTTATTCACCCTCATCCCCGGCACGGCCGCCCTGGCCGTGCCACGCGTCAACACCTTCGAACGGCCGGAAAGGGGCACCGCCTACACCCTGGCCGCCTGGGCCTCCGACGGCTGGAACGCGCCGTGGGAAGAGGGCATGAGCACCCGCACCTGGATCGACGGCTACAACTTCAGCCACTCGGGCGGCAAATCACTGCGCGTCTTCTACCCGAAGGGCAAGATCGGCCCCGCCGACTCCGGCGCGCAGGCGCCGCTCGCCCTGACCCCCGCCCGGGAGTACTACCTGTCGTACTGGGCGCGCTACAGCAGCGACTTCAGCTGGGGCACCACGGAGTTCGCGGGCAAGCTCGGACTCGGACTGGCCGGCGGGGCGTCATGCTCGGGCGGCCAGGTCTGCGACGGCTACAACGGGTTCAGCTCGCGCATGATCTGGCGGCGCAACAACGGCCAGGCGGCGATCTACTACTACCACATGGGTCACGCCGGGCAATACGGCGACTACGCCGTGCTCAAGCGCGACGGTGCCGACATCCTCTATCCGCGCGGGCAGTGGTTCAACATCGTCCAGCGGCTCAAGGTCAACACCGTCACGAACGGCAACGCCAACGCCGACGGCGAGATCGAGATCTTCTACAACGGCGTCTCCGCCGCCCAGGTCACCGGGCTGCGCTTCGTGCGCAACGGCGACCTGATCGACCGGGCCTACTTCTCGTCCTTCTTCGGCGGCGCCACCACCACCTTCGCGCCCGCCAACGACTCCTACATCTGGTACGACGACCTCAAGGTCGCCACCAGCAGGGCCGACATCTGCGAGCTCGCGCCCGGCGGCTGCCACACCCGCACCTTCCAGGCCGAGGGCTACACGGCCATGAAGGGCGTCATCACCGAGCCCACACCCGACACCGGGGGCGGGCAGAACGTCGGCTCGTTCGACAGCACCGACTGGATCGCCTTCGGCGGCGTCACCATCCCGTCGGCCGGGCGCTACCTGGTGGAGTACCGGGTGTCGTCGCCCGGCAACGGGGCGACGATCTCGCTCGACATCGGGGCGGGCGCCACACCGCTCGGGAACGTCAGCGTGCCGAACACGGGCAGCTGGGCGAGCTACCGGACGATCTCGCGTGAGGTCGACCTGCCGGCCGGCACCCACCAGTTCGGGGTGTACGCGGTGACGGGCGGGTTCAACCTCAACTGGTGGAAGCTCACCAAGATCTACTGAGGCTCTCTCGCCAGTTCCGCCGCCAGCTGAGGCGGGTCGACGCGCTCGACCCGCACCGAGTCGCACCCCACCCACGAGGCCGCCTCCCACAACGCGGCCCTGACGCCCTCGACGGCCCGAGCCGGGCTGATCCCCGGCTCGAGGCCGATCTGGCGGGCGACGAAGGTGGTGCCCTCGCGGGCGGGGTCGACGCGGGCGATCAGGCGGCCGCCGGAGAGCACGGGCATGGTGAAGTAGCCGTGGACCCGCTTGGCCTTGGGGACGTAGAGCTCCAGGACGTAGTCGAAGCCGAACACGCGTGAGGTGCGGCCACGGTGCCAGATGAGGGAGTCGAAGGGGGACACCAGCGTGGAGCGGTGCCGTCCGCGCACCTCGGACTCCAGGAGCGCCGGATCCACCCACGCGTTCGGCATCGCCGCCGCCACGCCCTTCGCCGCCACGCCCTTCAGTGCCCCGCCCGTCGCCGCCATGCCCTCCGCCGCCACACCCTTCGCAGCCACGCCCTTCACCGCGCCGCCCTTCGCCGCCACGCTCTTCGCCGGGCGGCGGGCTTCCGGCCAGCCCGTCACGTGCGCGGGCACCAGGCCCGCCGCGCCGCTCAGCAGCGCCTCGTCAAGCAGCGCAGCGTACTGGTTCCGCACGCGCAGGAAGTCGACCAGGTCACCCCGCGTCGCCACCCCCAGCGAACGCCCGGCGATCCGCGCCAGCCGCACGATGCACTCGGCGTCGGTCAGCTCCTGCGCCAGCGCCTCGGCGGGAACCACCCGCTCGGCCAGGTCGTAGACCCGGCGCCAGCCCACCCGGCGGGTGCACACCAGCTCGCCGATGTCGAGCAGCCACTCCAGCCCGATCTTGGAGTCCGACCAGTCCCACCACGGCCCGCCGTTCTTGGCGCCGCCCACGTCGGAGGTGGTGATGGGCCCGCTGTCACGCACCTGGTCGAGCAGCTTCTCGACCCCGTCGGGCACCTTGTGCCAGCGCGCCCCGCGCTCGCGGAAGGCGCGGCGGCGGAAGCCGTACAGGGGCCAGTGCTCGATCGGCAGGATGCAGGCGGCGTGGCACCAGTATTCGAAGCTGCGGGCAGGGGAGTCCCAGTAGGAGCGCTCGACGGCCGCTCTGCCGACCGCGCCCAAGCGGGAGTAGGCGACCAGCTCGTGGGAGCGGGCCAGCACGGAGACGGTGTCGAGCTGGATCGCCCCGAGGCGGCGCAACATGGTGTGGGCGCCGCCGCGCCGGGCATCGGCTCCGATGAACCCCTGGGCGCTGAGGACCAGGCGGCGCGCCTCGTCAGCCGTCAGCTCGACCGTCGACTCCGTCATGTCCGCGAAGCGTAGCGGGGGCCACCGACAGAAAGGGCACCGCCGTGGTCACCGGCGATGCCCGCTCCGTCAGTTGTTAACGATCGCTCAGCGATGGTCGTCCGCGGACATGCCCGCCCGGGGCGCGTCGATCACGACATCGGACATGATGTCGAAGACCAGAGCCAGAATGCCGCCCACGACGATGATGCCGACGCCGATCCAGACGACCAGCCAGTTGGCCATGGTCAACCCGAAGCCGCCAACGACCACTCCGGCGAACATGACGGTGACCGCGAGCCACGAAGACGCCCTGCCGCCGTGGCTGCCGAGGTTCTGTTCGCCCGCCATGGCCTTTTCTCCTTTACCCCTACGAGTGCTGTGAAAGGCATTCTCGCAGAACGGGTCGGCGGACCGCTCGTCGCGGTGGCTGTGTCTGGTGGCTGAACCGCCTACGATGGCACTGGGGAAGTATGTCTCGGCCTCTCCACCTGGCGGTCGCGCCGGGGTAGACCTGCGAGGAGCTTTACATAAAGTGGCAGCCATTCTGGACAGAATCCTTCGCGCCGGCGAAGGCAAGACCCTGCGCAAGCTGAAGCGGATCGCCGATCAGGTCAACTCCATCGAGGACGACTTCAAGGGCATGTCCGACGCCGAACTCCGGGCGATGACCGACGAGTTCAAGCAGCGTTATGCCGACGGTGAGTCCCTCGACGACCTGCTGCCCGAGGCGTTCGCCACCGTGCGCGAGGCGGCCCGTCGCGTGCTGCACCAGCGCCCGTACGACGTGCAGATCATGGGAGGCGCCAACCTCCACATGGGCAACATCTCGGAGATGAAGACCGGTGAGGGCAAGACCCTGACCTGTGTCCTGCCCGCCTACCTCAACGCGCTGACCGGCCGCGGCGTACACGTCATCACGGTCAACGACTACCTGGTCCAGGTGGGCGCCGAGAAGATGGGCCGCATCTACCGATTCCTCGGTCTCGAAGTCGGCATGATCCTTTCGGGTCAGGCGCCCGACGAGCGGCGCAAGCAGTACGCCGCCGACGTCACCTACGGCACGAACAACGAGTTCGGCTTCGACTACCTGCGCGACAACATGGCGTGGTCGCTCGAGGAGTGCGTGCAGCGCGGGCACGTCTACGCGATCGTCGACGAGGTCGACTCCATCCTCATCGACGAGGCGCGGACCCCGCTGATCATCTCCGGTCCCGGCGAGCAGTCCGGCAAGTGGTACGCCGAGTTCGCCAAGCTGGTTCCCCGCCTCCGCCGCGGCGTCGAGGCGAAGAACCCGGGCGAGGAGTCGACGGGCGACTACGTCGTCGACGAGAAGAAGCGCACGGTCGGCATCCTCGAGGCCGGTGTGGCCAAGATCGAGGACTGGCTGGGCATCGACAACCTCTACAAGCCCGAGAACACCCACCTCGTCGGCTTCCTGAACAACGCCCTGAAGGCCAAGGAGCTGTTCAAGAAGGACAAGGACTACATCGTCACCAACGGCGAGGTCCTCATCGTCGACGAGTTCACCGGGCGCATCCTCCACGGCCGCCGCTACAACGAGGGCATGCACCAGGCCATCGAGGCCAAGGAAGGCGTGGCGATCAAGGACGAGAACCAGACTCTCGCCACCGTCACCCTGCAGAACTACTTCCGTCTCTACGACAAGCTCGCCGGCATGACCGGCACCGCCGTGACCGAGGCGAACGAGTTCCACCAGACGTACAAGATCGGTGTGGTCCCCATCCCGACCAACAAGCCGATGATCCGCAAGGACCAGCCCGACCTGATCTACCGCACCGAGGACGCCAAGTTCATGGCCGTCGTCGAGGACCTGGTCGAGCGCTACGGCAACGGCCAGCCCTGCCTGGTCGGCACCACGAGCGTCGAGAAGTCCGAGCGCCTGTCGAAGATGCTCAAGCGCCGCGGCGTCCCGCACGAGGTGCTCAACGCCAAGAACCACGCCCGTGAGGCGGCGATCGTCGCCGAGGCCGGACGCAAGGGCGCCATCACCGTCGCCACCAACATGGCCGGTCGAGGCACCGACATCATGCTCGGCGGCAGCGCCGACTTCCGCGCCGACCTGGAGCTCAAGTCCCGTGGGCTTGACCCGATCGAGACGCCGGAGGAGTACGAGAGGGCCTGGGACGAAGCGCTGACCAAGGCGGAGGCCGCGGTTCAGGCCGAGCACGAGGAGGTCGTCGCGATCGGCGGCCTCTACGTCCTGGGCACCGAGCGCCACGAGTCGCGCCGCATCGACAACCAGCTCCGCGGCCGTTCCGGCCGTCAGGGTGACCCGGGCGAGTCGCGCTTCTACCTGTCGCTCGGCGACGACCTCATGCGCCTGTTCAACTCGCCCCGCGTCGAGGCGATCATGATCCGCATGAACATCCCCGACGACCAGCCCATCGAGTCGGGCATCGTCACCAAGGCCGTCGCCTCCGCCCAGCACCAGGTCGAGCAGCAGAACTTCGAGATCCGCAAGGAAGTTCTGAAGTACGACGAGGTCATGAACCGCCAGCGCAAGGTCATCTACGCCGAGCGCCGGCGCGTCCTCGAGGGCGCCGACCTGCACGACCAGATCCGCGGCTTCATCGGCGAGGTGATCGACGGCTACGTGGCCGGCGCCACCTCCGAGGGCTTCGCCGAGGAGTGGGACCTCGACAAGCTGTGGAAGGCCTTCGCGGAGCTCTTCCCGATCCAGATCACCGTCGACGACGTCGTCGAGGCCGCGGGCGGCCGCGAAGACGTCACCGCCGAGCTTCTCGCCGAGAAGGTCAAGGACGACGCCTTCCGCGCCTACGAGGCCCGCGAGGCCGAGCTGGGCGCCGAGACCGTCCGCGAGCTGGAGCGCCGGGTCATCCTCTCCGTGCTCGACCGCAAGTGGCGCGAGCACCTCTACGAGATGGACTACCTGCGCGAGGGCATCGGCATGCGGGCCTACGCGCAGAAGGACCCGCAGATCGAGTACCAGCGTGAGGGCTTCGAGATGTTCTCGGCGATGCTCGAGGGCATCAAGGAGGACACGGTCGGGTTCCTGTTCAACCTCGAGGTCGAGGTGCAGGAGTCGCCCATCGTCGAGGAGGAGTCGGCCGAGATCGCCGAGACCCGGAGCATCATCGCTCGCGGGCTGCGCGGTCCCGACCGTCCCGCCCAGCTCGACTACAGCGCGCCGGGCGAGTCGGGCGAGGTGGAGCACACGCGCGTGCAGACCACGCCCGAGCAGCGGGCCGCGTACGGCAACGTCGAGCGCAACGCGCCCTGCCCGTGCGGGTCGGGCAAGAAGTACAAGCGCTGCCACGGCGACCCGAAGCACGCCGCGTAGCCGCTGACGCGTGAAGAACGGCCCGCCGGGGGAGTTCCCCCGGCGGGCCGTTCCCGTGTGCCCGGACCCTATTCGTCGGGTCCCTGGGTGTTCCAGGCCCGGCGTCGCAGCTCACGGTCGCCGCACAGCACCTCCGACACGCTGGTGCCGCCGACCATGGGTCCTGACTCGGTCCAGGTGCTGCCCGCGAAGCTGCAGGTGACGTGCACCTGGTGCCAGTGCCTCCAGGTGGCCGGCGGGCAGATCGACCGGGCGCCCTCCCGTTCGCCGATCGCCATGGTCAGCACGTAGCAGGGCCCGAGCGGGTCGGCCGTCGCCGGCGCGGGCACGGACAGGGCGAGCCCGAGCAACGGCGCGATCATGAGGATTCGCGGGTTCATTCGCGCGCTCCTCAGCCCTGGTGGATGTTGATGCAGCTGGCCCAGCCGTTGCCGACCTTCTCGCCGGTGTCCCGCCAGGTGCTCCGGTAGTAGTTGTTGATGCCGTTGTCGGTGTGGTCGTAGGTGAAGTCGACGCGGCCCTGCCGCCATCCCCAGCTCATGTACTTGCTGTAGTTCTTCCTGTCGCAGTCGTTGGGGAAGGGCCAGTCGGGGTCGGCGCTGGCCGGCTGGGCTACCAGCAGGAGCGAGCCCGCGGCCACGAGGGCGGTGGTGAGCGTCGCGGCGAGCTTGGCGGGTGCGTTCATGGTGACTCCTGTGCTCGGTTCGTGCGGTGGATCGTGGTCGTCCGATCACCGTCGGTGAGCATCAGGTAAGCCGGTCGGAAGCGTGTCCAACAGGGCCGCGGCCACACTGGGCCAGTCCCGGACGATCTCCGGCCGATCCCGGACACGCTCAGTGATCGCTTGTACACTGTCGAGGCTGAACGGCCAGGTCAGGAGAGGGATGAGACGATGAGTGAGGCCCCGGGCGGCGGACGGCATCCAGACATCTCCAAGGCGCTGGAGTCGGTCGCCCGCCACGAGGACCTCGTGAAGCTGCTGGCCGAGCAGTTCGCACGGGCCGATGTGTCGCTGCGCGAGCTGGAGGCGCGGGCCGGCAAGCTCGACGGCGCACGCCTGCCGCGCACCACCTGCGCCGACATGCTGGCCGGGCGACGCTTTCCGAAGAAGGCCGTCATGGTGGCGTTCCTGCGGGGCTGCCATGTTCCCGACCTCCAGCTTCCGGCGTGGGAGCGGGCCTGGGAGCGAGTGCGCGTCCACCAGCTCCCAGCGACCGGGTACCAGCTCCCAGCGGCCGGGCACCAACTCCAGGCGGCCGGGCATCAGTTCCCGCCGCCCGGGTTCCAGCTCCCAGCGGCCGGGCCCGTCTCCGAGCCCGTCCCGCCGGCTCCCGCGGACGAGACGAGGCGCTGGCGGCGCGTGGCGCTGTTCGCCGGAGCGGCCGCCTTCGTGACGCTGGGAGTCGTCGTCGTTCTCGTGTGGCGGCCTGAGCCGCAGGAGATCAGAGCCCTCGACACGATCGCCGACCAGTCCCAGATCGTCACCGACGACGGCCGGGCCTTCCCGCGAGGAGGGTCGAGCCGCTTCACGGTGACCGTCGACCCCGCCCATACCGGCGTGCGGCTGACCCGGCGGCTCGACGCGGCCGTCGGGCTGCAGCACGCCGTCATCACCGTCGACGGCGTGAAGGCCGCGGAGTGGCGCCCGCTGGTCGAGGACGGGGTCTACAAGTGGAGGGACCAGGTCGTCGCCATCCCGCAGCGGCTGACGGCGGGGCGCGGCTCGCTGACCGTGGTCAATACGTGCGTGTCGTCGTCGGGGTTCAACGAGTTCCTCTACGTCGTGGAACACCAGGTCGACGGGGTGTGGTCGGTCGCCGACACGGTGGACGTCGGTCGAGGGCACGCGGTGAGCGAGGTCTCGCACGACTATCGCGTCGTGGGGGAGGACTGGGCGGGTACGCAGACGTTCGCCTACCCGCCGCGCGCCGAGGACCGGAGCGTTCGCTGAGGGAGCGGGCGGGCCGCACGCCGGATCGGTTCGGCGACGGTCTCGGATCGCCCTGCCCGGGGAACCGGCCTGAGCGCCGTTCCTCAGGCGGTCTCGAAGTCCGTGCACACCCACTGGACCCCGCGACGCTCCAGCCGTACGGCAAGCGCGTGGCTTCTGGTGCCGCAGTGCACCAGCACGCACATCTCCACCGCCCCGTCCCGGGGCTCCTGCACGTGCGGCGCCCCCACGAAGGGCGGCCGGTCGGTTCTGAGCATGCGTCCGGCGCGCACGAGCTCCCGGTAGGCGCGGTCGCTGAGCCGGTCGGCGAGGCTCGCCGGCGGGCGGCGGCCGGCCAGGACCTCGGCCAGGGCCTGCCCGAAGTGCCTGAGCCGGCGCTCGTCGGGGGCGGGCTCGGCGGGGGTCCACACAAGGTGCTGCGGAAGGGGGAAAGACAAGGTGCCTCCTCGTTCGAGACGGTCACCAGCTAAGAGGATTCGGCCGCCCTCGCCGGATACGTGGGAGCCGAGATCGCGGCGGGTTGGGACGGTTACGTGACGAAGATCCCTCAGGAGCCGGGCATTAAGGTCGTCGGCCGCGAGCGGGCGGATGCCCGGAAATCAGGCGGGCTTCTGGGCGGCGGACGATTCCGGGTCCTCTTCCGGTTCGCGCCCGGGCGTCATGATGTTCAGCCTCCTGATCAGGAAGCTGAAGATCGCGTAGTACACGGCGAAGTACACCAGCCCGATCACGATGATCAGGAACAATCCCTGCGTGTTGGACTTGGTCGCGTTGAGCAGCATGTCGATGCCGCCGGCGGAGAAGCTGAAGCCGAGCCTGGTGTCGAGGAAGGCCATCAGCGCCATCGACACCCCGGTCAGCAGCGCGTGCACGATGAACAGCACCGGCGCGACGAAGATGAACGCGAACTCGATCGGCTCGGTGATGCCGGTGACGAACGCGGTCAGCGCGCCGCCGATCATGATGCTGCCCACGGCGGCTCGCCGGTGCTTGGGCGCGGCCCGCCAGATGGCCAGCGCCGCGGCGGGCACGGCGAACATGAGCACGGGGAAGAAGCCGGTCATGAAGATGCCCGCGCCCTGCTGCCCGATGGCGTAGCACTTGAGGTCTCCGGCGGCGTGCACCCCGTTGACGGTGCATTCGGGGATGACGGTCCACACGATCGAGTTGATGAAGTGGTGCAGCCCGAGCGGGATCAGCAGCCGGTTGGCCACGCCGTAGACGCCCGCGCCGATGACCGAGTTGGTCGCCAGCCAGTCGCCGAAGCTGGTCAGTCCCTCGCCGATGGGCGGCCAGATGAGGCCGATGATCACGGCGAGCGCCATGGCGGCCACGGCGGTGACGATGGGCACGAAGCGGCGCCCGCCGAAGAAGGCCAGCCAGGTGGGCAGCTTGATGCGGTAGTAGCGCTGCCACAACACGGCGGCGAGCAGGCCGATGGCGATGCCGCCGAGCACGCCGGTGGGCTGGCTGGAGGCGGCCTGGTTGATGACGGTGCTGCCGTCCTGGAGGGTGAGCGTGACCTTCTGCTTGATAGAGGCGGCGTCGGAGTTGAAGAACATGCGCCGTGTGACCTGGTCGAAGACGAGGTAGCCGACGAGGGCGGCCAGCGCGGTCGAGCCGTCGGCCTTCTTGGCGAAGCCGATGGCCACGCCGATCGCGAACAGGATCGGCAGGTTGTCGAAGAGCGCTCCACCGGCCGCCGCGAAGATCTCGGCGACATTGGCCGACCAGGCGAAGCCGGGGACGTCGGCCAGGCCGCCGGGCTCGGGCCCGTTGGAGCCGAGCATGTCGGGCTGGCCGAAGCGCAGCAGCAGACCGGCCGCGGGCAGCACGGCGATGGGCAGCATCAGCGAGCGGCCGATGCGCTGCAGCACGGCGAAGGCCGACGACCGGAACGACTTGCCGCCTTCGACGGCCGCTGTGCTCATGCCAGAACCCCTCGATGAAATCCGAAGGGGGATGCCGGAGTCCTTCCCCGATTGTCAAGGCATAGCACCAGGTTCTGGTCAAGTGTTATGCCCGCGCCCCAGGCCCGGAAAAGTGGGCCTGACCTGGGCGGACGTCCCTCCATAAGACGGTGTGGGGAGTGAGGTGATATGGCCGCCGGAGGGATCGTTCTCGTTACGTTTGCGGCGCACCCCCCGATTCGAGGAGAGATCTACATGCTCCGCAAGCAAGCCGCGGGGATGGGCGTCACCCTCGCCCTCGTCCTCGCCGCGATTCCGGCGGTGGCACAGGCCACCGCGGAACCGCCCAACCCTTACACCCAGGCCCAGCAGGAACACGGCGCCGTCTCCGACCCCGACCCCAAGCTGGTCGAGGCGGTCAGCCGTGACCTGGGCATCACCGCCGACCAGGCCGAGGTACGGCTCGTCAACGAGGCCGCGGCGGCCCAGGTCGAGTCGCTGTACGCGGGCAAGCTCGGCGCGTCGTTCGCGGGTCTGTGGGTCTCCGGACCGACGGCCACGCTGTCCATCGCCACCACCGACGCGGCCCAGTTGCCGGCCATCCGCGATCTGGGCGGCACCCCGATCCTGGTCGCCGACCCGCTCACCACGCTGGAGGGCGTCAAGGCCAGGCTCGACTCGCTGAGGCTGCCGCGCGGCGTCGCCTCGTGGTTCGTGGACGTGCGGGCCAACAAGGTCGTCGTGCTCACCCGTGACGTCGGCCGTACCCAGCTGTTCATCGACGCCAGCGGCGTCGACGCCGGCAAGGTGCTGGTCCAGTCCACCACCGAGCGGCCGGTGCCGTTCTACGACGTGCGCGGCGGCGACGCGTACTACATCGGCAGCGGCAGCCGCTGCTCGGTCGGCTTCCCGGTGCAGCGCGCGGGCAGCCAGGGCGGCTTCGTGACGGCGGGCCACTGCGGCTCGACGGGCGCGACGACCAGGGGCTCCAACCAGGTCGCGCAGGGCACCTTCCGCGGTTCCTCGTTCCCCGGCAACGACTACGCCTGGGTCGAGGTCAACAGCCAGTGGACGCCGACGCGCCTGGTCAACGCCTACAGCGCCGGCCTGATCACGATCACCGGCTCGACGCAGGCGGCCGTGGGCTCCTCGATCTGCCGTTCCGGCTCGACCACGCAGTACCACTGCGGCACGATCGGCCAGCACGGCACCAGCGTCACCTACCCGCAGGGCACCGTCTCCGGCGTCACCCGCACCTCGGTCTGCGCCGAGCCGGGCGACTCGGGTGGTTCGTTCTTCTCCGGCAGCCAGGCGCAGGGCGTCACCTCGGGCGGCTCGGGCAACTGCAGCTCCGGCGGGACCACCTACCACCAGCCGGTCAACGAGATCCTGCAGACCTACGGCCTGTCGCTGGTCAGCACCGGCGGTCCGACCAGCTCGCCGACGAGCTCGCCGACCGGCTCGCCCCCCGGCGGCACCTGGGCGCCGTACACCGCGTACGCGGTCGGCTCCACGGTGACGTACGGCGGAGCCAGTTACCGGTGCATCCAGGCCCACACGTCCCTTCCGGGCTGGGAGCCGTCGAACGTGCCGGCTCTGTGGCAGCGCCTCTAAGTGATTTTCGAGGGTTCGCCGGAGTCCACGTCGGGCTCCGGCTCCCTCCCGGGGGTGAGGATGTTCAGCCGCTTGATCAGGAAGCTGAATACGAAGTAGTAAATGACGGCATAAATCACCCCTAGCGTGAGCACCGCCCACAGGTTCTGGGTGTTCGACTTGCTGGCGTTCAGCAACAGGTCGATGAGCCCCGCCGAGAACCCGAACCCGAGCTGGGCGTCGAGCAAGGTCATGATCGCCATCGCGGCCCCGGTGAGCAGCGCGTGCACGACGAACAGCACCGGCGCGACGAAGACGAAGGCGAACTCGATCGGCTCGGTGATGCCCGTGACGAACGAGGCCAGGCCCGCCGACAACATGATGCCGCCCACGGTCGCGCGGCGGTGCGGGGGAGCGGCCCGCCACATGGCCAGCGCCGCGGCCGGCAGCGCGAACATCATCACCGGGAAGAATCCCGTCATGAACTCGCCCGCCGTGGGGTCGCCGGCGAAGTAGCAGTTCCAGTCGCCGCCGAGGGTCTTGCCGTCGACCTGGCACTCGGGCACCAGGTACCAGACGATCGAGTTGGCGAAGTGGTGCAGCCCGAGGGGGATGAGCAGCCGGTTCAGCACGCCGTAGATCCCCGTGCCCACCGCTCCCGCGCCCGCCAGCAGCTCGCCCGCGTGCTCGATCCACTCCGCCAGCACCGGCCACAACCAGCCGATCAGCACGCCCAGGAGCAGGGCGACGATCGAGGTGATGATCGGCACGAACCGGCGCCCGCCGAAGAAGGCCAGCCAGGCGGGCAGCTTGATGCGGTGGAAACGTTGCCACAGCAGGGCCGTGACGAGGCCGATCAGGATGCCGCCGAGGATCCGGGTCGGGTTCTGGGTGCCGTAGTTGATGACCTCCTCGAGCGAATCGGTCCTGATCAGGACCTGCTCGCGGATGCCGGAGCCGAGGAACATCGTGCGCGTCACCCGGTCGAAGACCAGGTAGCCCACGACCGCCGACAACGCGGTGGTGCCGTCGGACTTGCGCGCGAAGCCGATGGCCACCCCGACGGCGAACAGCAGCGGCAGGTTCTCCAGCAGCGCGGCCCCGGCCGCGGCGATCACCGCGGCCACGTCGGTCATCCAGTGGAAGCCCGACACGTCGGCCAGGCCGCCCGGCTCCGGGCCGTTGGAGCCCAGCATGTCGGGCTGGCCGAAGCGCATCAGCAGGGCGGCTGCCGGTAACGCGGCGATGGGCAACATCAGCGAACGGCCCAGGCGCTGCATCACGCCCATCAATCGGGCGAACGGCGAAACGGTCGCTGCGGTCTCGTTCACCGGGGATCCTCGGGAGGTGCGGGGGAGAACAGGAACAGGACCGCCGTGCCGTACGGCACAGCGGTCAGGGGCGGCGCGCGGGCATCTCCAGGCTGGTGCGCAGCTGGTAACGGTCGGCACGGTAGGTGGAGACGCCGAGCTCCGCGCAGACCCCGCCCGAGAACGAGCGGCGCGACAGCAGGAGCACGGCCCCGCCGCGGTCCAGCTTCAGCAGGTCGGCGTCGGACGGGTCGGCGATGCCGCCGTCGATGGTCAGCTCTCCGGCGTCCATGACCAGCCCGTGGCGCTTCTCCAGCAGCTCGTAGAGCGAGCGCTCGGCCAGGTCGTAGTCGCCCAGGTCGGGCGCCAGGTAGACCGGGATGTGCGCGCGCTCGATGGCCAGCGGTTCGCCGTCGGCCGTGCGCAGCCGTTCGATGAAGTGCACCTCGTCGCCGGGCTGGATGCCCAGTTCCTTGGCCAGGTGGGCGCTGGCCCTGACGACGCGCCGGTCGAGGTCGCGCGAGCCGGGGACGAGCCCGCGGGCGCGCATGTCGTCGGTGAAGGAGGTGAGCTGGAGCGCGAGCTCGATCTTGGGGCGGGCCACGAAGGTGCCCTTGCCGGGCACGCGGTGCAGGCGCCCCTCGCTGACCAGGTGGTCGACCGCCTGGCGCACCGTCATTCGTGACAGGCCGAACCGCTGGCAGAGCTCGCGTTCGGACGGGATCGCCGCCCCGATGCTGAGCTCGTTGTTCTCGATGAGATCGAGCAGGATCTCGCGCAGCTGGAAGTACTTGGGCACCGGACTGTCCGGATCGATATGCGCCACAAAGCCTCCCGTAAGCTATGGTTCGTACTGGTCTAGTCCGGACTAGACCAGCTTGCCAAGATATTAGTTGATAGGAGCAGTATGGCCACCCAGATGCGTAGCGAGATCGCCGAACAGCCGGCGGCACTCCGAGCCACACTGGAGGCCCTGCTGCCCCGTGTCGGCGAGGTGCGAGCGCTCGGCGAGCAGACCAGGAGCCTGCTGTTCATCGCGCGCGGAACGTCCGACAACGCCGCAGTCTACGGGCGTTACCTCATCGAATCGCACGCGGGACGCCTGGCCGCCCTGGCCGCGCCCTCGATCGCGACCACCTACAAGCGCAAGCTCGACCTCGACGGCGTGCTCGCGGTGGCCATCTCCCAGTCGGGCAAGACCGAGGAGATCGTCGAGACCCTCGCGTGGGCCAAGGACTGCGGCGCCGCCACGGTCGGCATCACCAACGGTGGTCCGGACAGCCCCCTCGCCCAGGCGGCGGACCTGGCGCTGTGCACCGAGGCGGGCGTGGAGAAGGCCGTCCCGGCGACCAAGACCTACACCACCCAGCTCGCCGCCCTCGCCGTGCTGGCGATCGGCCTGGGCGCCGACGTGAACCCCGACGACCTGCACAAGGTGCCGGACGCCGTCGAGCGGCTGATCGCCGAGCCCGGCGACCTGGAGGCCGTCGTCGAGGGCCTGGCCGACAAGCCCGGCGTGGTCGTCTCCGGCCGCGGCCTGGCCTTCTCCACCGCCCTGGAGACGGCGCTCAAGCTCAAGGAGGCCTGCTACCTGCACGCCATGGGCCTGTCGTACGCCGACCTGCTGCACGGCCCGATCGCCGTCGTCGACGAGGACACTCCCGCGCTGCTGGTGGCCGCCGAGAACAGTCCGACCCTGCAGGGCACGGTCGCGCTGGCCGAGCGGGTCGTCTCCGCGGGCGCCTCGGCCTTCACCGTCGGCGGCGGCGCCGCCCTGGCCAAGGCGGGCACGGCCGCGCTGAACGGCCCCGACCTGCCCGAGTGGGTCGCCCCGATGGGCCTGATCGTCCCCGGGCAACTGCTCACCGAGGCGCTCGCCCTCCGCCTGGGCATCGACCCCGACGCGCCGAGAGGCCTGAACAAGGTCACGCAGACGGACTGATCTA
Source organism: Nonomuraea sp. NPDC050663 (assembly GCF_044456985.1). Lineage (NCBI taxonomy): Bacteria > Bacillati > Actinomycetota > Actinomycetes > Streptosporangiales > Streptosporangiaceae > Nonomuraea > Nonomuraea sp. NPDC050663. The sequence goes on from NZ_JBITGL010000001.1 coordinate 724,235, forward strand.
CCCTGGTCAGCAAGGGGGAACAACCATGGCAGCAAGTGCAGAGGCGATCATCGCCGGGCTCGGTGGTGCTGACAACATCATCGAGATCGAGCCATGCATCACGAGGTTGCGGACCGAGGTGCACGACGCGTCCAAGGTCGACCAGGCGGCCCTGAAGGCCGCCGGCGCGCACGGCGTCATGGCGGCGGGCAACGTCGTCCAGGTCGTCGTGGGACCAGAGGCCGACACCATAGCCAGCGACATCGAGGACATCATCGGCTGAGACCATGACCACCACTGTTATCGCCCCCGTGGAGGGGTCGGCTGTGGGCTTGGCGGCGGTACCGGATCCGGTGTTCTCCGCTGGCATGGTCGGTCCGGGAACGGCTATCGACCCGATTCGGGGACCGGGCAAAGCGGTCGCTCCCATCGCCGGAAAAATCATGAAGTTGCATCCGCACGCCTATGTCATCGTCGGGGACGACGGCAAGGGCGTGCTGGTCCACCTGGGCATCGACACGGTCCAGCTCAAGGGTCAGGGATTCCAGCTGCTCGCAGCGGAGGGCGACCGGGTCAGCGCGGGCCAGCCCGTCGTGGCCTGGGACCCCGCGGCGATCGAGGCGGGCGGGCGTTCGCCCGTCTGCCCGGTCGTGGCGCTCGACGCGCCCATCGAGTCAGTGACGGGGGTCGCTCTGGGAATGGTTCACGTAGGTGATGAACTGTTCCAGTTGGGATGATCTGACGGAAAGGATGGTGCACAGATGGCTGAGCGCAAGGTGACCGTGGTGGCCGAGGTGGGCCTGCACGCCAGGCCCGCCGCGACCTTCGTCCAGACCGCCGCCAAGGCGGAGGGCGAGGTGACGATCGCCAAGCCGGGCAAGGACCCGGTCAACGCCAAGAGCATTCTGGCGGTGATGGGCCTCGACGTCCGGCAGGGCGAGGAGGTCGTGATCGCCGGCGACGACGAGATCCTGCTCGACGAGCTCGCGGCCATAGCGTCGGCGCCATGAGACTCCAGGGAGTCGGTGTCAGCACCGGGGTCGGGTACGGCCCGGCCTATGTGATCAGTGACGCGATTCCCGAACCCCCCGCCGGCGAGCGCCACGGCGGAGACGCCGAGGCGGAACAGGACCGGGCCGCCCAGGCCGTGGAGCGCGTGGCCGAGGATCTCGAGCTGCGCGGCTCCAAGGCCGGCGGCCAGGCCCGCGACGTGCTCGGCGCGCTGGCCATGATGGCGCGCGATCCCGGCCTGGCCGTCGAGATCAAGGATCTCGTGGCCACCGGCCTGTCGGCCCCGCGAGCGGTCTACGAGTCCTTCCAGAAGTACCGCGACCTGCTCGCGGCCGCCGGCGGCTACCTGTCGGAGCGGGCCGCCGACCTCGACGACATCCGCGACCGGGTCGTCGCCGTGCTCACCGGGCGGCGCATGCCGGGCGTGCCCGCGGAACCGGCCGACGGCGCCCGGCCGTACGTGCTCGTCGCCCGCGACCTGGCGCCCGCCGACACCGCGCTGCTCACCCCGGCGATCGTGGCCGCGTTCGTCACCCAGGACGGCGGGCCGACCAGCCACACCGCCATCCTCGCCCGCGCGATGGGCGTCCCGGCCGTGGTCGCCTGCCAGGACGCGCTCTCGCTCAGCGGCGACCTGCTCGTCGACGGCGGCTCCGGCCTGGTGGTCCAGGAACCCGAGAGCGACGAGGTCTCCTCGGTACGGCAGGCGGACGCCTCACGTCGCGCCCTCCTGGAGGCCGCGACGGGTCCGGGGCGCACCGCCGACGGGCACCCGGTGCCGCTGCTGGCCAACGTGGGCGGCCCCGCCGACCTGGACCTCGCCCTGCGCAACGGGGCGGAGGGCGTGGGGCTCTACCGCACCGAGTTCCTCTTCCTCGACCGCGCCGAGGCGCCGACCGCCGCCGAGCAGGTCGATGCCTACCGGAAGGTCCTCGAAGCCTTCCCGGACGGCAAGGTCGTGGTGCGCACCCTCGACGCCGGGGCCGACAAGCCGCTGGCCTTCCTGCCGCCGCCGGGGGAGGAGCCCAATCCGGCGCTGGGCGTGCGGGGGCTGCGCATGTTCAGGATCTTCCCCGACATCATGTCCGGCCAGCTCGGCGCCCTCGCCGAGGCGGCCAAGGGGCTGAGCGCCCAGGTGCAGGTCATGGCGCCCATGGTCGCCACCGCGCACGAGGCCGCCTGGTTCGCCGCCGCGTGCCGTACCGCCGGGTTGCGGGAGGCCGGGGTGATGATCGAGGTGCCGGCCGCCGCGCTGCGCTCGGACGACCTCGCCGCCGAGGTGGACTTCTTCTCCATCGGCACCAACGACCTGGCGCAGTACGCCTTCGCCGCCGACCGGCAGCTGGGCACGCTCAGCAAGCTGCAGAACGCCTGGCAGCCGGCGCTGCTCGACCTGATCGCGGCGGCGGTCGGCTCGCACGGCAAGCCCTGCGGCGTCTGCGGCGAGGCCGCCGCCGATCCTGCGATGGCCTGCGTGCTCGTCGGGCTGGGGGTGACGTCGTTGTCGATGGCGGCGCCCGCCCTGCCCGCCGTACGGGCGGCGCTGGCCCGGCACACGCGCGAGCAGTGCCGCGCGGCGGCCCGCGCGGCACGGGCCGCCGCCACGGCGGACCAGGCTCGCGAGGCGGCACGGGGGATGTTGCCGGGGCTCGGGGACCTGGGGCTGTAGGGGGGGTCAGTTGAAGGAGTTCTGCTGCTTGAGCGCCTCGCCCTCCATGGCGTCGAAGAACAGCCCGAAGCGGACGGCCACCTCCTCGGCCAATTTCCTGTCCATCTCGTGGTCGACGAGCAGGTCGGTGAACGCTGTGACGTAGCTGTCGCGCAGTCCCTCGGCGTACTGCTCGGGCGTGATGTCGTCGGGCCGGCCCGCCAGCCACTGCGCGAACGAGTTGGCGCCCAGCTGCGCGGCCACCCCGGCCAGCGACGACAGGGCCGCATCGCTGATCTTGGCGGTGCCCAGGCCGGTGAAGAAGCCCAGGTAGAGCTCGCGCTCCTGCTTGGACGAGTCGGCGCGCCGCAGGTTGTCGCCCTGCGCCGAGTAGAGGGCGCCCAGGACGATGCCCAGGGGCCCGAGCGCGGCGACCATCTCGTCGTTGAGCGCCGGGTCCGCCGCCATCTTCTCGTAGTCGCCGCCGTGTCCGGCGATCAGCGCCTCGAGCCCGCTTCCCGCCATCAGCTCGGCGACCTGCCGCGCGAGGGCCTCGGACGACGACTGGTGCACGATCGCTCCCCCGAGGAAGTCTTGCACCATCTCGGGCGTCACCCCCGCGGGCAGGAGCGGCTCCCTGGCCGGCGGCAGGTCGAGCCCAGGCATGCCGTCGATGTAGGAGGCGGCCATCAGGTGACCCGCGTTCTCCAGATACGGCAGGAACGCCGTGGTCAGCGCCAGCGACAACGCCTCGTCGCCGGCCATGGCGTCGACGAAGTAGTCCTGCGAGGCCAGCCGCAGCACGTTGCTCCAGGCCTGGTCGAGGGTCGCGGGGTCGGAGGTGGCCTGGTCCAGCGCGCCGGGCAGGGAGGCGGCCAGCGCCTTGCGGTAGCCGGGGTCGGCCAGCATGCGGGGGCCGAGCAGCAGGTCCGCGGTGGCCGGGTCGGCCAGCAACTCCTGCAGCAGCTCCGGATAGCTGCCCAGCGCCGTCATCGTGAGCGAGGCGTTGTAGTCGGTGACGCCCACGGCCAGGCCGAACGTCCGGGTGAGGATGGGGATCGCCGCTCGCACGAAGTCCTCGGGCATCCGGGTCGAGACCAGCAGCACCGCCATGGCGTCCAGGCCGAGGCGGTCCAGGAGGTGGGCGCGCAGCTCCGGGTCGTCGGCGGCCGCGACGGCGTCCATGAGCGGCTGGAACCTCTCCTGGAAGTAGGCCAGCTGTTCCGGGCTGAGCCCGAGGTGCGAGCCGGGGCCGTACGCCTCGGTGGCCTTGTTCAGCAGGGCCACGACGTTCTCCTTGCCGAAGGATCGCAGGAAGGCCGCGGCGTACTCCGGATCCTTCAGCTGGTCCCGGTGCGCGGCCAGCCACTCCTCGACGGCCCGCCAGTCGCCGTCGCGCTCGGCCTTGGCCCACAGCTCCTTGAACTGCGCGCCGTCGGCCGCGCCCTGTTCGGCGGCCTTCTTCGCGCTCTCGAACTGCGTGGTGCCGTAGACGGTCTCGCCGTCGACCGTGGCGTCAGGGGCCGAGGTGATCACCTTGACGCGCCACCTCAGCTCGCGGGCCGACTCCTCCAGGAAGGCGCGGTACCTCTGGTAGACGGTGAAGGACGCCTGCGCCTCCAGCACGGCGTCCGACTGGGCGACGCACAGGGCGTGCCTGAGATCGGCCAGGAAGCCGTCGGAGATCGCGTTCCTGGCGCTCTCCATGGCGGCCACCAGCTCGCGGGCGCCCTCCGGGTGGATGCCGACGTAGCTCATCGGTCGTGGCTCATCGGTTGCGGTTCTCCTCGAGCCTGTCCGCCGACCTGCGCAGGTTGCCCGCGGTGTCGAGGTAGGGGTTGCGGTAGCCGGGGATCTTCTTGGTGAACGCGGGATCGCCCAGCAGGGCCCGGTGGAACGGCTCGGAGGCCGGTCCGGACCAGACCGGCTCGCCGTCCCGCTCGAGTTTGGCGGCCACGTCCTTGGTGAAGGAGGCCACGGTGCCCGCCCACTCGTCGAACTTGCGCGCCGCGGTCCGCTTGGCGGACGCCTCGTCCGCGGAGGAGTTGAACGTCAGCGGCGGGAAGGCGCCACCGCCGCCTCCCGCGCTGTCCTCGTATGCCATGTCCCGGGACGCTAGGGAGGGTCGATATGGTTTCGCTTTTGCGCGGCTATTGGGCCCGGGTACGGTCCGTGCACGTCGTCACCTGGATACGGTGGGTGTCATGGTTCGAGGCATCCGTACGGCACGGCTTCTGGCGATCGCGACCGTCATGACGGCCTGCGCGGCCACGGCCCCCGCCCAGTCGCCGCCGACGGCCGCCAACGTCGTCAGCCCGCGGCCCTCCGCCGCCCCGGCGGCCACCGCGACGTCCGACCCGGTCAAGCAGGTGCTGGCCCGGATGAGCGTCGAGGAGAAGGTCGGCCAGCTGCTCATGCCGGTGCTGCCCGGCACCGCCGCCGACGCCAAGACCATCAGGAAGTACCACCTCGGCGGGGTGATCCTCTTCCCCGACAACATCAAGACCGTCTCGCAGGTGGTGGCGCTGACCAACGGCCTGCAGGCGGCGGGCAAGATGCCGATGCTGATCGGCACCGACCAGGAGAACGGCATGGTGTCGCGGGTCGGCGCGCTGATGACGAAGTTCCCCGGCGCCTCGGTGATCGGCGACACCGGCGACCCCGCGCTCGCCCGCGCCGTGGCCGAGGCCACCGGCGAGGAGCTGCACGCGCTGGGCATCAACCTCGACTTCGCGCCCGTCGCCGACGTGAACGTCAACCCGCGCAACCCGGTCATCGGGCCGCGCGCCTACGGCGACGACCCGGCCAAGGTCTCCGCGATGGTGGCCGCGGCCGTCAAGGGCTTCGCCGACTCGGGCGTGGCCGCCACCGCCAAGCACTTCCCCGGCCACGGCGACACCACGACCGACAGCCACACCGGGCTCCCGGTCATCAAGCACACGCGCAAGCAGTGGGAGAAGCTCGACGCCCCGCCCTTCAAGGCGGCGATCGCGGCGGGCATCGACGCCATCATGACCGCGCATATCGTCATCCCCTCGCTCGACCCCTCGGGCGACCCCGCCACGCTCTCCAAGCCGGTGCTGACCGGGCTGCTGCGCGGCAAGCTGGGCTTCAAGGGCGTCATCAGCACCGACGCGCTCAACATGGAGGGCGTGCGCACCAAGTACGGCGACGGCGAGGTGGCCGTGCGCGCCGTGCTGGCGGGGGCGGACCTGCTGCTCATGCCGCCCAGCCTCGACAAGGCCTACGGCTCGGTGCTGGCGGCGGTGAAGTCGGGGCGGATCTCGCAGCAGCGGCTCGACGAGTCGGTGACGCGGCTGCTGCAGCTGCGCCAGAAGCTGGGGATCTTGCGCAAGGCCCCGGAGGCCACGGTGGCGCGGGCGCAGGAGGTGCTGAGGTCGGCCGAGCACCGCAAGCTGGCCGCCAAGGTGGTGCGGGCCGGCCGCTAGGGATCGACCACGTGCCCCAGGAAGAGCGGGGTGCTCGTCGGCAGGTGCATGATCACGAAGGCGAACGGGTGGTCCGCGCGGACCACCGCCTCGGCCTCGGGCCCCGCCGAAGCGGGGAAGGCCATGCCGGTGACCGCCGCCGCCTCCGTGCCCTGCTCGTCGACGGTGATGGTCGCCCGGTGGATGGCCTGGCCGAGGAAGAGGCCGTCGGCGATGCCGGAGAAGTCGTTGCTCTTCAACGGGACCTGCCTGACCAGGTCGATCGAGGTGTCGAAGTCCCACTTGGGCATCGCCAGGTCCACCGGCGCCTCCTTCATGCCGGCCCCGGCCTGCCGCAGCGTCTGCGGAGACAGCAGCCCGGCAGGGGAGGTGCCCGCGGGCGGGACCAGGATCCACATGGCCAGCTCGCTCTCCGCGTAGCGCAGCTCGACGGCCTGCCAGCCCTGGCCCTCCGCGTAGCGCATGGGCGTCTTGTGGCGCATCAGCGTGGTCTGGACCGTCGTGCCGTCCCCGCGGGTGAAGGCGGCCTGCTCGGGCGCTTCCTTGCCGAACGGCTCGCGCCAGTCGGCCCTGAGGTAGACGGCGTTGGTGACCACGGCCCTGGTCTTCGGGTCGAGCCGGTCGAAGACCTTCTTGATGCGCCCGGCGGTCTGCTCGTCGGCCCAGGCGTCGATGACCTCGGTGGCGTCTCCCGTGAAGTCGACGTCGTGCACGCCGGTGCCGTACTGCGCGGCCAGGGTGTGCAGGAAGGGCTGCTTGGGTGTGAAGCCGCGCTGGGTGAACAGGCCGTTGGCGATGGCGACGACCGGGGGCTCGCGGCGCGGCTCGTTCTCCTCCCGCTCCCTGGCGGGCGGCGGCGGGCCGTACGTGGTGACGATCTGGCTGGTGAGCAGGTTGAACGCGGTGTGGGGGCCCTCGGCGGGGAAGCCGAAGACGCCGTCGAGCTCGGTGCCGGTCGCGGGAGCCGCGCCCGCCCTGGCCATGCCGTACGCGTAGGCGATGCTCAGCGGGGAGATCACGTAGTTCTCGGTGGGGCGGGCGGTCCTGCCGTACAGCTCGTACCCGAAGGCGGTCAGGCCGCGGACGGTCTCCTCGACCGGCGCCTCGCGGACGGTCTCGCGTTGCACTCCCACAGCGGTGATCACGCCGGCGTCTCCCGTGGATCCGCAGGCCGCCACGAACACCAGCAGCCCGGCCAGTAGTCTGCGCACACTTCTAGGACGGCGCGGCGGATCTCCAGGGTTCACCTAGAATCTAATTCTGTGATCAAAGGTGTACTTATCGACTGGGGTGGGGTGCTGACCGGCTCGATGGGCGAGTCGATCATGCACTGGATCGAGACCGACCGCATCGACCACGACCATTACCGCGAGGTCATGCGCGACCTGGTGGCCGAGGCCTACTCGCGCGACACCGCCGACAACCTGATCCACGTGCTGGAGAGGGGCGAGATCCCGCCCGCCGACTTCGAGGAGCGGCTGGCCGTCCAGCTGCGCACCCTCGACGGCGTGCCGCCGGCGGCGGCCGGCCTGATGAGCCGCATGTTCGCGGGCTTCGCGCGCGACGAGGCCATGTACGGCATGCTGCGCGAGGTGCGCAAGCAGGGCGTCAAGACGTGCCTGCTGTCCAACTCGTGGGGCAACTCCTACCCCCGCGAGGGCTGGGACGAGCTCTTCGACGCCATCGTGATCTCCGGCGAGGTCGGCATGCGCAAGCCGGAGCCGCGCATCTTCCACCACGCGCTCGACCTGATCGGGCTGCCGGCGCAGGAGTGCGTGTTCATCGACGACATCGAGGCCAACATCGCCGCCGCCCAGGCGCTGGGCCTCAACGGCATCCTGCACAAGGACGCCGCCGCCACCATCGCGGAGGTGGAGCGGCTGTTGCGCTCGCCCTGAGCACGTCCCGGCCTGGCACCTCACCCTCGCTGGCATGATTGACCTCATGCGTGTCTATCTGCCGTGCACCATCCCGGCCCTGGCCCGAGCGGCCGAGGCCGGGGAGGTCGGTCCCGCTCCTCTCACGGGCTTCGCCGTGACGCCCTCGCTCACCGAGTGGTACGCCTCGGGCGACACCGAGGAGCTGGAGTACGTCGCCCTGACCGAGGCCGCCCGCGCCTCGCTGCGCATGCTCGCCGCCGACCGGGCCGACGGCGTCGGCGCGCCCGCGCGGCGCGTCGTGGTCGCGGCCGACGTGCCCGACGACATCGTGGTGGCGGGAGCGGCGCTGGAGGAGCGGGCCAGGGTACGGCTGCGCGAGGCGGTGCCGCTGGCCAAGGTCGCCGCGGTGCACGTCGACGACCGCTTCGCCGCCGGCGACATCGCGGAGGCGGTCGTCGCGCTCCCCGCCGCCGACCAGGGCGACGACGACGCCAAGTTCACCGTCGACGGCGCCGAGGCGCACGAGCTCCTGTGGTACGCGACGCAGGAGATACCCGACATCCTCGAAGATGTAAGGCATGACTGAACACATTCTCTGGGACTGGAACGGCACCCTTTTCGACGACATCGAGGCCATCGTCGGCGCGACCAACGAGGTCTTCCTGCCCTACGAACTGCCGCCGCTCGACGCCGACGGCTTCCGCGCCGTCTACACGCGGCCGGTGTGGGTGACCTACGAGGTCATGCTCGGCCGCGAGCTGCGCGAGGGCGAGTGGCGCCTGCTCGACGACGGCTTCCACCAGAGCTACTTCCGCCTGATGGCGGGCTGCCGGCTGGCCGAGGGCGCCGAGGCCATGATCAAGGCCTGGTCCGGCACCCAGTCGTTGTGCTCCATGGCGCCCCACTCCCACCTGGAACCCCTGGTGACCTCCTTCGGGCTCGACACCTACTTCGTGCGCGTCGACGGCCTGCGCGACGGGGCCACCGGCGGTGAGAAGGCCGACCACATGCTGGCGCACATCAGGGCTGCCGGGGTCGACCCGGCCAAGACCCTCGTGATCGGCGACAGCGTCGACGACGGTGTGGCAGCCAAGCACGTCGGCGCGCGGGCCGTGCTGTACACCGGCGGCATGACACCGCGGGCGAAGCTCGAAGAGACGGGATTCCCCGTCGTGGACAGCCTTGCCGAAGCGCTCAACTATGCCTAAATCGGTCGTCCCATCGGCTTGAAGGGCCTGCTGGCCGTACCCTTGTGCCCGTGAAGTCCCGCCTCGTGCTCTGGAACGTCGACCTCACGCTCGTCGACGTCCCGATCGTCACCCGCGACGCGTACGCCGAGGCGTTCCGCGTCGTGACGGGCCGCCCCCTCGTGAAGCTGGCCCCCGCCCTGGGGCGGCCGGAGTCGGAGATCATCTTCGACGTGTTCGCGCGCAACGGGATCCAGCCGGAAGACGACTACCTGCCGCGCTTCCTGGCCGCGCTGGCCGTGTCGTTCGCCTCCCGCGCCGACCGGATCGCCGCCACCGGCCGCATGATGGCCGGCGCCCGCGAGGCGCTCCACGCGGTGGCGCGCCTCGACGGGGTGGTGCAGTCGCTGCTCACCGGGTCGATCAAGAGCAACGCCGTGCACAAGCTGCGGGCCTTCGGGCTCGACACGCACGTCGACTTCGAGATCGGCGGATACGGCGAGGAGGTCTACCCCAAGGCGGCGCTGGTGCAGGTGGCGCAGGGGCGGGCCAAGCAGAGGTACGGCACGCCGTTCACGGCGGCGAACACGGTGGTGATCGGCGACTCCACGCACGACGTGCAGGCGGCCCGCATCGGCGGGGCGGCGGTGATCGGCGTGGCATCGGGGCGGTCGATGGCGTCGGAGCTGCGGGAGGCGGGAGCCGACGTGGTGCTGCCCGACCTGTCGAACGCCTCGGAGGTCGTGGCCGCGGTCGCGGGCCTGACCTCGCCGGTGGACCGCAAGGCGGGATAGCCCGGCCGGGCGGTAACGGCCGGTCTTGGCGCGGGCGCGCCTAGCGGTCATCATCGGCCTATGCGGCTGCTGGTGCGCTTGTGGGTGATGGTGCTGCTGGCCCAGTCCCAGCCAGGCATCACGCCCCCGGGCAACGGACGGTCGGGCGACCAGGGCGTCCTGTGCCCCCACTGCCGTGTCCCGCAGTCCGCCCGGCCGCCGCGCCACACATGCAGCCGCTGCCGGAAGTGTTTCCTGGTGCGGACGTGCTCGTCGCGCGCCAAGGGCAGCCACTACATGGTGAACGGCGGTGACAGGCACGGCTGGCGGTGCGACGTGGACGACCGCGTCCTGGGCTACGGCCGCCCGATCGCCACGCTGGTGAAGTGTCCCCAGCGCCAATGCGGCTGTTTCAACGAGCGCACCGGCGCTGTCATGACATGCGAGTATTGCGGCCAAAGATTCAGAACCAGCTGAGGTCATAGATGGCGAACCTGCTCTCGGGCGCGTCCGGAGGCATCACCCGGATCGGGCGCTATTTCACGATCGTCAGCGCGATCCCCGCCGCGCTGTTCGCCACCTACCTCTATGTCCTCATCAAGAGCGGCGCCTGGAACGGCAGGCTGGACTGGGCGAAGGTCTTCGACGGCCTGCAACTGGCCGACGTCGCGCTCCTGACGATCCTCACGGCGGCCGGGGCGCTGGCGGCCAATCCCTTGCAGTTCATGCTCATCCAGTTCATGGAGGGCTACTGGAACGGCTCGCTGTTACGGCCCCTGGCCCTCCTGCGCACCCTTCACCACCGTCGCCGCTACCTGGCGATCGAGGAGCAGATCAACGCCAGCGCCTGGTACCTGAGTCGGCTCGACGCCGACCACAGACCGCCTTCGAATCGGGCCACTCTCGACGCCCTTCGCGCCGAGGCACTGAACGCGGAGATGCGACGGGTGCGGGCGGGCTATCCGGACGGCCTCGACGAGGTGCTGCCCACCCGGCTCGGCAACATGCTGCGCCGCCACGAACGGCGGGCGGGCTCCATGTACGGCATCGATTCGCTGGTGGCCGTGCCGCGCATGGCCATGACCGCGCAGGCGCCGGAGCTGAGCTACCTGACCAACCAGCGCACCCAGATGGAACTGGCCGTCCGCACGGCCATTCTCGGGTTCGTCGCCGCCGTCGTGACGATCCCGTTCATGTGGCACCAGGGCGCCTGGCTCCTGCTGGCGGCCGCTCCCTACGCCGTCGCCTACGCCTCCTACCGGGGCGCGGTGGCGCTGGCCGCCGAATACGGCACCGCGATCGCGACGCTCATCGACATGAACAGGTTCGCCTTCTACGACCGGCTGCGGCTGGCCCATCCCGAAGACAGCACGGTCGAACGCGAACGCAACGCCGTCCTGATGGACATCCTCCACGCGGACCCGGGCAGCCGCCGCAACCCGCCGCACATGGCCTTCGTCCCGCCCGCCCAGCCGCCCGAGGCGGTCGCGGAGCAGGCGCCGGGTCCGGCCTCCGACGAGGAATGACCGGGTGACCGAGACTCCCGCGCAGACGGAAGAAGATTCCCGCCTCCCCCTGGCCCCGCCCGTCACCCCGGAGGACTGGTCGCCGCCCGCCCCGAGCGCGCCGATCCCGGCCGAGACTCCCCGGCGCGCGCTGCGGGGGCGAGACCGATGGTTGTGGGTGTGGCCGCTCGTCACCCTGGGCGTCATGGTCGGCGTGGGCATGCTCTGGGGGTCGCTGGGCACCTTTCTCAGCGGCGTGATCGTCGTGGCGGCGCTCATCCTGTTCGTCGGCGACGAGGTGCTCCAGCCGGGTCACCGGCTCGCGGTGACGATCGTGGCCGTGGTGCTCGTCGTGACCGGCTGGCTGGGATACCAGCGTGGGCTGCCGTTCTTCTCCACCGAGACGCTGAAGCCCGGAAGCGCCGCCCCGGCCGAGAGCGCCTCCTCGGCGGTGGACCTGCGCGGCAGGAAACTGACCGCCGACGACCTCAAGGGGGTCGACCTGCGCGGCGCCGACCTCGCCGGCGCGGTCCTGGACGGGCTGGACCTGCACGGTGTCGATCTCAGCGGGGTCAACGCCCAGGGGGCCTCGTTCCGCCGGTCGATGCTGGACCGGGCGCGGCTGGACGACGCGGACCTCCGCGGCGCCGACCTGCGGGAGGCCTGCCTGTACGGCGCGCAGCTCCGGCGGGCTGATCTGCGCGGCGTGGACGCCACCGGTGCGGACACCACGGACGTCGTGGCCGACGCGGAGACGCTGGAACGGGCGGCGTCGTGGCCCGCCGAAGGCACGGCGGGCAGGTGCGGCTCCGGCTGACCCGCCGAGGCTGACCCGCGCCGTGCACGGCCACGCCCAGCACCACGCCGACCAGCCGTACGACCATTGCGCAGCGCATAGCAGAATAAAGGGGCAATGTGGTTCATGGTGGACATCGACGTCGGCCGCCCGACGCCGAAGTGCGACTGTACTGTGAATGCTCACCCTCGTGACGAAGGGAAGATGCCGCTCATGACCGAGTTGCGAGCGTCCGACCAGGACCGTGATCGGATCATCACGGTGCTCCACGCCGCGGTGGGCGACGGCCGCCTCGACCCGGCCGAGTTCGACGAGCGGCTCGACGCGGCGCTGACCGCCCGCACCGTCGCCGCGCTGGCCCCGCTCGTCGCGGATCTGATCGCCGAGCCCGGCGGCATCGGGGCCCTCGCCCTGACACCCGCCGACCCGCCCGCCGAGCTGCTGACCATCAAGGAGAGGCACGGCACGGTGCGCCGCGACGGCCGCTGGACCCTGCCGCGACGGCTGGAGCTGCGCACCTCGTGGAGCGACGTGCTGCTCGACCTGACCGGAGCGGTGCGCAGCGGGCCCGAGCTGGTGATCGAGATGCGGGTGACCGGCGGCGCCGTGGAACTGCTCCTCGCCCCCGGCATGGCGGTCGACGCCAACGAGCTGTCCGTACGGCACGGCGTGGTCGACATCAGCCGCGACGGCGACGACGGAACGCCGCAGACGCTGCGTGTCCGTCTGGTGGGGCGTATGCGCCACGGCAGGATCGGCGCCAGGTGGCAGGCCGCGCGCCGTACGGCCATCGGGTCGTGAGGCCCGCGGTTGCCCGCCACGACCGACAGGGCCACGCTCTCCCCGGCCGACACCAGCCTGCCGGTCAGCGCCCGGCGGAGAGCCGCTCTCTGACCGCCAGTGCTCCGCTGATGAGCCACGGGGCCAGCATTACGCAGGAGCAGGCCAGGCCGTACCAGAACCGCCAGCTTCCGGGCCCGGCCGCCAGCTCGGCGACCGTCCATCGCAGCAAGCGATCCAGCATCGGCACCGCGATGAGGACCAGCCACACGGTGACCAGACCCAGTCCGATCAGCCACAACCAGCGAAACCACAGTCCTGCGCGTACGTCACGCGGGTCGGCCGCGGACAGCTCGGCCGCCTGGGCCGCGCTGAGCCGGCCGAAGGCGCGGCGCAGGAGGAGACCCTTGACCCGCCACAGATCGCGGCAGCCGAGGTAGGTGATCATTACGGCGTACAGGTCGGTACGCAGGAACACCATGGCCTGCCACACCATGCGGAACGTCAGGATGAAGGCCACCGTGGCGAGCAACGAGTCCAACACGCCGGGCCCAGTCATCAGCAGCCGGAGCAGGAGCGCGACGGCCAGCATCGACGCGTCGATCGCCAGCCCCGCCAGAAGCGGGCCGTATCTGCGCCTCCTGGCGACCGTCCACAGCTGCGAGAGGTCGGTCTCCGCGACCAGGAAGGCCATTCGGCGATCTATCCCGAAGCGGGCGGGCAGATCCAACGACCGTGCCGCGAGCCAGTGCCAGGCCTCGTGGACGCAGGCCAGAGCGAAGCTGAGGGGTAACAGCAGCAGGGCGCTGAGCCCGATGTCGGGGAAGGCGAACGCGTGTGTTGCCGGGTCGGGACGCAATGCCGGCACGAGAAGCAGGACCGTGAGATCGAAGAAGACCGCCGCGCCGTAGATTGCCCAGGCCACCCGGCCGAAGAGGGGTCTGGCGAACTCCTGCGACACTCCGCGAACCCATGAACGGGTCTGGACGGGCCCGGTCGGTACCGGAGTGGCCCGGGCCTCGCCCTCATCGAGGAATCCCAGCTCACGTAGGACCTCGACGAAGGCGACCACATCGACTGGCTCGCCGACGAACTCCTCGGCGCGCCTCCCGGCCTCCGTCAGGGAGGCGCCCTCCTGCAAGGCGGCGATCACCACGCCGCCGACCGCGGGAATCGCGACGAACGTGCCCGACTCGGGATCGCCGACGAGGACCTCGTCGCCCTCGGGCACCAGACTCAGCGCACGCAACCGCACCGTCTCGGTATTCATGTCGCGCACACCTGGCAGCCGGGATCGGTCTCGAACGGCTGGATCTCGGGGACCAGGCCGTTGCGCAGGTCGAGCTTGACGTAGCGGCCGGCCGCGAACGGCGGCTCGCATCCGGTCAGGTAGCGCGCCGCTTCGAAGGCGATGAGCGAGCCGATCTGCATGGCCATCGGACCGTTCAGAGCGTTGGTGATCATCAGCTTCGCCCTGCTCCGTTCGACGAATCCGGCGGTGTCCGGCGCCTCGGGGGAAGGACGCGAACGGCGATCGCAGCTGACACAGGGGCTCACGCCGGGATCCACGGAGTAGTACAGGATCTGCGAGCGGGTCATGCCCCCGGCCACGAAAGGGATCCCCGCGCGTACGGCTGCCGCGTTGATCCACACAGCGGCGTCGGGATGGCCGTCGAGCCCACCGGCGACCAGGTTCACATCGTCGAAGAGGTCTTCGAGATCTTCTGGTCCCGCGATCCAGCGGTCGACCGCGCGCACCTCGATGGAGGGGTCGTACTCGCGCACCCATTCAGCCGCCCGATCGACCTTCGAACGGCCAAGGTCGGCGTGCCGGTAGAGGAACTGCCTGGCGAAGTTCCTGGGCTCGACGTCGTCCCTGTCGACCAGGGTCAACCGGCCGACGCCCAGGCCGGCCAGGTTCTGCACGAGTGAGGAGCCGCCTCCGCCCACGCCCAGCACGAGCACGTGCGACTGCCGCAGCCGGCGGACGAAGGCCGCACGCGGCTGGTCGAGCCCCGCGTACAGGCCGAAGAAGGCGAGGTTGGACAGGTGCCGGGCATCGAGCCTCGGATCACCGAGCGAACGACCTTCGGCCGATTCGATGAGACCCAGGCTGTCGAGCCCGGCCAGGGCGTCGTGCACGTCGTCCCGGCTGAGGTCGAGCGCGTCGCACAGTTCCTCGACCGTTCGCGGGCCGCGATCCAGCTCGGCGAAGAAGGCCGCGACCTTGCCGTCGGGATCGGCCAGAGTGATGACCTCACGAGGGTCGGTGAGAACGTGCAGATCCTTGTCCTGAGTCTCCCAGGCACATTCCTTCAGTACGACACGCAATGCGGCTCCTCGATCGTGAAGAGGCGGGTGCGGTCTGGCGGGCACCCGCCCCTGCTCGCTCAGGTCAGCACCAGCCGGAATCCCCGGTGGCCTTGATGGCCTCCACCTTGCGAACCTCGATCTTCATACGCACCTCCGATCACTCTTGGGCGGTATCGGGATGAGCGTAAGGGGAGAAAAACCCGCAACCCAGGACCAAATGCGCCAATACCCTGCAATTTCGTGCCACAAGGTCAAGAAGCCAGACTTATGGCGTTTATATGGGGCGCATTGTTACGGTCTCCGCCCGTGGAGGAAGCGACGGACTGCATCCTGCTCCCCAAGCTCCTGATCGAGACGTCAGGCCTGGACCCCGGGCGGACGGCGGAACACGTGGGCATCCCCGACTGGGCCATGCGCACCGACCACGCCGCGGTCGCCAGCGCCTGCTATCTGCGCACCTGGGAGCTCGTCGAGCATGCGGCGGGCCGCTCCGACATCGGCCTGGCGATCGCCCAGCAGTACGTCGTCGGAGCCCTCGGGCTGTACGACTACCTGTTCATCACCGCGCCGACCATGGCAGAAGGCTTCGCCGCCACCGGGATGTTCATGGACACCGTGAGCACCAACTGGCACTTCGAACCCGGCGACGAGACCGAGCAGGAGATCTCCTTCAACGTCCAGCTCAGAAGCGGCGGCGGCCGCGGCGGCGAGCTGGCCATGCAGTTCGGGCTCGCGGGCGTCTTCAGCCGCGCCCGCAGGGTCACCGGCCGGCCCATCAGCCCGGTCCGCGTCGCGTTCCGCCAGCGCGCACCACGACACCAGGAGTCGTTCCGCGCCGCCTTCGGCCCCGGCCGGCTCGAGTTCGACGCCCCGACCGACTCGGTCACTCTCCGCAAGGCCGACATGCGGCTGCCGTTCCTCGGGGCCGACCCACTGCTGGGCAACATCCTGCGGCGATACGCCGAAACCCTCACCCCACCGCCCGCGGCCACCAGTTGGCTCGACCGCTTCCGCCAGACGACCGCCGCGTCCCTCGGCGCGGGGCCGTCGTTGAACGGGGTCGCGGCGCGGCTGGGGGTGAGCCCGCGCACGCTCCAGCGCCGCCTCGCGGACGCGGGGACCACGTGGCGAGGGGAACTGGACCGGCTGCGGCGGGCGGAGTTCGAGCGCGGGCAGGGGGCGGGGGCGGCGGACCTGACGCGACGCCTGGGGTACGCGGACGCACGCTCGTTGTCACGGGCGGTGCGACGGTGGAGGTAGGCGCGGCTCCGGCTCACAACCAGTCGAGGAAGACCGTGTCCGCCGCACGTATGAGGTCCGTCGGAATCGGTCTGATCTGCTGAGAGGTCGTGGAAACGACCCGGAACTCGGAAGCCTCGACAGCTGTGTCGGACGCCATGCCGTGCGGGAGGTAGGGGTAGTGGACGAAGGCCACGAACGACGTGCGATCGGCCGACATAAGCACGCCTTCTGCGATGGTTCCGTCGTCGGGGCGCACCACGTTGATCGCCTCTCCCACCGTCTGACCGGAAGCGGCCTCCCGCACCCGGAACACGCCTGACCCCGAGCGGCACAGGACCCGCTGGTCGCTGACCCAGCCGACCACGCTCGTGCAGTCGCCGACCAGGGTGGCATTCCGCGCCGTCTTCCTGGTGAGCGCGGACGAGGTGGTCAGGGCGTCGAAGACGGTTCCGTAGACTCCCGGCGCGGTGGCCGCGAAGCGGCGGCCATCGGGAGAGAGGCGGACCGTGTTCGCCTGGAGGGCACGCGACGGGTGGCCGGTGAGGCTCAAGGGCAACTCGTGCCCGGTGGCGGGGCCTTCGTCCTTGATCTGCTTGTCGCCTCCGATGGACCGGGAGCCGATCCGTGCTTCCCCGGAGGCCTTCGAATAGGTGAACCAGACACGCCGTCCGTCGGGCGACATCACGGCATTCTGCTCGTCGGACGCCTCGCCGCCCCATGGGTCCGTGGGAGAGGCGACGTCCTCGCTGTCCACCGAGCCGGCCAGGGTGCGGTTCTTCCCCGGAAGGCGGTACACCACGGCCATACGAGTGAAGCCCTGGTCGAAGAGGGACCGGATGCGAGGCGCCTTGGACTCCATGTCGTTCAGCTGGTACGGGGACTCGTTGTTGCGCCCGACATCACACAGATCGACGAGCGGGCTGTGGACGGGTCCAGCGTCGGAGGCGTTGCTGAACTCGGCGTTCTGGGGGATCGAGAAGTATCGCTCCGCAAGTCGCTCCCATGTGCCGGGTCGCCATGCCCGCACCGCGATGGCCGCGAAGCGTGCTCCCATCTCGCAGGTGGCCGTGATGACGGTGTTCTTACGCGTGAAAGGGCTGTCCGGGGGTGCGTGCCCGCTCTCGGAAGTGCAGGAACCAAGGAGGAGGACGGTCCCGACGGCGGCCAGCACCTTCGTTGCTATGGCATGCATGTGGGGCTTGTGCGGAGCTTGTGGCATGCGGTCCAGGGCACCGCGCCGAACAACCAGTCCTGCTGCGGGCGGGCGGGAGGGAACTCGGTCCTGATGACCAGCGGCTTGCCGTCCTTGTCGGTCAGGCGCACCCATCCGTCCTTCTGGTGCACGTCGACGTAGTGCATCGAGATGCCCCAGGTGCAGACCTTGCCGACGGGCGCGATGGACTCGACCCTGAGCCCGCCGGACGACTGCCCGCCTCCGACCTCGATCCTGCGGATGCTGAAGTACGGCTTGCCCTGCCCGTCGACTTCGTCGGTCAGGACCGGCTCGTAGGACCGGGGCGGGATGTGCAGCAGGACGCCCTCGTAGGCCGAGCCGCCCTGCGCGGGGTAGCGGATCACGGCCTTCGCGGTGCTCCGCCGGCAGCGCACGTCGACGACCTTCCAGTCGTCGATGACGACGGATTTCTCCCGGCCGCTGAGGACGTTCAGCTTGAAGACGTAGGCGAGTTCCGCGCCGTCGCCTGCCGTCCGATCGTGATAGACGGATGGGGCCTTGTTCATGGTGGAGGTGTAAGCCAGTGGCCGGCCGCCGAGGCTCTTCAGATAGGAGAACACCTTGGTCGAGTCCGCCATGGAGGTCATCTTCCGCACTTCTGAGGCGGACAACTTCCGGTCGAGAACCACGTTCCAGAAATCGGGTTCGTTCTTCTCGGGAGTGAGGGAGACGACGAATGGCAGCTCGGCCGCGTCGATTTCCTTCTGGGTAGCGTGCTCCGCTCTGGCGATGGGGGCAACGGCGAAGTAGTCCCAGCTGAGCGCCCATATTCCGGCGGCGACGGCGAAGACGACCCCGAGGGCGATCAGGCGGCGCCGCTTCCGGCGAGAGGCGGAAGGGGCGAGGCCGAGTTTGGAGGCGGCGAGGGAGGACCAGCTTTCGTCGTCTCCTGGAGTTGTCCCCGTCATGGCCCTCACCTGTCGACCGCTACTGTTGCCGTCCATTTGTACAGAATTCGAGAGGGCTGGCGGGCGGGTCGGATGTTATTGGGTGAGGTGACGGGTGAATGGCGCAATGTGGGTGTGCCGAATAGGCGTGAAATGACTGCCCGTTGGAATCAACGGCAACGACCGGGGGCCCGGGGGCCGGAAGGCCCCCGGCAGGGGGTCTTGGGGGGCTCGGCCCCCAATGAAGGGAGCCCGAGCCCGCCCCGCGCCGAAGGCGCACGACCCGCGAGGCCCGTGCCGTCAGGGGAGGGCGTTGAGGAAGCGTGCCGCGATCGGGGCGGCCACCGCCGCGCCCGCGCCTCCGCCCTCCACGACCACGGCAAACGCCAGGTCCCCCCGGTACCCGATGAACCAGGCGTGCGACGGCGGTTCCGCCCCCGAGCCGTACTCCGCCGTCCCCGTCTTGCCGGCCGTCCCGTGGGGGAAGGGCACCGCGTGCGCCGTGCCTTCCGTGACCACCGCGGGCATGAGCGAGCGCAGTGCCTTGAGCACTGACGGTTCCAGGGCGCGGGTGGCGGGCTGGTCGGCGAGGAGGTCGGCGGGCAGGAGCCGGGGCGGGCGCCAGGTGCCGTCGGCGATGGCGGCGGCGACGGCGGCCATGTTGAGCGGGCTGGCCAGCACCCTGCCCTGCCCGATGGAGGCCGAGGCGAGGTCGGTGGCGTCCTTGGGCGCCGGGAAGTCGGCTCGTACGGCGGGCACGCCCGGGTTGATGGGCACCCCGAATCCGAAGTCGCCGGCGACCTTGGTCAGCCGTGAGGCGCCGAGGTCGGCGACGGTCATGGCGCCGAACGTGGTGTTGCAGGAGTGCGCGAACGCGTCGCGGAAGGGCAGCGTGCCGTAGTCGCGGAATTTGGCGTTGTGGAACGGGAAGCCGCCGATGTTCTGCTCGGCCGGGCATTTCACGCTCTGTTCGGCGGAGACGCCGTCGGCGACGAGGGCGGAGGCGGTGACGACCTTGAAGGTCGACCCGGGCGGGTATTTGCCCATCAGTGCCCGGTCGAAGCCGCCCCGGTTGTTGACCACGGCGAGGATCTCGCCGGTCGAGGAGCGCAGGGCGACGAGGGAGGCGGGCGCGTCCACGTCTTGGAGGGCTCGGGCTCCGGCGCGGTGCACGCGCAGGTCGAGCGTGGTGCGGATGGACGAGCGTCCCTTGGCGGAGGTGGAGTCGAGCGTTTTGACGAGCCGGTCGCCCTGGTAGACGGCCAGCCGGGAGGTGCGGGCGCCGCCGTCTCCGTCCTTGAGCCCGGCGACGATCTGCTGGACCGATCCTGGCACGTCGCCCGTGTCGATCCTGGCTCCGGTGGCCGACAGGATGGGCACGCTCTCCTGGGTGGCGAGCAGTCGCAGGCGCCGTCCCGGCTTGAGGTCGGGCTGGATGGTGGCGGGTGTCCACGACACCTTCCACGTGCGCTCGTGCTCGATCAGGGTCAGTTTGTGCGTGTAGGAGAGCGTGCCGGCGCGTGCGGTGAACGCGCCGCCGGCTCCCGCTTCGATGGTCATCTTCGGCAGCCCCCGGTGCCATGACGCGAAGTCGGCGGGTGGCTCGGCCACCAGGGCCTTCATCGCCGGATAGTCTCGCCGCCCCCAGGCCGCGAGGTAGGCGGTGGCCGTCTCCTCGGGTGAGCCCTCGGTCCTGGTGAACCATACGACCCCCGCGGCGGCCACCAGTGGCACCACCAGCCCTGCTGCGATGTAACGTCCCTTCCCCATGACCCCAGAGGACACCAGATACCGGACATAAGTGTCCAATATCGATATCAGCCCCAGAGTCATATAAAAATGGATATATGGACCTGGTCAGGCACCTCCGCTACTTCGTGGTCGTCGCCGAGGAACTGCACTTCGGCAACGCCGCGATCCGCCTCGGCATGGCCCAGCCGCCCCTCAGCCAGCGCATCAAGCGCCTCGAGACCGAGCTCGGCACCCGCCTGTTCGACCGCTCCGCCCGCCAGGTGCGCCTGACGGAGTCGGGCAGGCTCCTGCTCGGCGAGGCGCGCGAGATCGTCGCCCGCGTCGACAGGCTCAAGGAGCTGGCGCGGACCGGCGAGGGCACGGTCCTCAGGGTCGGCGTGCCGCCCGACCTGGCCGCGACCGTGATCGCCGAGCTGGTGGCGGCCTTCCGCGAGGACAACCCGGAGGTACGGCTGGCGCCGGTCGAGTTGTGGACGGCCGAGCAGGTGGCGGCGCTGGCCGACGGGTCGATCGACGCGGGCCTGGTCAGGCATCCGATCACGGCGGCGGGGCTGGGTTTCGGCCCGGCGCTGGTCCAGGTGCCGGGCGTGCTGCTGGCCGAGCAGGATCCGCTGGCGCGCTTCCGCGAGGTGCACCTGGCCGACCTGGCGGGGCGCGAGCTGCTCATGCCTCCCGAGGAAGGCCTGCTCGCCGAGACCCTGGCCGAGTGCCGCCGCCGCGGGTTCGTGCCCGCCCAGCTCCACCACGGTGTCGGGCTCGGGCTGGTGCTGGCGGGGGCGGCGGTGTCGTTCGGGGCTCCGGCCCAGGTGCCGGGGCTGGCGTGGCGGCCGCTGCTCGGCTCGCCGCTCGCGTGGCGGGTCTCTACCGCCTGGCGTGCGGAGACGCCTATGATCGCCCAGTTCGCGGCGGCAGCCGTACGGACTTTGAAAGGCAGGGCCGGGATGAGCGATGAGGGTTCCGCGCCCGTGCGGCGGGTCAGCGGCCGGCCGGGGTTCCTGTCGTGAACCTCGAGAGGGAGTTCCGGATGGCCGGAGTCGACGGCTGGCTGCATGCCGTCGATCTCGACAACGGCACGCAGGTCGGGCACGGGCCCGACACGCCCGTGGTCACCGCCTCTGTCTTCAAGGTGCCGCTGCTGGTCGAGCTGGCCAGGCAGGCCGACGCGGGCGTACTGGACTGGACCGAGCAGGTCACCGTCACCGACGCCGACCGCGTCTTCGGCCCGACCGGGGTCTCGGCCTTCCTCGACGACGCCACGCTGTCACTGCGCGACCTGGCCCTGCTGATGATCGCGCTGAGCGACAACACCGCCGCCGACCTGCTCCTGGCCAGGGTCGGAGCGGACCGGGTCAACGCCATGCTGGACGGCTTCGGGTTCGCCGGGACCCGCGTGGTGACGAGCGCGGCGGGGCTGTTCCAGAGCACGGTCGAGGACGTGGGCAGGGCCTGGCCGGTGGTCGACCCCGAGGAGATCGCCCGGCTGCGGGTCCTGGACCCGGCCCAGACCAACCGCAGCACGCCCCGGGAGTGCACCGGCCTGCTCGAACTCATCTGGACCGACCGCGCCGCCTCCCCGGAGCGGAGCGCCTGGATGCGCACGGTGCTCGGCCGCCAGGTCTGGCCGCACCGGCTGGCCTCCGGCTTCCCGTACGACGATGTGGGCGTCTCCGGCAAGACCGGCACGCTGCCGACCGTGCGCAACGAGATCGGCGTGGTGGAGTACCCCGACGGGGGCAGGTACGCGGTGGCGGTCTTCACGCGCGCGCATTCCACGGCCTACAACCAGCCCAGGGCCGACGCGGTCATCGGTACGGCGGCGCGTATGGCGGTGGACCACCTACGGGGGTAACCCGATATGTGTGCCCCCATGATGACTTCGCACGAAGGGCAGGCCAGGATGGGACATATGGTTGCTGAAGGCGAGCTGCTCTGGGAGCCCACGGACGAGGCCGTCGCGCAGGCCAGGATCACGCGCTACTTCCAGGCGCGCGGCCTGAGCGATTACGAGCAGGCATGGCAGTGGTCCGTGGACGATCCAGAGACGTTCTGGAGCTCCATCTGGGACCACTTCGAGGTGGTCGGTGAGCGTGGCGACGGGCCCGTCATCACTGGGACGATGCCCGCGGTCGAATGGTTCACCGGCAGTAGCCTCAATTACGCCGAGAATGCGCTCCGTCACCGTGAGGGCAAGGCCGTCGTCTTCCGGTCCGAGCACGGCGTCCGGCAGGAGCTGTCCTGGCAGGAGTTGCGCGCCGAGGTCGCCCGAGTGCGCACCGGCCTGGTCAAGCTGGGTGTCGGCCGCGGCGACCGGGTCGCCGCCTACCTGCCCAACATCCCGCAGGCGCTCGTCGCGTTCCTGGCGACCGCCTCGCTGGGGGCGATCTGGTCGGCGGCCTCGCCCGACTTCGGCGTGCCCAGCGTGGTGGACCGGTTCACCCAGATCGAGCCCAAGGTCCTCATCGCCGTCGACGGCTACCACTACAACGGCAGGAGCTTCGACCGCTCGCAGGCCGTCCACGACATCGCCGCGGCGCTGCCGTCGCTGCGCGCGACCGTCTGGATCCCGTACCTGACGGCAGCCGAGGAGCACCGCCCGCCGCAGCAGGCCGAGCCCGCGGCCGGTCACAGTTCGGCGCTGCCCAGCGGCGAGGTCATCGGCTGGGAGGGGCTGCGCCAGGAGGAGGGCCCGCTGGAGTTCGAGCGGGTGCCCTTCGGCCACCCTCTGTGGATCGTGTACTCCAGCGGCACCACCGGCCTGCCCAAGCCGATCGTGCACGGGCACGGCGGCGTGGTGCTCGAACACCTCAAGGCGCTCAGCTTCCACCAGGACCTGGGCGAGGGCGATGTGTTCTTCTGGTACACCACCACCGGCTGGATGATGTGGAACTACCTCGTCGGCGCCCTGCTGGTGGGAGCGGTTCCCGTCCTCTACGACGGGGCGCCGGGCGACCTGTGGGCGCTGGCGCGCGAGGAGGGCGTCAGCTACATGGGCGTCGGCGCGCCGTACATCCTGGCCTGCATGAAGTCCGGCGCCAAGCCCGAGGGGCTGCGCCTGCGCGGGCTGGGTTCCACCGGCTCGCCGCTGCCGCCCGAGGGCTTCGCCTGGGTGGCCGAGAACCTGCCCGGCGTGCCGGTCGGCTCGTTCTCCGGCGGCACCGACGTCTGCACCGGCTTCGTCGGCTGGACGCCGCTGCACCCGGTGCGCGCGGGTGTCATCTCGTGCCGGTCGCTGGGCGCGCGCGTCAAGTCCCTAGACCCGTCGGGCAAGCCGGTGACCGGCGAGGTGGGGGAGCTGGTGGTGACGCGTCCCATGCCGTCGATGCCGGTCATGTTCTGGAACGACCCTGACGGCTCGCGCTACCGCGACAGTTACTTCGACGTCTATCAGGGCATCTGGCGCCACGGCGACTGGATCAAGATCAACGAAGACGGTTCCTGCGTCATCTACGGCCGCTCAGACTCCACGCTCAACCGCGGCGGCGTGCGCATGGGCACCAGCGAGTTCTACCGGGTCGTCGAGCGGTTCCCCGAGATCGCCGACTCGCTCGTCATCGACACCGGCCAGCTCGGGCAGGACGGCCGGCTGCTGCTCTACGTGACCATGGTCGAGGGCGCCACGCTCAGGGACGACCTGATCATGACGCTGCGCCGCACCCTGCGCGACGAGCTGTCGCCTCGGCACGTGCCCGACCAGATCATCGAGGTGCCGGGCATCCCGCGCACCCTGTCGGGCAAGAAGCTGGAGGTGCCGGTGCGGAAGATCCTGCTCGGCACCCCCGTGGAGGAGGCGGCCAACCGGGACGCGATGGCCAATCCCGACGTTCTACGCTTCTTCCGCCCCTAGCAGCGGCAGGCACGCCTCCAGGCCGTGGATCTCGATGTCCGGCCTGGGGGTCCAGTCCTGTACGGCAAGGCGGAACAGCTTGACGTCGACGCGCTTGCCCTGCCGGTTGTGGGTGCGCATGCCGTCCTCGCGGTAGCCGAGCTTGCGGGTCACGCCCAGCGAGGGCAGGTTGTCCTCGAAGACGTCGGTGGTGGCGTAGTCGGCCTTCAGCCCGGCGAAGGCCAGGTGGAGGATGGCGCCGCGCATCTCGGTGCCGATGCCCTGGCCCTGGAACCTCTTGCCGATCCACGAGCCCGACAGCACCTCCTTGCGCACGGCGAAGTCGGAGGCGCTCAGACCCTGGAAGCCGATGGCGCGGCCGTCGTGGATGACGGCCAGCTCCAGGCTCCAGTCGCCGGGGGTGAGGGCGCCCCAGAGGCGGAACTGGTGCTGGATCACGCTGAGCGCCCGCTTGTCGGGCGTGGTGTCGCTCCACGGGAAGGTGAAGGGCATGAATCCCGGGTCGTGCACTCCCTCGGCGGCCACCTCGGCGATCTGCTCGAGGTCATCGAGGCTGGGAAACCGCAACTCCAGCCGGGGTGTGGTGATCTTCAGATCGAACAGAGGGAAGCGCCGCATTGGTGAAGTGTGCCAGGTCAGTCCACCTGTAGGCGAAATGATTATGCATCCGCGTCAGCTCCAGCAGCCGCATCACGCACGGCGCGGGGTCGAGCAGCACCAGGCTCTCCGTCCGGTGTGCGATGCGCACCAGCGCCGTCAGCCCGGCCGCGTCCATGAAGGTGACGTGCGAGAGCGACAGCCTGACGTGAGGAGCCCTGGTGGCTGCCACCACCATCATCAGATGGCTGGTCGAGGAGATGTCGAACTCCCCCGCCACCAGCAGCAACGCCGTGTCGTCGACGCTGTGGATCTCAATGCGAAGGCCCATGGCCCGCTCCAGACATGCCGTTGGCGGAAGGCCGCCGGGGTCTGGAGCGGTAGGTCGGTCAGGTATTGCTCTCAGTAGTCGTACCAGGTTGTGGAACGCGCTGCCACCCCTTCCCCTCAATCACCGCGAGAGCGATGTCCGAGAGGCGATGGTTGCCGCTCCTGGCGAAGCGGCGCAGCTCTTCGAAGGCCAAGTCCACGGTGGTGTCCATGCGTTCCGCCAGGACACCCTTGGCCTGCTCGATCACGACGCGGCTGTGCAGGGCGTGCTGGAGCTGCTCGGCCACCAGCTCGCGCTGCCTGGCCGTACGCTCCTGCAGGATCCCGATCGTGGCCACGTCGGCCAGCGCCTGCGCGATTCGCACCTCGGTCTCTCCGAGGGGCACCGGCGAGGCGCGGAAGAGGTTGAGCGCGCCGATCACCGAGCCCTGGTGCCGCATGGGCAGCGCGCACACCGAGGCGAAGCCCGCCCGCTGGGCCGCCCGCGAGAACGAGGGCCAGCGCCTGGGCTCGGTCGCGGTGAAGTCGACCCGCTGACCGCTGCGATAACACTCGACGCACGGCCCCTCGTCGGCCTGCAGCTGGAACAGTTCCAGCAGCCTGGCCTGCTCGGAGGAGGCGGCGACGAGCTGCAGGCGTTCGCGGCTGCCCGCGAGCAGCAGTCCCGCCGCGTCGACCGCCAGCAGTGATACGCAGTGGCCGGTGAGGCCTTCGAGGAAGTCGATGACGTCGAAGTCCTCGACGAGGGTGTCGG
The DNA here is from genome assembly GCF_044456985.1 of Nonomuraea sp. NPDC050663. Taxonomy (NCBI): domain Bacteria; kingdom Bacillati; phylum Actinomycetota; class Actinomycetes; order Streptosporangiales; family Streptosporangiaceae; genus Nonomuraea; species Nonomuraea sp. NPDC050663. Next base: position 750,196 of record NZ_JBITGL010000001.1, read on the forward strand.
CGAGGCCCACGAAGGCGTCGGCCAGTTCGGCGTCCCTACTCATGATCGGCCTCCTTCCGTGAACCTCAGGCGGCGCTCCAGCACCCTGCGCGACACCTCCGACAGGCGCATCTCGTGCTCGCGCGCGTACTGGCGCAGGTGCACGAAGGCCTGTTCCAGGGTGACCCCCAGCTGGACCGAGACCATCCCGGTCGCCTGGTGGGTCTCGATGGCGCCGGTGTCGGCCTCGGGATAGTAGGCGGCGCCCGACAACATGACCTCGAGCAGCCCGCTGGCCAGGCCCAGCGCCTGGCCCCAGGCCCAGCGCGACAACCCTCCCGGCTTGGTTCGATACAGGGAGACCCCGCCGAGCCGGATGGCTCCCTCGCGTAGTGGCAAGACGAAAACGGCGCGTACCCCGCTGCCGAGCGCCCCCAGGGTGAAGTCGGGCCAGCGGGTCTGGAAGTGGGTGAGGTCGAGATCGGTCGCCGCCACCGGGCCTCCGGTGCGCCAGGCGTCGAGGGCCGGTCCCTCACCGAGCGTCGACTGCATGTCCTCTAGCCGGTCAGCCAGGTCGTCGCTGCTGTAGAGCAGCGACAGGGACTGGCCACCCACCCATGCGGCCACGGCGTCCATGCCGAGCGCATCCTGGGCCGTGGCGCACAGACGAGAGATCACAGCTTGCTCGGCAGCACCGACCGCGACTGTCATAGACCCCGCCTCGTCCCGCTTCTCCTCCTGACCGGACGTTGATTGATTGACCGTCATGCCCACCACGACTGCCCTGAAATGCGGGTTCAGAACCCCTGGGGCAGCCGGAACAGGCGATCGGGGTCGTAGGCGGCCTTCACCTGAGCCAGCCGCCCGGCGTTGCCGCCGTAGTAGGCCGTGCGCCAGGAGGCCAGGTCCGGATCGATGTAATTAACGTACGCGTGGTCGCCCAGATGCGGGGAGAGCGCCCCGTGCACCCCGCGCACCCAGCTCCGGTCGCGGCCGGGCGCGTAGTACTGCACGCTGAACAACGCCTGCCGGTGCGGGAAGGCCGTCGCGCCCTCGGGGACGCGGGCGACGGCGCCGCCCATCGCGTCGAGCAGCACGGTGTGACCGCCCTTCCTGGCCACCCAGGAGACCAGGGCGTCGACGCCCGCCGCCGGGATCCTCCGGTAGGCGAAGTGCGACTTGGCGGTGAAGGCTTCGCGCGACAGCCGCCCGTCGCGCGTCTGGCCGGGCAGATGGCACTGGGAGACCGACAGCCCCGAGCAACCGGCCATGATCATCATCGCGTGGTGGTGCGTCGTCTGACGGACCGACCGCGAGGAAGGGGCTCCCAGCCGGTCGGTCAGCGGCTTGAGCAGCGGGGCCAGTCCGGCCTGCGGGCCCAGGAAGAGCCCGCCGATCTGCACGTCGAGGCCGCCGGTGTCGCGCGACAGGTGCAGGTTGGCCCACAGCCCGTCGGGGGCGGCGGGCGCCCACGCCTGCCAGGTCCTGACCGCCGCCGCGGCCTTCCTCCACGGCCAGTGCAGGAAGAAGGCGGTGACCTGCGCGGTCTGGTGGGCCAGGAAGGTGAAGGAGACGGCGACTCCCACATTGCCGCCGCCCCCACCCCTGCACGCCCAGAACAGCTCCGCGTGGTGCTGGGCGTCGCACGTCAGGAGCCGCCCGTCGGCGGTGACGATCTGCACCGACTCCAGGGCGTCACAGGTCAGTCCGTACTTTCGGGAGACGACGCCGATGCCGCCGCCCAGCGTCAGCCCGCTCACGCCCACGGTCGGGCAGGTGCCGGCGGGGATGCTCACGCCGTGGCGGGCGAGCTTGCCGTAGACGTCGATGAGCTTGGCGCCCGCCCCGACGGTCGCGCGGCCGTCGCGGTAGGTGACGGTGTCCATCCGGGAGACGTCGACGACCAGGCCGGGGCCGGTGGACCAGCCCGCGTAGGAGTGGCCGCCCGACCTCGGGTGCACGGCGAGCCGGTTCTTGCGGGCGAAGGCCAGGCAGGCCGAGACGTCGGAGGCGTCGGCGCAGTAGGCGACGCCGCCGGGCCGTACGGAATCGAAGGCCGGGTTGAACAGCCTGCGGGCGCCGTCGTAGGCCCGGTCGCCAGGGCGCACGAGGGTGCCCTTGAGAGTACGGCCCAGCCCCGTCCAGTCGGGCGGCGGCGCGAAGGACAGCAGCGGGGCCAACGCCGCAGATTGCAGGAAAAGCCGTCGATCCACGCATGTGAGACGGGCGAGTGCCCCCGGAGGTTGGGTCACAGATGTGTCACCGACGCGGACGGCGCCTCAGCGGCGGGTCCACACCGGCTGGCGGAAGTGCGCCACCCGCGACTCGGCGGCCTCCCGCCCCAGCAGCACGACCTCGCGGAACTGCCACAGGATCGCCCCCGTCGGCGCGTGGATGCGCATGTCGGGCGCGAGCCACATCTGCAGCAGCGGCGGACCGTCGGGCAGGTCCACCCACTTCGGCACGTCGTCGGCCGCCAGCCGCTCCAGCGGCACCCGGTGCGCCGAGTGCACCTCCCGAGGATCGGGCCGCAGCGGCTGGACAGCGGCGGGCACGGCGACGATCGGCGTGATCGCGAAGCCCGAAGCCGCCGGGAAGTCGTCGAGCCGGCCCACCACGTCGGCGGGCCCGACGACGAGGCCGAGCTCCTCCTCCAGCTCGCGCAGCGCCGCCTGCTCCGGCGACTCGCCCGGCTCGGTCCTGCCGCCCGGCAGCCCCCACTGGCCGGCGTTGCGGCCCCGGTAGGCGCGCTTGATGACGACCACGCAGGGCGCGCCGTCGTCGCCGGGCACCACGCACAGCACCACCGCCGCGGCCCGCATGCCGGGCGCGCTCTCCAGGGTCGTGTGCTTGTAGCCGGCGAGCCGTTCGCGAGCGGCCCGGCGGAACTCGGTCACTCGCGAGGGCGTCATGCCGCCGATCATCCCTGATCGGTCACTGATTGCGCATCCTGTCCACGTACAGGTCCCAGAAGCGCTTGGTGTCCACCTCGAAGACGATCGTGGCCTTACGGGTGCCCGCCGGGTTGTTCGGCCGGTCGAACTCGCCGAGGTTGTAGCCGAGCGAGCGGCCGTAGTTGGGACCCATCGTGGAGTCGACGTCGACGTAGCGCTCCTCGGAACGCTTGACGAGCGAGCGGTCCAGGAAGATCCCGGCGGCGATGGCGTCCCAGACGAAGGTGCCCTGTCCGCGCTGGATGTCCTTGAACATCTTCTTGATCGGCGTCTCGGTCCCGGCGACGATGCGGTCGTACTCCTTCTTGGTGAAGCGCACCTTGAGCGCCGCGTCGTGCGGCACGATGGTCTGCTTCTTGAACGGCGTGCGCAGCACGATCTTGGCGGCCTCCGGGTCGAACCACCAGTTGAACTCGGCCGCGGGGGAGATGTTGCCCGGCACGTCGAAGGCGCCGCCCATGTAGACGATCTCCTTGACCAGCGGCACGATCTCGGGGTGCGTCTTGACCGCCAGCGCGACGTTGGTGGCCGGGCCCAGGGCGAAGAGGGTGACCTGGCCGGGGTGCTTCTTGACCTGCTGGGCGATGAACTCCGCGGCGGGGCCGGGGGCCGGCTTGGTCTTCGGGGCTCCGCCGTACGTCTCGACCTGCCGGTAGGACGAGGGGCGCGGGCCGTCGAACGCGCCCGCCCAGGGGGCCTTGCCGAACAGGTGGTTCTCGCCCTTGAGCCCGTCGAGGCGCCCTGGCACGAGCGGCTCGACCGCGCCCTGGACCACGGGGATCTCCTTGCGGCCGACCAGTTCCAGCTGGCGCAGGGAGTAGGCGGTGCCCTGCTCGGCCCAGGTGTTGCCGGCCACGGTGGTCACGCCCAGGATGTCGACCCGGTTCCCGGCGGTGAGCATGAACGTGGCGACGGCGTCGTCGTTCAGCTCGCCCATGTCGACGTCGATGATGACCTTCTCCTTGGGCACCTGCTCACTGACCGTAGCCGTGGGGGAGAGCAGGAGGAGGGCGGCGGCGAGTATGCGCATGTGATGTCCCTTCAACTCGTGTTGAAAGATGGGCGCTTATACGAAAAACCACAAGAAGGAAGCGGCTTTGGTGATGAAGCTGTGATCTTGGGATAACGACTGGGTAACAGGCCATCTACACGTGTTGCAACCGATCGGGGATTGGTCGATGGTTGCCGTCAACACGAGTAGATGGGATTGCCGTGGTCACACGCCGTGACGTCGCCCGCCTGGCCGGAACCTCCGAGGCCGTGGTGAGCTACGTGCTCAACAACGGGCCGAGGAACGTCGCCCCGCACACCAAGGAGAAGGTGCTGCGGGCCATCGACGAGCTCGGCTACCGGCCCAACGTGGTGGCCCGCTCCCTGCGCACCAACCGCACCCACACCATCGGCCTGGTCGTGCCCGACAACGCCAACCCGTTCTTCGCCGAGCTCGCCCGCGAGATCGAGGAGGTCGCCTTCGAGCACGGCCTGACCCTGCTGCTGGGCAACGCGATGGACGACGACGGCCGCGAGGCCGCCTACGTGCGCACCCTCATCGACCGCCAGGTCGACGGGCTCATCCTGATCCCCACGCACGGCCCGCGCACCTGGCAGTCGCTGCTGGCCGCCTCGGGCGTGCCGTGCATCGTGCTCGACCGCGAGCTCGACGGGGTCGAGGCGGGCCACCTGCTCATCGACAACGAGGGCGGGGCCTACGAGGCCACCAGGCACCTGCTGGAGCACGGCCGCCGCCGGATCGGCTGCATCGCCGGCCCCGAGGACATCCATCCCAGCGTGGACCGCGTCGCCGGGTGGGCCCGCGCGTTGCGCGAGGCGGGGGTGGACCCCGACCAGATGCCCATCGCCTACGGCCCTTTCGGCCGCCGGCACGGGTATCTCGGAGCCCTCGACCTGCTCTTCCGCGAGAACCGGCCGACCGCGCTGTTCGTGGCGGGCGACCTGATGGCCTTCGGCGTGATGCGCGCGGTCGCCGAGCTGGGGCTGACCATCCCCGGAGACGTGGCCGTCTGCTCCTTCGACGGCATCGTCGGCACCGCGTACACGATCCCGTCGCTGACCACCATGCGCCAGCCGCTGGAGGTCCTCGGCCGCCGCGCCGTCGAACGGCTGGTCCACCAGATCAAGGGCGAGACCGGGCACGAGCGGGAGGTGCTGGCCGCCCGCCTCATCCGTCGGGGCTCCTGCGGATGCCCCGACACGATCGAGGGGGTGAGCCATGCGGGCTGAGGGCCTCTGGCATCCTCGCCTCCTTCACCTGCTCGCCCGCGCCGGCCACGGCGACCTGGTCGTGGTCGCCGATCCCGGCCTTCCCGTGCCGCCAGGCGTCGAATCCGTCGACCTGGTCTGGCGGCGCGACGAGCCGCGCTTCCTGCCCGTACTGGAGTCGATCCGCGAGGAACTCGTCGTCGAGCACGCCTTCGTGGCTAAGGAAGCGCCCCGCGACTTCCTTCCCGGGGCCGAGCGCATCCCCCACGAAGAGCTCAAACACCTGACCGAACGGGCGCTCGTCATCGTGCGCACCGGCGAAGCCACCCCCTACGCCAATGTCGTGCTCCGCGCCGGCGTCCCCTTCTGAGGAGAGAACATGAAAAAGCAGATCATCGCGGTCGCCGGTCTGGCCCTCGCCCTCGCCGCCTGCGGCAAGGAGGGCGGCACCACCGCGGCCACCGCCCCCGCCGCGCAGCCCGGCGAGAAGCCCGCCCTGTGCCTGGTCATGAAGTCGCTGGCCAACGAGTTCTTCCAGCAGATGCAGAAGGGCGCGGAGGAGCACGCAGCCAAGCGCGGCGACCTGACCCTCCAGGTCGTCGGCATCCAGAACGAGACCGACATCGACAACCAGGTCGCCGCCGTCGAGAAATGCGTCACCCAGCAGGCCAGGGCCATCGTCATCGCCCCCGCCGACTCCCGCGCGCTCATCGCCCCGCTCAAGCGGGCCGTCGACGCCGGGGTGAAGGTCGTCAACATCGACGTCCAGCTCGACGAGGGCGCGATGAAGAGCGCCGGCATCGCCGACAAGGTGCCCTTCGTCGGCCCCGACAACCGAGAGGGCGCCAAGCAGTCCGGCCTGGAGCTGGTCAAGGCGCTCGGCAAGGACGCCGAGGTCGTCATCCTGGAGGGCAACCCGGGCGCGGCCAACGCCACCCAGCGCAAGCAGGGCTTCGAGGACGCGATCAAGGAAGGCGGGCTGAAGCTCGCCGGCTCCAAGACCGCTCACTGGGAGACCAACGAGGCCCACACCGTGCTCGGCAGCATGCTGACGGCCAACCAGAACATCAAGGGCGTGCTCGCCGCCAACGACAACATGGCGCTCGGCGCGCTGAAGGCCATCGAGGAGCAGGGCAAGAAGGGGCAGATCAAGGTCGCCGCCTTCGACAACATCCCGGCCATCCAGCCGCACGTCAAGGAGGGCACCGTCGTGGCCACCCTCGACCAGTACGGCGCGCAGCAGGCGGCCAACGGCATCGACTACGCGATGAAGATGATCGCGGGCGAGTCGTTCTCCGGCTGGCAGAAGACCGAGATCAAGCTGATCACCAAGGACTCCCTCCAGTGATGTTCCGGGCGACCGGGCTGGTCAAACGATTCCCCGGCGTGCTCGCGCTCGACGGGGTCTCGCTCGACATCGCCGCCGGCGAGATCCACGCCCTGGTGGGGGAGAACGGCGCGGGCAAGTCCACGCTGGTCAGGTGCCTGGCGGGCATCCACGCGCCCGACTCGGGCGCCATGGAGCTCGACGGCCTGCCGTACCGGCCGGGCAGCGCCGCCGACGGGCTGGGCGCCGGCATCCAGGTGGTGCACCAGGAGCTGGCGCTGCTGCCGTACCTGACCGTGGCGGAGAACCTGTTCCTGCGGCGGCTGCCTCGCAGGGCCGGCGTCGTCGACCGGCGCAGGCTGCGCGCCGACGCCCGCGACCTGCTGGCCCGCATCGGCCTGGAGATCTCGCCCGACACCCCGGTCGAGCGGCTGGGCATCGCGCAGATGCAGCTCGTGGAGATCGCCAAGGCGCTGTCGACCGAGTGCCGCCTGCTGATCATGGACGAGCCGACCGCGGCGTTGACGCCGCGCGAGGCGGGACGGCTCTTCGACATCCTGCGCGACCTGCGCGAGAAGGGGGTGGCGATCCTCTACATCTCCCACCACCTCGAAGAGATCATGGAACTCGCCGACCGCGTCACCGTGCTGCGCAACGGCCGCTCCATCGAGACCGTGCCGCGCTCCGGGCTGAGCATCCCCGGCATGGTGCGCTCGATGGTCGGGCGCGACCTGGCCCAGGAGTTCCCGCCGATCCCCGCCAAGGAGCTCGGAGAGGAGGCACTGAAGGTCTCCTCGCTCAAGGTCGCCGGGTTCGACGGGCCCGTGTCGTTCTCGGTGCGCAAGGGCGAGGTCGTGGGCTTCGCCGGCCTCGTCGGCGCGGGCCGTACCGAGGCCATGCGGGCCCTGTTCGGCGCCGACCCCGCCGTCGCGGGCACGGTCGAGGTGTACGGCAGGCGGGTGCGCATCCGTCACCCGCGCGACGCCGTACGGCACGGCATCAGCCTCCTGACCGAGGACCGCAAGTCCCAGGGCCTGGTGCTCGACCTGCCGATCTCGCAGAACGTGACGCTCGCCAGGCTGCGCGGCGCCCTGGTGAACTTCCGCCGGGAGCGCGAGGTGGCGCAGGAGCTCGGCGGACGTCTGCGGCTGAAGTCGGCGGGCCTCTCGCAGCACGCCCGCACGTTGTCGGGCGGCAACCAGCAGAAGGTCGTCCTGGCCAAGTGGCTGCACGCCGGCTCGGAGATCCTCATCGTCGACGAGCCGACGCGCGGCATCGACGTGGGCGCCAAGTACGAGATCCACGAGCTGCTGCTCAAGCTCGCCGCCGACGGCAAGACGCTGCTCGTGGTCTCCTCCGACCTGCCCGAGCTGATGGGCGTCTGCGACAGGATCCTCGTCTTCTCCCGGGGCAGGATCGCCGGCTCGCTGGAACGCCAGGAGTTCGACGCCGAACGCATCCTCACGCTGGCCTACTCCGGCTACCTCAAGAACGGTGACAACTCATGATTCGACGGTTGGTGCTCGGCGAAGCGGGCATCGGGGTGGCTTTGGTGCTGCTCGCGGGATTCTTCATGGTCGCCGCACCCAGCTTCGCCACGGAGCAGAACCTGCGCAACATCATGACCCAGATCACGCTGAACACCGTGCTCGCCGTGGGCATGACGTTCGTGATCCTGATCGGCGGCATCGACCTGTCGGTGGGCTCGGCGATGGCGTTGTGCGCGGTGGTGTCGGGCACCCTGATGGCCGGATCGGCCTCGGCGGGGACACTGCTTCTGGCCATCCTGCTCAGCATGGCGGTGGGCGGCGTGGTCGGCTTCGTGAACGGATTCGTCTCGGAACAATGGCGGGTGCCGTCGTTCATCGTCACGCTGGCCATGCTGAACATCGCCAGGGGCGCGGCCGAACGCTACACCGGCGCGGCGACGATCTACGACCTGCCCGCGGCGCTGAACGACTTCGGCACGCTCACCCTGGCAGGCATCCCGGCCGTGTTCTGGGTGGCTCTGGTGCTCGTCGGCCTGGGCTGGTTCGTGCTGTCGCGCACCGTCTTCGGCCGCCTTGTGTACGCGATCGGCAACAACGAGGAGGCCGTGCGGCTGTCGGGGCACAAGACGTCCCGCGTCAAGATCGCCTGCTTCGTGATCGGCGGGTTCACCGTCGGCGTGGCGGCGCTCCTCTACATGGCCAGGCTCAACATCGCCTCACCGATCCTGGGCCAGGGCTACGAGCTCAACGCCATCGCGGCCGTCGTCATCGGCGGCGCGTCGCTGATGGGCGGGCGCGGATCGATGATCGGCACCTTCCTGGGCGCCTGCCTGCTCGGCGTGCTCACCAACGGGCTGCTGCTGATGGGGGTCGACGACTTCTCGCGTCAGATCATCACCGGGTTCGTGATCCTGCTCGCGGTCATCCTGGACGCCTACCGGCTGCGGCTGGCACGCAAGCTCGCCGTCACCGCGGCGCCCGTGGCCGCCTGACGAGGCGCACCGGCCGGACGGGGGTCCCGGCCGGCGCACCCTTCATCGTGCCGGGGTGAGCACCAGTTCGCCGATGCGTCCCGCGGCGCGCAGGTCGTCGCCGACCTGGGCGAACCTGGCCAGCTCCGCCGCCGAGCCGTACAGCTCGAAGCGGTCGAGCTCGGACCTGAGCGACAGCTTGCGCGCGGACTTCTCGCCGCGGACGGCCGACAGCGCCGTCCCCGCCGCGGCCAGCAGTTCCGCGTCGCCGCCGTCCGGCAGCTCGTCGGCGGAGGGCCAGCCCGCCAGGTGGATCGAGCCCTCCCGCCACCACGACCAGACCTCCTCCGTCACGTACGGCAGGACGGGCGCGAGCAGCCTGAGCACCACCGACAGGGCGGTGCGCAGCGTGGAGACCGCCGAGGAGTCGCCCGCGTAGGCACGCTCCTTGACCAGCTCCAGGTAGTCGTCGCAGAACGACCAGAAGAACCGCTCGGAGACCTCCAGGGCCGTGGTGTAGTCGAAGGACTCGAAGGCGTCGGTGGCCCGCTCGACGACCTGGCGCAGCGCGGCGAGCAGAGCCAGGTCGAGCGCCCGCGACGGCCGCCCGCCGCCGTCCTCGAACGACAGGATGAAGCGCCCGGCGTTGAGGATCTTGGTGGCTAGCCTGCGCCCGACCTTCATCTGGCTCTCGTCGAAGGGCGTGTCCATGCCGGGCCGCGCGCCCGCCGCCCGCCACCGCACCGCGTCAGTGCCGTACCTCTCCAGCACCCCGATCGGCGTCGTGGCGTTGCCCGCGGACTTGCTCATCTTCCTGCGGTCGGGATCGACCACCCAGCCGGAGATCATCGAGCCGCGCCAGGGCAGCGTGCCGTGCTCGAAGTGGGCCCGCAGCACCCTGCCGAACAGCCACGTGCGGATGATCTCGTGGGCGTGGGTGTTGAGGTCCATCGGGAAGGTGCGCGCGAACAAGTCTGGATCGCGCTCCCACCCGCACACGATCTGCGGCGTCAGCCCCGACGTCGCCCAGGTGTCCATCACGTCGGGATCGGCCGCGAAGCCGTACGGCACGCCGCGCTGCTCCTCGGTGAAACCCTCGGGCACGTCGAGGTTGGGGTCGATCGGCAGCCTCGACTCCTCGGGCAGGATCGGCCGGTCGTGGATCGGCTCCCCGTCGGCGTCGAGGGGGTACCAGACCGGGAACGGCACGCCGAACCAGCGCTGGCGGCTGATCAGCCAGTCGCCGTTGAGGCCGTCGACCCAGTTCTCGTAACGGTGGCGCATGAACTCCGGCGCCCACCCCAGCTCGCGGCCCCTGGCCTTCAGCGTCGCGCGCAGCTCCGGGTCGCGCCCGCCGTTGCGCAGATACCACTGGCGGCTGGTGACGATCTCCAGTGGGAGCTCGCCCTTCTCGTAGAACTTCACCTGGTGGGTGATCGGGCGCGGCTCCTCGATCCCGAGCTCCTCGACGATGCGCCTCCTGGCCTGCTTGGCCGTCAGACCCTCGTGGGGGGTGCCGGGGAGGAACCGCCCGTCCCTGCCCATGATCGCGCGGATCGGCAGGTTCAGCTCGCGCCACCAGATCACGTCCGTCACGTCGCCGAACGTGCAGACCATGGCCAGCCCGGTGCCCTTGCCGGGGTCGGCCAGGTGGTGGCCGAGGACCGGCACCTCATGCCCGTACAGGGGGACGGTCGCCGTCGTGCCGTACACGTCCCGGTACCTGGGGTCGTCCGGGTGCCCGACCAGCGCGACGCACGCCGGCAGCAGCTCGGGCCTGGTCGTGTCGATCTCCAGGTCGCCGAACCTGATCCGGTGGTAGGCGCCGGGCCGCTCGCGGTCCTCCAGCTCCGCCTGGGCGACCGCCGTCTGGAAGGTGACGTCCCACAACGTGGGCGCCTCGGCCTGGTAGGCCTCGCCCCTGGCCAGGTTGCGCAGGAACGCCAGCTGCGAGACCCGCGTGGAGACGGGGCCCACGGTCGTGTAGAGGTGGTCCCAGTCGACCGAGAGGCCCAGCCTGCGCCACAGCGCCTCGAAGGCCGCCTCGTCCTGGGCGATCAGCTCGTGGCACAACTCCACGAACCTCGTCCGGCCCACCTCGGCCGGCGTGACGCCGTAATGGTTCTGCACCCGCCGCTCGGTGGGCAGGCCGTTGTCGTCCCAGCCCATCGGATAGAAGACCGCGTAGCCGCGCATGCGCTTGTAGCGGGCGATCAGGTCGGTGTGGGTGTAGGAGAACACCTGGCCGGCGTGCAGCGAGCCGGAGGCGGTGGGAGGAGGGGTGTCGATGGAGTAGACACGCTCGCGCGGCTGGGAGCGGTCGAAACGGTAGGTTCCCTGGCTCGCCCAGTGGTGGTTCCACTTGGCTTCGAGGCCGTCAAGGGATGGCTTGTCCATGGTTGTTCCATGCGTGAAGGCACGCCGGTCGGGCGTGAAAGGATCGGGGACGCGAAGGCGGCGCCTATCGGCGCATGGCTACTCGCGCCCGGGCGTTGCCGAGGCGCTGCACGCGTGTGAACGATCCTTGAGCCATCACCAGCAGGATAACCGATGGCGGCTGGAAGCCCAGGGCGATTGTTTCTAGGCCATGCGCAGCGCCAGGGCGGGACACATCTCGACGGCACGGCGGGCCTCCTTCGCCATCCAGCCCGGCACCGTCCTGAACGACGGGTAGCCGAACTCGTCCAGGTCGACGAACTCCGGCAGCAGGTGCGCGCAGAGCCCGTGCCCCTCGCAGCGGGTCCAGTCGACGTCGAGCCGGTAGCTGGGCTCCTCCGACGACTCAGGCAGCGGCAGCACACCGCGCACCGGGCGGCCGCAGGTGCCCGACTCCAGGTGGGCGGCGACGTCGTCGGCGAAGGCGTCGAGCGCCGACAGGACGAAGCGGGCGGTGCCGTCCGGGTGGAAGCAGGCCCCGCGCCGCTCGACGGCCCGTACGGCACGGCGCACGGAGTCGGACGAGCCGTGCCCCTCGCACAGCGCGACCAGGGCGCGGGCGACCTCGGGCAGGCCCATCCTGCAGGGGCCGCACTGGCCGGACGACTGGGCGGCCAGGTAGGCGGCCACCCGGGCGGTCTCCCCGAGGGGGCACGTGTCGGAGCCGAGGGGGACGATGATGCCCGCGCCCAGGGTGGCGCCCGCGGCCTCCAGGCCGGTACGGGAGAGCTCGACCCCGGGCGGCGGCGCGGGGGGCGCCGGGGGCGTCTGGGGGAGCGCGGGGAACGGGTCGGTGGGCGCCTGCGACAGCGCGGGGAAGGGGTCGGTGACGGGGGCGGGGAAGGCACCCGTCACCGGGACGGGGAAAGGACCTGTCACCGGGACGGGGAAAGGACCCGTCACCGGGGCCGGGACGAGGGAGAGCACCGCAGGCGCCGCAGGCGGCGGCTCGTACACCGCCGGCGGTGGCCCCACCGCCGATCCCGGCAGCCACGAGCCGTGATAGCCCCCCATGAGCACCCCGTCGCCCGCCTCCAGCGAGCACAACTCCAGCACCGCGGCCAGCGGCGTGCCGTACGGCACCTCGACCACGTGCGTGCCCCCGACGGTCAGCAGCGTGGTGCCGGGCTCGCGCGAGGTGCCCACCGAGGCGTAGCCCTCCACGCCGTGCTCGGCCAGGATCGCCAGCTGGGCGAAGGTCTCGGCGTTCGACAGCAACGTGGGCAGCCCGTCCACCCCCGCGGTCGCCGCGCGGCGTTTGCGCCCGGGAGGCGAGGCGTCCAGCCCGTTGACCCCGCGCACGAGCGCCCCGCCCTCGCCGGTGATGAACCGCTCGGGCAGGCCGACGACGCGGATCGGCAGGTGGGACTCGGCGGCCCCGGCCACGCTGGCGGCGCGGCGCTCGGCCACGGCCGCCTCGACGGAGGCCAGGGGCACGCTGCCGGCGGCGACGGCGACGACCACCTCGCGGGCGTGCAGCGACTCGGCCGCCAGGACCGCGCCGTCGAGCACCAGGTGCGGGGTGCGCACCAGCAGCATCGCGTCCTTGCAGCTGGCGGGCTCACCCTCGGCGGCGTTGACCAGCACGACGCTCTCGCGCGAACCCGCGGAGACGGCGCGCAGCTTGCGCCCGAAAGGGAAGGCGGCGCCCCCGCGCCCGCGCAGATCCACCTCGTCGACCTGGGCGATGAGGTTCGTCAGGTCGCGTGGCGCGGGGGTGCCGTGCAGGGTGCGGTGAGCCGGCAGATCCAGCCGGCGGCAGTGGTCCAGCCCGGCGGTGAGCCGGGCGGGCCCGATGCGCAGGACGGGCGGGACTCGGTGGGGGATCATCGAATCTCCTTGGGTTTGGTACCGCCGGACTTGGCCGCAGGTCGAACAAAGATGCGATAACCGCTTGATCGCCCAGTAGAATCTGAGGCGTGGCGCAGTTGGTGAAGCGGGCCTACAAGTTCCGCTGCTACCCGACGCCCGAGCAGGCCGACGAGCTGTCGCGCACGTTCGGCTGTATCCGCTTGGTCTACAACAGGGCATTGGATGAGCGGACCCTCGCCTACGCGTCCGGTGGTCGCCGAGTGTCCTATGCGGAGTCGTCGGCCGCGCTCACGGCGTGGAAGAAGACCGAGCAACTGGCGTTGCTCAACGAAGTGTCCTGCGTCCCGCTCCAACAAGCGTTGCGGCATCTGCAAGCTGCCTTCGTGAACTTCTTCGCTCGACGCGCCGGATACCCGACGTTCAAGTCCCGCAAGAAGTCGCGCGCCAGCGCGGAGTACACCCGCTCGGCGTTCCGCTGGCGCGACGGGCGCCTCACCTTGGCGAAGATGGACAACCCGCTCGACATCCGCTGGTCGCGTCCGCTGCCCGAGGGGGTGGAGCCGTCCACTGTCACGGTGAGCCGCGACGCGGCCGGGCGTTGGTACGTATCCCTGCTGGTCGAGGAGAAGATCTCGTCGCTGCCGCCGGTTGAGGCGTCGGTGGGTGTGGACGCGGGAATCACGATGCTGGCCACGCTCTCGACCGGCGAGAAGATCGTGAACCCGCGTCATGAACGTGTCGACCGGCGCAAGCTCGCCAAGGCTCAGCGGGCGCTGGCCCGAACGCAGAAGGGGTCGAACAACCGGGCCAAGGTCCGGCGGCAGGTAGCGAGGGTGTACGCACGAATCGCCGACCGCAGGCGAGACCACCTGCACAAGGTCACCACACGGCTTGTTCGCGAGAATCAAGTGATCGCCGTGGAAGACCTGGCCGTCCGTAACTTGGTCAAGAACCGTTCGCTGGCTCGCGCCATCTCGGATGTGAGCTGGCGGGAGTTCCGCTCGATGCTGGAGTACAAGGCCGTGTGGTACGGACGCACGTTGGTGGCGGTGGACCGCTGGTTCCCCTCCTCCAAGTTGTGCTCGTTCTGCGGCGCCGTGCGCGAGTCGATGCCGCTCAACATCCGTGAGTGGCAGTGTGACTGCGGCGCGCGCCACGATCGGGACGTCAACGCCGCGAAGAACGTGCTCGCCGCCGGGCTGGCGGAGAGCTGAAACGCCTGTGGAGCCGGCGTAAGACCCGGGCAGCGCGAGCTGGACGGGCGGCTGGCGGTGAAGCAGGAAACCCCATCCGTGAGGATTGGAGTCTCCCGGGTTCACCCGTGGGGAAGATGTCAACCTGCTCTCCGGTACTGGGCGAGGTCGACTGGAGCGTTGACGGCGGACGCGGCGGGGACGGTGGTGGTGGACGGCTCGGCCGGGGCCTCGGCGGTGACCTCGGGCGCCTGCACCCACTCCGGTACGGCGGGCGGCCTGATCAGCGTCGCCCAGAGCCGGACGAGCAGGGCGGCGCCCACGGCGGCCAGGCAGGCCAGGTAGGCCCAGGTGACCCAGCCCGCGGGGGCGCGTCCCGCGGACAGGCCGTGCATGATCGCCATGGGCCAGGCCAGGTAGGAGGCGCCGTGCAGCACGCGCCACAGGCCGGGCTTGGCCGTACTGGCGAACCGGCCCCGCAGGATGCCGCTGGTGGCGGCCATGAGCACGAGGGCCGCGGCGGCCAGTCCGAGGGCGGAGACCCGGTCGATCTTCATGACGATGTGGATCGTGAGGCAGGCCACCCCGGCCGCGGCGGCGATGCGGTGGGCCAGCTGGACGCGCACCCGGTTGGGCGCGGCCAGCAGCACCCGCTCGCTGGCCAGCAGGCCGAGGGCGACGGTGGCGGTGAGCGAGACGAGCGAGAAGACGCCGACGTAGAAGTCGAGGAAGGCGAGCATTTCCAGGCCGCGAGGGGAGCGGGCCAGCGCGATCACGGACAGGAGCACCGCGGTGAACGAGGCGATCGCGCCGAGCCTCATGTTCCGGGTGTCGAGCGTGGTGGCGTGCCGGGGTTGGCGTCGATGAAGCATGGGTTCCTCTCCCAGGGGTGGCTTGAGGGTGCTGCCCGGGAGGGTCACCTAGCAGCGGCGGCCGCGGTTGATGCAGTTGACGACGGTGGACATCAGCCGGTCGGGCATCACGTTGGCGAAGTCGGCGTGGTCGGTGATCGGGTTGTGCTTCTGCTCGGGGAAGGCATCGAGGGCGTAGGAGGGCCCCGTGGGCACCGAGTACGTGAGGATCATCCGTAGTTGCGGGATGGCGCGCGTGCCGGCCGGACACCTGCCGCCCTGCGGGAAGAGCACGTGGGTGCGGTGGTTGGCGCTGTCGGTGTTCTGGCCGTCCCAGCAGCTGGGGAAGTCGAGGATGCGCACGACCTGGCTGCCGCGCGGGCACAGCGGGTACTTGGTGGTGATCCGGTTGGTGAAGCCGGTGCACGTCCATTGGGCGCGGGCGTTGGCGCCGCCGTTGGTGGCGGCCTTGGCGTCGCCGGTGATCAGGCGCAGGAACCTCGGCATGGCGGTGACCCGCTGGCCGGGGCTGCGGAAGAGCATGATCGCCTGGCGGGGCCTGAGGACGACGCCGACGTTGCCGTCGGGGTCGTCGACGTTGGCGTCGATCTTGCGGTTGCGCAGGACCGGCCAGAAGTAGGTCGAGCGGTCGTTCAGCCGGCAGGTGGTGCCGGCGGCGGCCAGTGACTGGTCGGTGGAGAAGGCGTCGGTCGAGAGGTTGCCGACGTAGTCGTGCAGGTGGTGGGCGCCGTTGCTGACGCCGGGGGCGACGATGAAGTTGTCGGGGTTGTTGTGGCCGTTGCCGTTGGTGCCGCACTGCGAGACGAAGCTGCCGCCGCGGCCGAACAGGTTGGAGTTGCCGTTGGCGGGCACCTGGCGGATGTTGACGAAGTCCTCGACGAACGGGCCGAGGTCGGCGCACTCGTCGTTCGTCTGGGTCGGCGACGGCGAGGCGGAGGCGGACGGGGAGGCGCTGGGGTCGCCGGTGGGCTCCTCGGTGGGCTCCTGTGACGGCTCTGGCGGCGCCTCCTCCGACGGCGTCGGGGTGGGCCTGCGGCGCTGCCCGTCCTGGGACTCCTCCCCGGTCGGCTCCTCCTCGGGCTGGGCGTCGGGCTCCTGCGACGGGTCTGGCGGGGCGAGCGCCCCGGCGTTCTGCTGCTCCTGCCGCGAGTGTCCGGCCGGGTCGCAGTGGTCGGCCAGCACGGGGGCGGCGGTGAGCACGCCCGCGGTGACAAGGCCGCCGGCCAGTACGGCAAGCGCCGAACAGGCGGCAGCCAGGCGTTTCGATCTCATTTGATCCCTCCTGGAAGTGGTGAGGGCGTGGGCGGTTCCGGTAGCGCGAAGTGGTCGACGAGTCCCGTGGACTCCAGGAGCGTCATGTGCCGCATCACGACCACGACGGCCTTCTGGGCGAACTTGCGGATCTCGTCGTTGCGCGTGCCGGCCCGGACCGCGGCCACGACGGTGAAGACCTTGCCGTGGGCGGCCCTGAGCAGGTTGGCGAAGTCCCGGTCGTAGGAGGCGCCGGTCTTCGACGACAGCTGGGCCATCCAGCGCTGCTGGTCGGGGGAGGCCGCGCTGGGCAGGTCCACGCCGAGCTGGGCGGCGACCTTGCGCACCTCGATGTCGAGCTTGGTGTGGTCCTCGACGAGGTGCCTGCCGACGTCCTTGACCTTCTCGCTCTGGGCGCTGGTCTGGGCCTGCTGGCCGGTGGGGATCTCCCACAGGCCCGCCTGCCTTACCTTGATCAGGAAGTCGATGTCGGCGGGCCCCAGGGGGCCGGTCGAGGTGGCTCGCCAGCCCGCTCCGAGGGCGGGCTGGCCGGCCGACGGCAGCACGAGCGCGACGGTGACCACGGCCGCCAGCACGAAGCCACCGAGCATGACCGTCGTGCCGGCGATATCGGCGAATCGTCTTCGCATGATCCGAGGTACGCGGGGTCTGCCAACCCGGTTCACAAGATGTGCACAGATAGTCAGAAATGACTGGAGTTATCAGAGTGACTACCGAGGCGATAACGAAGATGTAAAGATGTGCGCCGTGTTAGCTCACTCCAAGGACGATGGGCAACGCATCGCGCTGCTCTACCAGCAGTTCGGCGGGCCGCTCTTGCGTCACGTGCGCAGATCGACCGGCAATGATCTCCAATGGGCGGAGGATGTCGTCCAGGAGACCATCGTCCGGGCCTGGCGCAACTCCGCACGGTTGCACTGGGAACCCGGGCTCCTTTGGGCATGGCTGCTCACCGTGGCCAGGCGCATCGTCATCGACGGCCGGAGGCGTCGCAGCGCCCGGCCGACCGAGGTCGAGCCGCCGGAGGCCGACACCATCTCGGTGCCCGACGGCGCCGATCGGACCCTGTCGGCGATCGTGGTCGCCGAAGCGCTCGGGCATCTGTCCGACGAACACCGCGAAGTCATTGAACAGACCTACCTGCGGGACCGTACGATAAGTGAAGCGGCGGAGATACTGGGGATTCCGCCGGGCACGGTGAAGTCGAGGCTCTACTACGCGATCAGAGCCCTCCGTGAGCTGCTGCGTGAGAAGGGGGCGGCCGGCTGATGCATCCAGAGGTGGCGGCCTATGTGCTCGGTGTCCTCGACGACGACGAGACCGAGCGCTTCGAACGCCATCTCGACGGCTGCGCCGACTGCCGGCGCGAGATTCAGGAGCTGCAAGAGGTGCCCGCCGCCCTCGACGAACTGAAGGAACAATCCTCCCGCGTTGACGATTAGCCGCTTTTCGGGTGGTATCAGGAACGTGCGTGGGGGAGATGGCATGCCATCAAACAGGCAGTTCGGCGAGGAGGGCGGCCGGCTGTCCTACGGCGCCTACCTCCGGCTTCCCGAACTTCTCGCCCAGCAGGTGCCGCAGTCGCACGCCCCTGACGAGCTGCTGTTCATCACCATCCATCAGGTCTACGAGCTGTGGTTCAAGCTCCTGCTGCACGAGCTCGAGTCCGCGCGAGAAGCCATGTTCAACGACGAGCTGTGGCAGGCCCGGCACGTGTTCCGCCGGGTCCACGCGGTCGAACGGGTGCTGGTCGAGCAGGTGGAGGTCCTGGAGACGATGACTCCCCAGGACTTCCTGGAGTTCCGCGCCAAGCTGGCCCCGGCCAGCGGCTTCCAGTCCGTGCAGTTCCGCGAGCTGGAGTTCCTGTCGGGGCTGAAGGAGGCGCGCTACCTCACGGGGTTGCGCGACGCCAGCGAGGACGAACTCGCCCGGCTGCGCCGCCGCATGGATGAGCCCACGCTGTGGGATGCTTATCTCACCGCCCTCTCTCAGCGCGGCCTGGAGACCTCCGACGAGGAGCTCATGGGGTCGCTGCTTGCGGTGGCGAGGGACCGCAGGACCTACGACGACCTGTGGCAACTGGCCGAAGATCTGCTGACCCACGACGAGACGGCCGCGCTGTGGCGTATGCGTCACGTCCAGATGGTCGAACGGCAGATCGGCACCAAGTCCGGCACCGGCGGCTCCACCGGGGCTCCGTACCTGCGGGGCCGGACGCCGATGCACTACTTCCCGCTGCTGTGGGAACTAAGGGCCTGGCTCTAAATCATGGTTAAACCCTCACAAAGGAGTGAGAGCGACATGCCGCTCGAAGAGGCCAAGGACGAACTGCTCCAGCGGGCGGCGCAACAGTGCGCCGACGTGCCTCCGGAGGAGGCGCTGGCATTTCTCCGGGTCTATTACCGGCACGTCGCGCCCGAGGATCTGCTCGAGCGCAACCCGGTTGACATCTACGGTCCGGCCATGTCGGAGAAACATCTTGCGGAGGTGCGGCCCCAGGGCCGCGCGCTGGTGCGCGTCTACACGCCCACCGTGGAGGAGAACGGCTGGGACCCCGGCCACTCCGTGGTCGAGGTGGTCACCGACGACATGCCGTTCCTGGTCGACAGCGTCACGATGGAGCTGACCAGGCACGACATCGGCGTGCACCTGATCGTCCACCCGCAGATGCGGGTGCGCCGCGACATGACGGGCCGGCTGCTGGGCCGCGGTCAGGAGGACATCACCGGCCAGATGCAGGTCGAGTCGTGGATGCACATCGAGATCGACCGCCAGTCCGACCCGACCAGGCTCAAGGAGCTGGAGGCCGACCTCCAGCGGGTTCTGGCCGACGTACGGCACGCGGTCGAGGACTTCGTGAAGATGCGCGCCCTGGCGGTGCAGACCGCCGAGGACCTGTCCGACAACCCGCCCCCGCTGGAGCCCGCGGCGGTCGAGGACAGCATCCACCTGCTCAAGTGGCTGGCCGACGGCCACTTCACCTTCCTCGGCTACAAGGAGTACCGCCTCGACAGCGCCGAGGACTCCCTGCGCGCGGTGCCGGGCGCGGCCCTGGGCATCCTGCGCGACGACAAGGCCGGGTCCGACAGCTTCGCGGCCATGCCCGCCGAGCTGCGCGCCAAGGCCCGCGAGCGGCAGCTGCTGATCATCACCAAGGCCAACTCGCGCGCCACCGTGCACCGCAGCGCCTACCTCGACTACGTCGGCGTCAAGCTGTTCTCGCCCGAGGGCGAGGTCATCGGCGAGCGCCGCTTCCTGGGCCTGTTCACGCACGTCGCCTACAACGAGTCGATCTCCCGCATCCCGGTGCTGCGCCGCAAGCTCGCCGAGGTGCTCGACGCCGCCGGGCTGACCCCCGAGTCACACGACGGCAAGGACCTCATCGAGATCCTCGAGACCTTCCCGCGCGACGAGCTCTTCCAGACCTCGGTCGAGCAGCTCGTCCCGATCGCCCAGGGCGTGCTGCGGCTGCGCGAGCGCAAGCAGGTCAGGCTGTTCCTGCGCCGCGACGACTACGGCCGTTTCATCTCCTGCCTGATCTACCTGCCGCGCGACCGCTACACCACCAAGGTGCGGCTCAAGATGCAGGAGCTGCTGCTCAAGGCGCTGGGCGGCACCACGCTCGACTACAGCGCGATGATCGGCGAGTCCGCGCTGGCCCGGCTGCACGTGGTCGTGCGCGGCAAGCGCGGCGAGCCGCTCCCGCAGCCGAAGGTGGATGTGGAGGAGCTGGAGTCCCGCCTGGCCGCGATCACGCGGTCGTGGGAGGACGACCTGTCCGACGCGCTCACCGAGATGACCTCCGAGGTCGACGCGCCCCAGCTCGCCAGGCGCTACCAGAACGCCTTCCCCGAGGGCTACAAGGCCGACTTCCCGCCCAAGCTGGCCGTCGTCGACCTCAAGCGGCTGGAGGAGCTGGTCGGGGCCTCACCCGACGAGATCAGCATCAACCTCTACGAGCCCTACGACGTGACCGAGGGCGAGCGGCGGCTGAAGATCTACAAGCTGGGCTCGCCGATCTCGCTGTCGAAGGCGCTCCCGCTCATCCAGCGGCTCGGCGTCGAGGTCGTCGACGAGCGGCCCTACGAGGTCGACCGCGACAACGACCCCTCCACCAAGAACGCCTGGATCTACGACTTCGGCCTGCGCTACAACCCCTCGCCCGAGGTCGGGCGCGAAGACTTCAAGCGCCTGTTCCAGGACGGCCTGTCGGCGTTGTGGAACGGCAGGGCCGCGGCCGACAACTTCAACGCGCTCATCCTGATCGGCGGGCTGACCTGGGAGCAGGTCGAGATCCTGCGGGTCTACGCCAAGTACCTCCGCCAGGCGGGCTCCACCTTCAGCCAGCGCTACATGGAGCGGGTGCTCACCGGCAACGTGCGCCTGGCCCGGCTGCTGGTCAGCCTGTTCGAGGCGCGGCTCGACCCCAAGCGCTCGGAGGAGACGCGCCGCGAGATGGCCGAGGCGCTCACCGAGGAGATCCTCGGCGCGCTCGACGAGGTGGCCTCGCTCGACGAGGACCGCATCCTGCGCGCCTACCTGGAGATGATCCAGTCGACGCTGCGCACCAACTACTTCCAGCAGGGCCCCGACGGCAAGCGCAAGCCGTACATCTCGCTGAAGCTCGACTCGCAGGCGATCAGCGTGCTGCCGCTGCCGCGGCCCAAGTACGAGATCTTCGTCTACTCCGCGCGCGTCGAGGGCGTGCACCTGCGCTTCGGCAAGGTGGCCCGCGGCGGCCTGCGCTGGTCCGACCGCATGGAGGACTTCCGCACCGAGATCCTCGGCCTGGTCAAGGCGCAGATGGTGAAGAACACCGTCATCGTGCCGACCGGCTCCAAGGGCGGGTTCGTCGTCAAGAAGCCGCCGGTGTCGGGTTCTCGCGAAGACGTGCTCGCCGAGGGCGTGGCCTGCTACCGGATGTTCATCTCCGGCCTGCTCGACGTCACCGACAACCTGGTCGAGGGCTCGGTCGTGCCGCCGCCCGACGTCGTACGGCACGACGGCGACGACACCTACCTGGTGGTGGCGGCCGACAAGGGCACCGCGACCTTCTCCGACATCGCCAACAGCGTGGCCAAGGAGTACGGCTTCTGGCTGGGCGACGCCTTCGCCTCCGGCGGCTCGGTCGGCTACGACCACAAGGCGATGGGCATCACCGCGCGCGGCGCCTGGGAGTCGGTGAAGTACCACTTCCGCACGACGGGCGTCGACATCCAGTCCACCGACTTCACCGTGGTCGGCATCGGCGACATGTCGGGCGACGTGTTCGGCAACGGCATGCTGCTGTCGCCCCACATCCGCCTGGTGGCCGCCTTCGACCACCGCCACATCTTCGTCGACCCCGAGCCCGACTCGGCCACCACCTTCGAGGAGCGCAAGCGCCTGTTCGAGCTGCCGCGCAGCTCGTGGGCCGACTACAACGCCGAGCTGATCTCCGCCGGCGGCGGGGTGTGGCCGCGTTCCGCCAAGTCGATCCCGCTGTCGCCGCAGCTGCGCGCCGCGCTGGGCATCGACGGCAACGTCAATGCGATGGCGCCCAACGACCTGATCAACGCCATCCTCAAGGCGCCGGTCGACCTGCTGTGGAACGGCGGCATCGGCACCTACGTCAAGGGCGCGGGCGAGTCGAACGCCGACGTGGGCGACAAGGCCAACGACGCCCTGCGCGTCAACGGCGTCGACCTGCGCTGCAAGGTGGTCGGCGAGGGCGGCAACCTGGGCCTGACCCAGCTGGCCCGCATCGAGTTCGCGCTCAACGGCGGCCTGGTCAACACCGACTTCATCGACAACTCGGCGGGCGTCGACACCTCCGACCACGAGGTGAACATCAAGATCCTGCTCGACGAGGTCGTGCGCGACGGCGAGCTCACAGACAAGCAGCGCAACCAGGTCTTCCGCGAGATGACCGACGAGGTCGCCGCCCTGGTCCTGCGCGACAACTACGCGCAGAACGTGGTGCTGGCCGCCGCCCGCGCCCAGGCCGTGGAGATGCTCCACATCCACGCGCGCTACCTGCGCAAGCTGGAGCGCGACGGGCTGGTCAACCGCGAGCTGGAGTTCCTGCCGTCCGACAAGACGCTGGCCGAGCGGCGCCAGGCGCGGCTCGGGCTGACCGCGCCGGAGTTCTCGGTGCTGCTGGCCTACACCAAGCTCGTGGTCGACGCCGAGCTGCTCGCCTCCGACCTGCCCGACGACCCGTATCTGGCCTCCTGGCTGGTGTCGTACTTCCCGTCGGCGCTGCGCGAGCGGTTCCGCACCTACATGGACGCCCACCCGCTGCGCCGCGAGATCATCACCACCTGCGTGACGAACGAGCTGGTCAACTCCACCGGCACGTCGTTCATGTTCCGGCTGGGGGAGGAGACCGGCGCGTCGGCCTCCGACATCGCCAAGGCCTATCTGGTCACCCGCGAGGTCTTCGACCTGCCCAGCTTCTTCCGGGCCGTCGAGGAACTCGACAACAAGGTCGACACCGCCACACAGATCGCCATGCTGCTGGAGGCGCGCAAGCTCTGCGAGCGCGGCACCCGGTGGCTGCTGACCAACCGGCGGCCCCCGCTCGACCTGGCCGGCTCGGTCGCCTTCTTCGTCAAGGGCGTCAACGGGCTGCTCACCCACATTCCCAAGCTGCTCACCGGGCCCGACCTGGCCGCCTTCGAGGAGCGGCGCGACTCGTTCGTGGCGCGTGCCGTACCTCTGGAGCTGGCCGAGCGGGCCGCGGCGATGGTGCCGGCGTACTCCACCTTCGACCTGGTCGAGACGGCCTTCGCGGCCGGCAGGCCGGTCGGCGAGGTGGCCGAGGTCTACTTCGACCTGGCCGACCGGCTGCAGCTGGCGCGCCTGCGCGAGCGCATCATCGCGCTGCCCCGCGACAGCCGCTGGAACTCCATGGCGCGCTCGGCGCTGCGTGACGACCTCTACGCGGCGCACTCCTCGCTGACCCGCGACGTGCTCGCGCAGAGCACGACCGGGCAGTCGCCCGAGGAGCGGCTGGGGTTGTGGACCGAGGCCAACTCGGCGGCGGTCTCGCGGGCCAGGCAGACGTTGTCGGAGATCTGGGAGAGCGACAACTTCGACCTGGCGACGCTCTCGGTGGCCCTGCGGGCCATCCGCACCCTGGTGGCGTCGAGCGGCCTGCCGCACACCGAGGCGTGAGACGGAGGGTACGGCAGGCGCGGGGCGCCTGCCGTACCCGCTAGTTGTCGGCCTTGGCCTGGTAGACGCCGCTGTCGTGGGCGATCACGGCCGCGGGCCTGGTCGAGTCGATGGGCGGCACGGCGGTGGCGTACTGGTGCATCTCGGAGGTCTTCAGCGACAGCTGCGCCCACAGGCTCGGCTCCAGCCAGCGCAGCTCCTCGGGAACCGGGATGCCCAGGCCCTTCTTGTCGAGCCGGTTGGTGATGGAGGTCGACTGGTTCAGTGAATACTGCACCAGCGCGCCGCCGTCCGTGGTGCGCAGGGCGAAGGTGCGCAGCTCGCCGGCCGAGAAGATCGAGTCGTAGTCGTAGCCCAGGCCCTTCCACCGCTTGCGGTCGGCGTCGATCCTGTCGGCCGTCTCGGTGGTGTAGGGGCCGGGCGCGATGAGCCCGGCCGCGATGCCCTCGGGGCCGGCCTCCGCCACGGAGGCGTGCAGGGGCGCCATGAAGGTGGGGCTGATGGCCACGCTCTTGTCGGTGCTCGACAGCGGCGTGGCGTAGCCGTCGGCGTCGAGCTCGACGGCGGGCGGCCCCTGGCCGGGCTCCAGCACCGCCACGGAGGTCAGCAGCCAGTCGGCGCCCTGCCCGACGAAGGTGACGATCGCCGGGCGCCCGTCGCGCTCGGCCAGCGCCGAGAACCACGGGTTGCGGTCGCCGGCGGCCAGCTTCGGCACCCACACGGTGGGGGCGCCCCACTTGTGCGGCGTCGGGAAACGGTGGGCGTCGTATTCGGCCATGGTCAGCGTGGCCCTGCCGCCGGTCACCTGGTCGCGGGCGTACCACTGGAAGCCCGCACCGCGATTGGCCGCGTCGGTCGCCACGTAGGCGGTGAACACCTCGCGCGCCTCGCCGGGCGTGATGGGCGGCTTCTCGGCCGTGGAGGTGGGCGAGGCCGCCGCGACCGGCGACTGTCTGGGCTGTTCCACGGGGGTGTCGCTGCACCCGGCCACCGCCAGGAAGGCGGCAGCGAGCGCCAGCACTCCCCGCCGACCGTATGCACGCACCTCGACATGTTACGGCGTGCCGTACCCTTGATAGACGTGGCAGACAAGGATCCGGCAGAAGAGATCGGCGAGCTCTCCAACACGCTCGCCAGCATCAAGGACGTGCTCGACCTCGATGCGATGCGCAAGCAGATCGCCGCGCTCGAAGAGCAGGTGGCCGCGCCGGATCTCTGGGACGACCCCGAGCAGGCGCAGAAGGTCACCAGCAAGCTCTCGCACCTCCAGGGTGAGCTCAACCGCGTCGAGGGCCTGATACGACGCCTCGACGACCTGGGCGTGCTGTTCGAGCTGGCGGCGGAGGAGGACGACTCCGACACGCTCGCCGAGGCGCACCGCGAGCTGGGCTCGCTGCGCGGCGACGTCAACGCCCTCGAGGTGCGCACCCTGCTCTCGGGCGAGTACGACGCCCGAGAGGCCCTGGTGACCATCAACTCCCAGGCCGGTGGCGTCGACGCCGCCGACTGGGCGCAGATGCTCCTGCGCATGTACCTCCGCTGGGCCGAGCGCAAGGGCTACCCGTCGGAGGTCTACGAGACCTCCTACGCGGAGGAGGCGGGCATCAAGTCGGCCACCTTCACCGTCAAGGCGCCCTACGCCTACGGCACCCTGCGCGGCGAGCACGGCACCCACCGGCTGGTGCGCATCTCGCCCTTCGACAACCAGGGCCGCCGCCAGACCTCGTTCGCGGGCGTCGACATCGTGCCGGTCGTCGAGACGACCGACCACATCGACATCAACGAGGACGAGCTCCGCGTCGACGTCTACCGGTCGTCGGGTCCCGGCGGCCAGGGCGTCAACACCACCGACTCGGCCGTCCGCATCACGCACCTGCCCACCGGCATCGTGGTCTCCTGCCAGAACGAGCGCTCCCAGCTGCAGAACCGCGCCACCGCGATGGTGGTGCTGCAGGCCAAGCTGCTGGAGCGCAAGCGGCAGGAGGAGGCGGAGAAGATGTCGGAGCTGCGCGGCGCCACGACCACCTCGTGGGGCACCCAGATCCGCAACTACGTGCTGCACCCGTACCAGATCGTGAAGGACCTGCGCACGGGCACCGAGGCGGGCAACCCGACGGCCGTGCTCGACGGCGACATCGACGGCTTCATCGAGAGCGAGATCCGCTGGATGCGGCGCCAGGAGTCGGGCGCCGAGTAGGGGCGGGCTCAGAGGCCGGCGCGCACCTCGTCGGCCCTGCGCATCACCTCGTTGAGCACCCGGTGGGCGACTTCGAGCTCGGCCGGATCGAAGTCGCCGAAGACCCGGCCCGTGATGGGGGCGATGGTCTCCGACAGGCGCGTGTGCAGGGCGTCGCCCTCCTGCGTGGTCCTGGTCAGGCCGTCGTCGCCGACGCCGATCAGGCCGCGGGCCGCCAGGTCGTCGAGGAGGGCGGCGGCGCCCGCCGGGTCGAGGCCGAGCTGCCGCTGCCCGGCGAGGAAGTCGCGCAGGTCGCTCGGCTGGGCTGCGCGCCCCGGCGGGACAGGCCGTAGAGCGAGGCGAGCAGCGAGTACATGGCAACTATCGGACGCGAAAGAGGCCGGGGACGCGGGTCCCCGGCCTCTTCCTGCCGCCTCAGGAGTGCGGGCAGGTGTTGCGGTACTCCGAGATGTCACGGTCGCCGACCGGCGGCGGGCACAGGAACTGCTCGTAGCGCAGGTCGTCGTCGATGAAGCGCTTGAGCCACGCGACGCTGAACTTGCCGATGGTCGGGTTGGTGGTGTTCGGCGCGAAGTGGCTGGCGCCGTCGAGTTCCAGGTAGGCCTTGTCCAGCGAGCTCGGCAGGCTGTTGTAGAACGGCTCGGAGTGGGTGGTGACCGAGGCGATCGAGTCGTTCTCCGCGCCGATGATCATCGTCGGCACCTGGACCTCCGACCAGCTCTTGTCCAGGTTCCAGGGTGTCAGCGGCACCGCGGCCTGCAACGACGGCCTGCTGGAGGAGGCCTCCAGGGTGCCGCCGCCGCCCATCGAGTGACCCATCACGCCCAGCCGCGAGGCGTCGAGCCTGCTGCGGACGGAGCTGCGCTCGGTCAGGTAGTCGAGCGCGGCCAGGAGCTGCCGTCCGCGGCTGGCCGGCTGGTCGCTGCGGGTGATGGTGTCGATGTTGAACACCACGAAGCCGTGCGAGGTGATCCGCTCGGCCAGCCAGGCCATGGTCGACCGCGAGGCCGTGTAGCCGGGGGCGATGGCCACGCCGCCGAAGGTGCCTTCCGCGGTGCTGGTCGGGTAGTAGATCGTGCCGCCGCCGAAGCCGCTCACCAGGAGCGAGGAGACCGTGGTGTCGGAGACGGAGTACGGCCCGCGCGAGGCTTCGAGCACGGCCTCGGTGGGGTCGGGGCCGCGCTGGTACGGGCTGGCCGAGGCATGGGCAGGTGCGGTCGCCACCACCACCGCGGCCAGTGTGGCCAGGGCGGCGAGGGTGCGGGCGAAGGTGAGTTGCATGCTGCTGACTCCCTGTCCGATGGGGGGAATACGGAGCATTGTTCTGTTGGCGGAGCCTTCTGCGCATCGGTGAAATCGCCAGTCAAGACAGCAGCCGTGCCAGATCCACCCTCGACCTGATCCCCAGCCTGGTGAAGACGTTGCGCAAGTGGTGGTCGACCGTGCGCGGGCTGAGGAACAGCTGCGCGGCCACCTCCCTGTTCGTCGCGCCCTCGGCGACCATGCGGGCGATCTGCAGTTGCTGGGCGGTGAGGGTGTCCAGGGAGGCGGGGCGCGGCTGCCCCACCGTCTCGCCCGCCGCCCGCAACTCCGCGCGCGCCTGCTCGGCCCACAGGCGCGTGCCGTACCTCTCGAACGCCTCCAGGGCCTCCTGCAGGTGCTCGCGCGCGGCGCCCGGCTGACGCTCGCGCCTCAGCGCCCCGCCGTACAGCAGCAGGGTCCTGGCCCGCTCGAACTCGCAGGCGCCGTGCTGGTGCAGCTCGATCGCCTCGCGGAAACTCTCGCGGGCGGTGCCGGGCGCGGCCAGCAGGGCGTGGCACCTGGCCGCCAGCGCCCGCCTGTCGGCGTTGCGCATGCTGCCGGTCCAGCGGTCGAGCGCGGGCAGCGCCGCCTCGGCGCGCTCCCGGTCGCCCGCCCGCACGGCCGCCTCGACCAGGTTCGGCGTCGCCATGATCCGGATCACCACGTGATCGTGACGGCCGCGCGGCCGAAGCCGCTCTGCCGCGCTGCCCGTACGGCCCGCCGCCAGATCGAGATGACCCAGCGCCCAGTCGCCCAGCGCGCCCGCCACGCCGACCCCGTGCGCGTCGGCCAGCTCCATCGCCGCCGTGGCGCGGATCCGGCAGGTCTCCGCGTCGCCCTGGATCGCCGCGACCACCGCCAGCCAGCCCAGATGCTGGGCGGCGCTGTTGAGCTGGCCCGTCTCCCTGGCCAGGCGCAGGCCCTCCATCGCGTGCTCGGCGACCGAGGCGTAACGCCCGCGCCAGATCTGGACGTGGATCATCGTCTCCAGCACCTGCGGCACCACCGAGACCGCACCGCGCGCCCTGGCCGTGGCGATGGCCCTGGCCGACAGCCGCACCGCTTGGCGGTCCTCGCCCAGCATGAGGCTCGCGACCGTCGCCCACACCAGGACCGACGGGTTGTCCACGGCAGGAGCCAGCTCCAGCACCCGGCGCAGCGGCGCCGCCGCCTCCGCGTGGCGGCCCCTGAAGGTCGCCGAGACCCCGGCCAGGTAGTCGAACATCAGGCGCACGTCCGGCGGGTCGTCGGGGGAGCGCAACGCGGCCGCCTGGCGGGCCACCGCCACGAAACGGTGGTTGTCGGCGGCCAGGTAGCTGGCCTCGGCCGCCCTGACGAGCGTGCGCACGGCCAGCGCCCTGTCGTGGTCGAGCAGCGACCTGGCCGCGGTGAGCAGCTCCTCGCAGGCGCTGGCGGTCTCGCCCAGCCGCAGCTCCAGGCTGCCCCGCACCAGCCCCGCCCGGCCGCGCACCTCCTCGGGGACGGCCAGCGAGCCCAGGCGGGAGAGCAGGTCCCTGGCCCGCCACGGCCGGCCCGCCGACCACGCGTGCCTGGCGGCGGCGGCCATGCGGGCGGCCTTGAGGTGGGTCCTCGCGGTCAGCTCGGCGGCACGCTCGTAGGCGCGCGAGGGGTCGGGGAAACTGCCCTCGGGGGCCGAGCCGTACGGCGCGGCGGTGGCCAGCTCGTCGGCCAGGCGCTCGGCGGGGCCGTCGAGCGCGGCGGCACGATGCCACGCCAGCCGCCGCCTCCGCCCGTCGGCGGGCGCATCCGCGGCCTTGGCGTCGCCCGTCGCTTCCCCCCTGGTTGCGGCGTCGGGCGGGTGGTTGTCCGCCAGCGCCCGCGCGAGCCTGCGGTGGGCCGCGAGACGGTCCGCCAGGCAGGCGCCGTGGTAGATCACCGCGCGCAGATGCG
The DNA here is from genome assembly GCF_044456985.1 of Nonomuraea sp. NPDC050663. Lineage (NCBI taxonomy): Bacteria > Bacillati > Actinomycetota > Actinomycetes > Streptosporangiales > Streptosporangiaceae > Nonomuraea > Nonomuraea sp. NPDC050663. The sequence goes on from NZ_JBITGL010000001.1 coordinate 779,290, forward strand.
GATCGGCGATCTCCCACCTGCCGCCCGCGAGCCTCACCAGCCCCGCCGCCTCCGCGGGCTCCAGCGCCGCCAAGTCGGCCCCGCACGCTCGCACCAGCGTCGCGCAGTCCAGCTCGGGATCGGACGCGACCAGCAGCAGCACCCGCCTGCTGGCACACGGCAACGCCGCCAGCCGCTCCGCGTGGGCCCTCCACAACCGCCCGCCGCGCGGGATCACCTCGGGTGGAGGATGGCGGTGGAGCGATCCCGCCAGCTCGGCCAGCGCCAGCGGCACCCCGTGGGCCGCCCGGTCCAGCGCCGCGCCCACGTCCTCGGCCATCCCCGGCACCAGGTCCGCCAGCAACGCCCGGCTGCTGGAACTGTCCAAGGGGGTCAGGTCCAGCGCCGTGATGCCCTCGACCGGCCCGAGCTCCCCGCGCGCCGTGAGAACCATCGCCACGGGCCGCCCGGCCAGCCGCCTGGCCAGGAAGAAGAGCGTCTGCCTGCTGGGCCCGTCGAGCAGGTGCACGTCGTCGACGCACACCAGCACCGGCCGCTCCAGGGAGTCGAGGAGCTCCAGCACCGCCACCGGCAGAGCCAGGCCGGGCGGCGGCGTGCCGTACAGGGCGGGGGAGCCGTCGAGCGCGTGCAGCAAGGCGTGCAGTCCCGCGTACGGCAGGCGGCTCTCGTCGCCCGCGCCGCATCCCCTGAGGACGAGGAAGCCGGGGCCCGCCGTGGGGGCCGCCCGCCCGGCCATCGCGACCGCCTGGTCCAGCAGGGCCGTACGGCCCAGGCCGGGCCCGCCGGTCAGCAGCAGCGCCCCGCCGGAGCCCGCCGCGGCGCCCTCGACGAGCCGCCGCAGCGCCTCCTCCTCGCGCTCCCTGCCGTACAGCGAAGATGAGGCAGACACACGTCCAGTGTTACGACGGCATGACGAATCTGAACAGGCCCATTACCGGCCGGTGATTTCGCCGATGCGGGGGTCAGACCAGGTGCTGCAGGAGGACGAGCGTCACAAGCAGCGTGGCGAGCAGGATCGCGGCGACGGTCGCCGGGGTCAGGGTGAACCCGTGGCGATGCATGCGCTCTCGGTTGGCGCGGCACGTGGCGCACCGGCCCTCGATGACGGGATGTGCGCAGTTGGCGCAGACAAGGTGTTCGCAACTCATACTGCTCCCCAGTCTAGGCGCTCAATCGTTTTGTTTCCGTTATGGACGTTCCATGCCAGTCTTCCCCCTAGACTGTCCTCCAGCCAATCGGAACGTCGATCATCAGTAAAGATAGACGCCCCCGATCGGTCAGCGGTGGGAAGTGGGCTTGTGCCGCCCGCTCTCCAGCTTGGCCCCTAGACTGGTACGCCGTGATGCTCTCGTGATCCATTTCGACAACGTCACCAAGGTCTACGCGAATCAGAACAGGCCCGCGCTGGACCATGTCTCCGTAGACATCGACAAGAGCGAGTTCGTGTTCCTGGTCGGCCCGTCCGGCTCCGGGAAGTCGACCTTCCTGAGGTTGATCCTCAAGGAAGAGCGGCCCAACTCCGGTGCCATCCACGTGGCAGGCAAGGATCTCGCCAGGCTGTCCAACTTCAAGGTGCCGCACCTGCGCCGCCGCATCGGCTGCGTGTTCCAGGACTTCCGGCTCCTGCCCAACAAGAACGTCTACGAGAACGTGGCGTTCGCGCTCGAGGTCATCGGCAAGCCGCGGCGGTTCATCCGCAAGGTCGTGCCCGAGGTCATCGAGCTGGTCGGCCTTGAGGGCAAGGCCCACCGCATGCCCGACGAGCTGTCCGGCGGTGAGCAGCAGCGTGTCGCGATGGCGCGCGCGTTCGTCAACCGCCCGATGATCCTGCTGGCCGACGAGCCGACCGGAAACATCGACCCTGCCACCTCGATCGGCATCATGAAGGTGCTCGACCGGATCAACAGGACCGGCACCACCGTCGTCATGGCCACGCACGACGCGGCCATCGTCGACTCCATGCGTAAGCGGGTCGTGGAGCTGGAGGACGGCAAGATCGTCCGAGACCAGTCGCGTGGCGTGTACGGCCAGGCGTACTGACCAAGGAGAAGCATGCGCATCAATTTCATCCTCTCCGAGGTCTGGATCGGCCTTCGCCGAAACCTGACCATGACGGTCGCGGTGATCGTGACCGTCGCCGTCGGCATGGCCATGCTGGGTGTCGGTTTCCTGATCACCACGCAGGTCAACAGCATGAAGGACTACTGGTTCGACAAGGTCGAGGTCTCGGTATTCCTCTGCAGCAAGAACTCCGCCGACCCCGACTGTAAGGGCAAGGGCGCCACTACGGCCGAGATGGAGACGTTGAAGACCAAGCTCGAGAGCATGCCCGAGGTCGAGGGGGTGATCTTCGAGAACAAGGCCGCCGCTTACAAGAACTTCCAGGAGAGCAGCGCCAGCAAGACGCTCCTGGAGGTCACCACCGCCGAGGACATGCCCGAGTCCTTCCGGGTGAAGCTGAAGAACCCCGACATCTCCACGCCAGTGCTCCAGGCCATGACGGGCCAGCCCGGCGTCTCCAGCGTGGTCAACCAGAGAGACCTGCTGGGCGGGTTCTTCGGGCTGCTCGATGCGCTGCGCAGTGCTTCCTACGTCCTGGCGGGCGTGGTGGTGATCGCCTCGATCCTGCTGATCGCCAACACCGTGCGACTGTCGGCGTTCAACCGCCGGCGGGAGACCGGCATCATGCGCCTCGTCGGCGCCTCCAACCTCTACATCCAGCTGCCCTTCGTGATGGAGGGCATGATCGCCGGACTGATCGGCAGTGTCGGCGCCGCGATCATGCTGATCCTCGCCAAGGTCTTCGTGTTCGAGGAGTTCCAGACCTTCCTGGCTCCCGGATCGCAGCTGCAGTGGGACTCGGTGGCGTGGGCGATCGTGTGGACGCTGGTCATCGGCGTGGCGATCTGTGTCGTGGCCTCCTTCGTCACCCTGCGCCGCTACCTGCGCGTCTAGCTGTCGGATGGGGCGCGAACGCGCCCCATCGGCGCGGCGCGGCACAACGGTAAGGTGTACGTATGCCACGTGAGACCGGGCGGAAGCTCATCGCCCAGAACAAGCGTGCCCGGCACGACTACCACATCGGCGACGTCCTGGAGGCGGGTCTCGTCCTGCAGGGCACCGAGGTCAAGTCGCTGCGCGAAGGCCGGGCCTCGCTGACCGACGGCTATGCCACGGTCGAGAACGACGAGGCGTGGCTGCTCAACGTCCACATCCCCGAATACGCTCAGGGCACGTGGACCAACCACAGCGCGCGCCGCAAGCGCAAGCTGCTGCTCAACCGCAAGGAGATCGACAAGCTCGCCGCCAAGCTCAAGGAGGGCGGGCTGACGATCGTGCCGCTGTCGCTGTACTTCAAGGACGGCCGGGCGAAGGTCGAGATCGGCCTGGGCCGCGGCAAGAAAGACTGGGACAAGCGCCAGACCCTCGCCGAGCAGCAGGCCAAGCGCGAGATGGCACGCGAGGTCCGCGCACGCACCCGCTGATCCACCCTTGGCGCGGCCGGCCGTGCCCTATCGAGTTGTGAGTCGAACCAGCCCGTGAAACGAAGCAGCCGAATCAAGCGCACCCTGTCCGCGACCGCCGCGCTGGCGCTCGCGTGCACGACGCTGACCGCCTGCTTCGAGGAGCCCGCTCCGCACGAGGCGATCCGCGACTTCCTGGTGGGCTGGAAGCAGGAGCAGTACGACCTGGCCGCCGCGCGCACCGACGCCGACCCCAAGGTCGTCGCCAAGGCGCTCAGCGACGCCAAGCTCGACCTCGACGCCAACTCCTTCGAGTTCAAGATCAATTCGGTGAAGCGCAGCGGCGACCAGGCGACGGCCGACTTCACCGCCGAGGTCGACCTGGGCGAGAACAACCCGCTGTGGGTCTACGACGGGGCGCTCCCGCTCCGCGTCGTCGACGGCCGGTGGAAGGTGCACTGGTCGCCCTCGGTGCTCCACCCCAAGCTCGGCGAAGGACAACGTTTCGCCGTACCCACCAAGCCCGTCGGGCGGCGGGCCATCGTCGACCGCGACGGCGCCTCGCTCCAGACCGACATGCAGCTCTACGTCGTCGGCGTCACCCCCGGCCAGCTCGGTGCCGACGCCGAAGAGGTGTGCGACCGGCTGGCCGGCATCACCGGCTACGCCGCCGACCGGCTGCTCAGCAAGGTGCGCTCCTCCCCGCCCAGCGACTTCGTGCCGCTGGTCACCCTCGGCGCCAAGCGACATCAGGAGCTCAGGGCGCAGCTGCAAGACATCAAGGGCATCCAGATCAACCAGGAGCCGCACCCGGTCGCCCCGGCCGACCCCAAGGGCATCGTCGGCTCGGTGAGCACCCTGACCGCCCGCGGCGAGCAGCAGCTCGGCGGCCCCCAGCGGGCCGGCGACTCCATCGGCCGCAGCGGCCTGCAGCGTGCCTACCAGGACCACCTGACCGGATCCACGGTCACCAAGGTCGTCACGCTCGACCTGAAGACCGGCGAGGAGGTCGCGGTCCTCGACGAGCTCGAGAGCCAGCGCGACGCGGTCGAGGTGCACACCACCATCGACTCCTCGATCCAGCGGGCCGCGCAGACCGCCGTCCAGGGCGCCTCGGCCGGCACGCTCGTAGCCGTCGAGGCCTCCACCGGCAAGATCCTCGCCGTGAGCACCGCGGGCAGCTACGACCAGATCAAGGACAGCCTCGACGGCGAATACCCCGGCGGCACCGCGATGTCCATCGTGGCCGCCTACGCCCTGCTCAAGGCCGACCGCGACCCCAAGATGAAGCTGCCCTGCGCGCCCAGGCGCACCGTCGGCGGCGCCTGGTTCGAGAACTCCGGCACCCAGTCGGTCCAGCAGACACCCTCGGGCACCCTCCAGAGCAACTTCGCCAACGGCTGCGTCACCGGCCTGGCCTCGCTGGCCCGCCTCGTCGACGCCGAGCAGCTGCTGCGCAGCTCGGAGGAGCTCGGCATCGGCAAGCCGTGGAAGCTGCCGCTGGCCTCCTTCAGCGGCAAGTGGCCCCAGACGCCGGGCGACGCCGAGAAGGCCCAGGCCATCGCCGGCCAGACCATGCAGATCAGCCCGCTCAGCATGGCCCTGATCGCCGGCTCCCTGGCCTCCGGCACCTGGAACCCCCCGCTGCTGGTCACCAAGCCGACCTCGCCCGACCCGTCCCAGGCGACCCTCCCGCAGGCCCAGCCCGCCGCCGTGCCGCTCGACGCCAAGGCCCGCGACTCGCTCGTCTCGATGATGCGCCTCGGCGTCAGAGCGGGCACCGCCCGTCCCGCAGGCACGGTCAACGGCGTTCACGGCATCCGCGCCGACGTTCCCGGCAAGACACTGAGCTGGTTCGTCGGCTGGCAGGGCGATGTGGCCATCGCCGTCCTCGTCGACAAGGCCGACCCCTCCGCCCTCGCGGGACGCTTCTTCAGCGCCGTCGGCAACTCTTCGTGATTAATTAGTGACAGCGAGCAACCTTTTCGGTCATGTGCTGCGTCTTCCCTAATGACTGGATCGCTCGGGGGGTTGCGGTCCCAGTCGCTGTGATGAGATAGGGCTTCATCTCGGGGGAAGCCCTGCCGTCCGGACCGGCTCGACCCTGCCGGTCAGCCCTCGGGGATGTGTGCTGCTTGCCGCGTTCCCGAGGGCTTCGGCATTTAGTGGAATGCGCTTCACCTCGCGGGTGTTGTAAGGTCTTAGACAGTTCACACCTGGGGGTGATTGGTCTCGACTTTGACCTTGCAAGTCAGGAGAAGCGGGCCGAGGACGGCGGACATAACCTCGTAAATCCTGTGACCGCAAACCACAAGTGCCAACACTAAGAGCACTGTCGAGGCGAAGTCTAACTTCGCCCTCGTCGCCTAACAGCGACCGACTGTCAGCCTGAGAATGCCTTCGGCTCAGGACCTGGCATCGCTAGAAGGCTCAACCGCTAGCCCCGGTCACGGGGGCGTGCGGGAAATCTAACAGTGACTGGGCCCGTCGGTGATCCGCCTGCGGAAGCACCGGGGCCGAGAAAAGCGTCAAGCAGGCTGCGCCCGGAGAAGCCCTGGTTTGGGGTTGAAGGACGCGGGTTCGATTCCCGCCACCTCCACCGTGGAAAAGCGCCTTTGAGCTGCGACACCGTTGCTCAGAGGCGCTTTTCTCGTTCGGTCGGATACTGCACCTACACGCGCAGCCACTCCACCGGTGCGGCTCGTAGCGCCGACGCTGCCTGACACAGTTTCGGGATATGGCTGCCGTCGCTGGAGGCTACGCGGGCGGGTCCGCCCGCGGTGGCAGCGGTGGCGACAACGAGCGCGTCAACCACGTTGTCGTGGCCATCGAGACCGGCATCGGACAGGAGCCGGGCGGCCAGGTCGGCGACCTCCTCGCCAGCCCCGATGATGGTCAGGCGAGAGCGTAGCCACGCGAGGCGTTGGCCTGCCTTGCCGCCGCGGCGCTGCTCGACGAGCGTCACGGAGCTGATGACGGGGATGTAGTCGTGGGCGGTGGCGACCTTGATACGAGCCCGCATCCGCTCGTCGTCGTCGGCCCACAGCGACAGGGCTTGCGCGTCGAGGACGAGTACCTTGCCGGACAGGACGTCGGGTCGCGCTACTCGCCGCGCCATGCCCGCTCCGCTTCGGCCATGGCGTCGTCGCTGATTTCTCCGAGCCGTTCGTCGGCCTCGGCGAGGATCTCCAGCGCATCGTCCATGGCCAGGGCTCGGGCCACGGCGCCGTCTACGTAGGCGGAAAAGTCGCGGCGACCGGTTCGAGCCTCTACCCGGCGCACTATGGATGTCCTCATGGTGACGGTCTTGCGGACGGTGACGTCGGCGTCCGCTGGGGGGGTGGCGACGGGATCGCCACTGGCCGGGGACTTCCTCGTTTTCGCCATGCCTCAAGTGTATGACACATAGTGTGATAGCGGGGCGGATGTATGTCGTGGGTGGGCCTCAGACGGTGCGGATCGGCACGTCCCGGAGAGCATCAAGGCGTTTCCGAAGCTCGGCGCGGTTCAACGAAGGTTCACCGGACCAGCCCACCCTCTACCTGGAGAGACACTCCACGGTAGGGGGCGGTTTCGTGTCCAGGGGGCACTCCACGGCGGGGTGGCCGAATTAGTACCGTTCCAAGCGCGGCGGGTTGACCGAAAGTCGGGACGGGTGTGTTGATCTTGTCTCACCCTTGATCGGTGACAACTCGAATAACCGGATATTTCAGGACAGCGGTCGCGACCCTCGGCACGCTCGCCGTGCTCGGCGCCCACCTGGCCACGCCGGCGACCGCGGCCACCCCGGCGCCCGGCCTCCAAGCGGCCGCCACCGCGGAAGGAGCGGTCGCCACCGGGCAAGGAGCCGCTGCTCGTGGCGCGGTCGCCGCGCCGGTCACCCTCACCGTGCCCGCGACCAAGGACGTCTTCCTCAGCCAGGGCGAACCCGCCAAGAACTTCGGCGCCGCCGAATGGCTCACCGTCTGCGGCAGCGCCTGCACGAGCTCGATCGCCGGCCGGCGCATGGCCCTGGTCGGCTTCGACCTGACCGGCCTTCCCGCCGGCGCCGTGATCACCAGCGCCACCATCGACGTCGTCTCGATCAGGACGTCCGCGACCACGGTCACCGCCCACCGGGTGACCGGCGACTGGTCCGAGGCCACGACCTGGAACACCCGCCCCGCCGTCGGCGAGGCGACGGCGGGCACCCGTACCGGCTTCACCGCGAGCCAGCCCGCCCAGCTGACCGTCACCTCGGCGATCACCGGCAACGGCTCGTACGGCTTCGCCCTCGTCCAGGACGACGCGGCCGTGACCCAGTTGCACTCCTCGGAGGCGACCGGCGAGCGCGGCCCCAAGCTGACCGTCACCTACACCGAGGGCGCCACGACCGGCCCGCTGCCGTTCGTCCTGCCGGCCAAGGGTGAGCTGCGCGCCTCGGACAAGAAGGTCTTCGCCCACTACTTCACGCCTTACCCGATCTCCCTCGACAACAAGGACCCGGCCTCCGACTACTACGCCAGGAACTACCTCAGCCCCACCGGCGAGAGCGGCAAGCACGCGGCATACGGCGGCCTGCTGCGCGACCGCCCGCTGCCCCGCCCGCCGATCACGTCGGGCGACTACGTGGCCGAAAACCTCAAGACCGAGGTACGGCAGGCGATCGCGGCGGGCATCGACGGCTTCACCGTCGACATCCTGTCCGTCACCACCTCCAACGCCCACTGGGTCAGGGTGAACAAGCTCATCCAGGCCGCCGAGGCCGTGGACCCCGGCTTCGACATCGTGCTCATGCCCGACATGAACGGCCTGGCCTCCCAGTCCAGTGACGCGATCGCCGACGCGATGGCCCTGCTCGCCAAGTCGGACTCGGTCCTGCGGCTCGGCGACGGCCGCCTGGTCATCTCGCCGTTCAAGGCCGAGGCCCGCACCGCCACCTGGTGGCGCGACTGGATCGCCGCCATGAACACCGAACACGGTCTCAAGATCGCCCTGGTCCCCGTCTTCCTGAACTTCGGCACCAACAAGGACGCCTTCGCCCCGATCAGCTACGGCTTCTCCAACTGGGGCTCCCGCAACCCGGCCGCCAACTCCAGCCTGGGCGCCAACATCGCCACCGCGCACGGCCTGGGCAAGATCTGGATGCAGCCGGTGTCCGTCCAGGACGAACGCCCCAACCAGGCCAAGTACGACGAGGCCGCCAACACCCAGAACCTCCGCACCACCTGGGCGGGCGCCATCGACGGCGACGCCGACTGGGTGCAGCTCACCACCTGGAACGACTACTCAGAGAACACCCAGTTCGCCCCCTCCAGGAACGCCGGCTGGACCTACCTCGACATCAACGCCTACTACCTGACCTGCTACAAGCTCGGCTGCCCGCGCATCACCAAGGACGTCGCGTACGTCACGCACAGAGTCCAGCCCCACGCCGCCGCCCCGACGTACACCGGCCAGACCTCGCTGATGACCTTGCGAAGCGGCAGTACGGCAGCGCGCGACACCGTCGAGGTGCTGACCATGCTGACCGCCTCCAGCACGGTGTCGGTCACCGTCGGCACGGCCAAGCACACCTACACCGCTCCCGCCGGAGTCTCGGCCAAGACCTTCACCCTCGTCCCGGGCGACGTGTCGGCCACGGTCACCCGCTCCGGCACCGTCGCGAGCGTGGCTTCGCCGTACCCGGTCACCGCCAAGCCGTACGTCCAGGACCTGCACTACCGGGCCGCCTCCAGCGCCCGCTGACGCCGCGGGTTCGGCCCTCACGGGGGAGAGGGCCGAACCCGCCCAGCGGATCCGCCTGGGCCGGGGGGTCCCGCCGGAAGCCGCATGACGTCGACGATGACGTGGCCGGCCCTGGTGAACAAGCGCCCGCTCCCCTACGCTGCGCGCAGGGGGCAAGGCATCTTCAGAAACGGGGCGTACCACTTCATGATCTCGCGATTAACGAGGGCACTTCTGCCTGTCAGCATTCTCCTGGCGCTGACCGCGGCACCCGCGCAAGCGACGACCACCACTACCGCCACCATCAGTATCCGGCCCTCCACCTGGGCCTACGTCTCTTCCTCTGAACCCAAGAGCCAGTTCATCGGCCTCCACGAGTCGGCGACCCTCGGCCTGCAGGGGGACTTCGGGCAGGCGCCGGACGAACCGGAGACCAACAGGAGGTCGTTCTTCACCTACGACGTCGCCGGCCTTCGCAACGTGCGCGTCACCGGCGTGACCTTCACTTTCGTGCCCACCGTCGAGCCCGGCTGCGACAACCGGGTCCGTGGGTTCTCCTTGTGGCGGACCGGCCCGATCGGCAAGCACACGTCCTGGGATCGCCAGCCGGAGTGGGACGAGCGGATCGGCGCGGCCATGGGCGACTGGGGCGGGCCATGCTCCCCCAATGACGTGTTCTGGCCGTACAAGATCCCGGTGGAAAACGCGATTCCCGCCGGGGCCGAGACGGTGACCGTCGGGATCCGCGGCGGCGAGACGGTCTCACAGGGCAGGCTGCTGCTGGACAACAATCCGGAGATGCTCGTCACCTATGAGTACGACCGGCGCGAGTCTACGGACGTCACGGGCCTGCCGTACCAGCATCTCACCCAGACGGCCTTGGCATACGTGGAGTCCGGGCACCAGAACGTGCCGCACTGGAACCCGTCAGGAAAGGACGAACTGCAGGTCGGCTCGCCCGACGGACACAGGCGCTTCCGCTCGTTCATCCGCTTCGACCTGTCCTCGTTGCGGGACGACCCGATCTATCACGCGCGGCTGTACTTCCTCACCGCCGGAGCGTGCCGCGCCGGAGAAGGGCCGGTCGAGGTGTGGGAGACGGGGGCGATCTCGGAGGAGACGACCTGGCACCGGCAGCCGGAGTGGGAGCGGCTGATCGACACCTACGTCTGGGAGGAGTGCGGGAACTGGCCCAAGATCTCCTTCGACCTGACCCGGGCGATCAAGGAGGCGCGGGCCGCGGGCCGTACGACGTTGACCATCGGGCTGCGGTCGGTGAACGAGACCGACAGGTTCGGCTGGATGGAGCTGGGGAACGGGCCGCTGATCAAGGTCTCGTTCCGTCACCCGCTGCAGACCCCTGTCGATCTGATGACAGCTCCCGAGGGGTTCTGGTGGCCGGACGGCCGGACGGTGCCGCCGGTCCCGTGCCTCAGCGGGGACGCCAGGCGTTATGTGCCCTTCTCTCCCATGCCTCAGGCGGTCTTCAGCGGCGGCGGACCGCGGTGGCGAGCGACGTGGCAGTGGCAGACGCTGGACGGTCAGCCCCGCCACGAGGAGACCGGCGAGTTCACTACGGAAACGGTCGTCCGCGCCTCGCGCGTCGGCACCGACGGGGAGGCGCTGCGCTGGCGGGTGCGGGCCGAGGACTCCACCGGTGAGGTCAGCGAGTGGAGCCAGTGGTGTGAGTACATCATGGACTCCACGCGGCCCGACGTCGCGCCCGGTGTCACGGGCACGCCGTACACCGGCCGCGATCCGGTGGGGGCGCCCGGTGTTCCCGGCACCTTCGCCTTCACCGCGCACGGGGTCGCCGACGCGGCCGAGTTCGCGGTCATACCGTCCGGCCACAGCAGGCCGACCTACGTCCCCGTCGGGGCGGACGGCACGGCGACCTGGACCTGGACGCCCACTCAGAGCGGGTTCCACCAGGTGTTCGTGGCCATCGTCGACCGGGCGGGCAACTGGAGTCCTGGGACGTTCCACTACTTCGTCGTAGGGGAGGCGGCCCCGCAGTAGGTCAGCTTTTCCGCATGCCAGCGAGCGCGGGCGGCCACCGGCCACGTGCCGTGCGGTCGGACACTCCGCCTGCGCCCGTTCCACCCTTTACTGCGGTCGGTGCACGGAGTAGTCGTCGAACTCGACCCTGATCGTGCCGTCCGCGCTCTCCGACGTCTCCACGATGAGCCCGGTCCCGGACTTCTGCCCTCCGGTGAACACCTGCTGGTCGGTGGTCTCGACGACCTTCTCGCCGTCGACCCACATCGTCAGCCGGCTCCCCGCGCACGCCGCCTGCAGCTTCATCGCCCTCCCCACCTCGGGAGCGGCGATCTTGCCCGGGCTGCCGAGCGCGGTGCGGGCGCCCTGGGAGACCTTGAAGAGCCTGACCTGGCCGTCGAGGCGGAGCAGGAACATGTAGCCGTTCGGGACGTCCTCGTCGTGGCGGCAGAGCAGGCCGAACTCGCCGTCCGGGGTGGAGCCGTCGCGCAGGACCGCGGTGACGCCGATCATGGCGTCCTGCAGGTTGTCGGTCGGGGCCAGGCTGACGTTGACGGGGTAGTTCCTGGCGGCCTGCATGGTGTAGACGCCGCGGGTGATGTCGTGGCCGCGGATGCCGCCGCCGGCGGGGTCGAACGTCCAGCCGTCCCAGCCGCGTCGTTCCAGGAAGTCGTCCTGGAACAGGGGGGTTCCGGTAGCGGTGACACCCGCTCCCGGTTGGCCGCCGCCGAGCCGTACGGTCAGGACGACGGCGGCGGAGACGGCGAGCGCGGCGACGACCGCGCCGACGGCCAGCACGCGCCCGCTCGGGCGACGGCGAGCGCCGGACGGCAGGGTGTCCGGCGTCACGGGGGCCGCGGCCGGCTCCGGGGGCGCGGGGTGCGGCGGGCCGTCGAGCGGCAGGGTGTACGGCGAGCCGCCGAGTGATGGGGTGTAGGGCGGGATGTCGTGGCCTGCGCGACCCGGTCCCCGGGAGGCGTCCACGGGTGCCTGAATGGTCGCCGGTTCCGACGCTGGTGCGGTGGAGGCTCCCGGTGAGGCGTCGAGCACGCCGAGGCTCTCCGGGCGAGCGGCCGGCGAGGTGGCGTCGCCCACCAGTGCGGCCAGCAGTTGCCTGGCCGTGGGCCGGGCGGCGGGATCCTTGGCCAGGGCGGGCACCACGAGGTCCCTGATCGCCGGCTCCAGCCCGTCCAGGGACGGCTCGCCGTGCAGGATCTGGTTGATCGTCGCGGGCAGCGTCCCCCTCTCGAACGGCGTGCGCCCGGTGCCCGCCATCGCGATCAGGCACCCCCACGAGAACACGTCCGAAGCCGGCGCCGCCGGCTCCCCGCCGAGGATCTCGGGCGCGATGTAGTGCGGCGTGCCGATCAGCTCGCCGGAGCCGGTGAGCGCGCCGACGTCGTCCAGGGCGCGGGCGATGCCGAAGTCGATCACCCGGGGCCCGACCGGCGACAGCAGCACGTTCGACGCCTTGAGGTCGCGGTGCACGATGCCCGCCTCGTGGATGGCGATCAGGGCCGTGGCGACGCCCACGGCCAGCGCCTCCAGGCTCGCCCCCGACAGCGGTCCGCGCTCCTGGATCGCTTCGAGCAGGGTGGGGCCCTCGACGTACTCGGTGACGACGTACAACCGGTCGCCCTCGTAGCCGGACTCGATGAGCGGGGCGGTGCAGAACCGCCGCACTCGCTTGGCCGCCTCCGCCTCCCTGGCGAACCTGCGGCGGAAGGTGTCGTGCTCGGCGAGGCCGGGGTTGATGACCTTGACCGCGGCCTGCCTGCCGTCCTCGTCGACCCCGAGGTAGACGGTGCCCATGCCGCCGTGACCCAGCCGGCCGAGCAGGCGGTAGCGGCCGATCCGCCTGGGGTCGGAGGTGCCGAGCTCGTTCATCGCTGCCTCGCGTCTCGGGGAGTTCTGCCTTACGTAGGTAGTCGCTCGGCGGGCCCCCGGTGTGACAGCTAGGCGGGCGGCTCCAGCATCGGGACGAGGAAACGCCGGGCGACGGCGGCGAGCTGGGTGTCGTCGTCGAGGTCGATGATGGCACTCGGGATCGCCAGGAACGAGGTGGAGATGCGCACCATCATCTCGGCCACGAGGTCGGCGTCGAGGTCGTCGGAGACGTGGCCGGCGCGTTGCTCGCGGCGCAGCTGGCCGGCGACGAACTGGCGCACGGTGGCGAGGGTCTGGCCGCCGTCGGCCATCATGGACGGGACGAGCAGGTCGGGTTCGGTGACGATGAGGCCGCCGATCAGGGGGTTGTCGCGGATGGCGCGCAGCGAGCTGACGAAGCCGAGCACGACCCTGTCGGCGGCCGTGTCCGCCTGCTCGATGTCGATGAGGAAGCGGTCGAAGTAGCGGCGGAACTCGCGGCGCACCACGTGTTCGACGAGCGTGTCCTTGGTGTCGAAGCGACGGTAGACGGTGATGCGCGAGACCTTCGCCAGCCGGGCGACGTCCTCCATGGTGGAGCGGCGGATGCCGATGCGGCAGAACTGCTCGTAGGCCGCGTCGAGGATGCGGGTCCTGAGCTCGTCGGGGTCGCCGACCTGTTCGACGGCGTCGAAGTAGGCGCGTTCCAGCAACGACTCCGAGTCCGACGGCGCCATGAATCCGGACAGCACAGATTCCACGATCCCCTCCTGTGCCGATTCTGCCTCAGATACGGGCCTTGTGATGCCTGTCACACTGTGGTCTGATGATGAATGATACACAGATTCATAATTTGTATCTAAGTATCACCTTGAGTGGCCTGAAGCACATGCCCCGAGCGAGACCCCCCACCTCGAAGGAGTGCAGGCATGGCAGAGTTGAGCAGGCGCAAGATACTGATCTCGGGCACCGCCCTGGGCGCGCTCGGAGCGATGGGAGTGGCCTCCCCGGCCCAGGCCGACGACTGGACCTGGCCCGCGAGCGGGTCGATCGCCGGGTCTGGCAGCGGCGCCGATCCCCGGTGGGTGTGGGACGACGAGGCCGACCCGCTCCTCGCCTCGCTGTTCCAGCGCGGGCTCATCCCCGAGGTCAACCGCCTGCTGTACGACTGGAACCGCAACGAGCAACCCCTGCCCGCCGGGCTGCCGGAGGACCTGCGCGACTTCATGGAGCGGGCGCGTCAGCTGCCGGCGTGGGCCGACCCCGCCAAGCTGGCGGCCGGCGCCAGGTTCCACGTGCTCAAGGGCAACTACATCGTCGTCCTCACCATCGTCGGCGCCGGCATGCTGGCCACCTCCATCCCCAAGGAGGCCCGCGCGGTCTACTACTCCGCGGGCGGCGCCGACCTGAAGGACCGGGTCGCCAAGACCAACATCCTGGCCTACGCCGTCAGGCCCGCGAACGCCTGGTCGACCGGCGGCACGGCCGTGGTCGAGGCCGTCAAGACCCGGCTGGTGCACGCGGCCGTACGGCACCTGCTGCAGTCGTCGCCCTACTGGACGGGCCCCATCCCGATCAGCCAGGAGGACATGCTCGTCACCTGGCACACCCTGGCGACCTTCTCCATGCGCGGGATGCGCGGGTGGGGGGTGCGCATGTCGTCGGCCGAGGCCACCGGCTACCTGCAGTCGCTGCAGGTCATGGGGCACATGCTCGGCATCAGGGACGAGTTCATGCCCGCCACCTGGGAGACCTCGTACACCCAGTCGGACATCGTCCTGCCCAGGAACATGGGGCCGACCAGGGAAGGCGTGGAGCTCAACGCCATCCTGCGCACCATGCTCGCGGAGATGACCAGCGGCCCGGGCGGCATCGACAAGCCCCTCGTCAACGCCTTCTCCCGCTACCTCACCGGCAACCAGGTGGCCGACTGGAACGGCATCCCGCGCGAGCCGCTGTGGGACCCGCTCATCAGGACGGCGTGGCCGCTGCTGGTGAAGTTCAGGGAAGGGCTGATCGGGCTGCCCCTGGTGCCCGCCACCGCGTGGCTCCTCGACGAGATGATCAAGAAGTGGAGCACGTACTACCTCACCAGGGGCGCGGAGACCAAGATCGTGATCCCGACGGGCAACCGCCCGAGCTGACCCCGGATCCTCGGCTCACGGGCCGAGGATCTCCAGCATCAGCTCGACGGGCAGGAGCGGGTTCGCGGCGGCGACGGGCCGCGTCCGGCTGTCGGCGTACAGGGCCAGGACGCGAGCCCGGGGCAGACGCGGGTCGCTGGAGGCCGCGCTGGTGGGGAACTCCTCGCTCAGGGCCTCGATCAGGCTGGGCGGGGCTTCCGGATCCAGTACGGCGAGCAGCCGGACGGCCGGGTCGGGCGAGCAGGCCACTCGATCGGCGAGCCCTTCCCTGGGGAAGTTCCTGTGGTGGATCTGGTCGAACCGGGTGACGAAGGGCGACTCGACGGCGACGGCCAGCAGGAGCTCGCCCGGGGCGTCAGGATGGTGCTCGGCCAGGATGAGCCGGACGACGAAGTCCTCGTCCGCGGCGAGACGCGTCACGAGGTCGGCGGGGAGCCAGGGACTGTAGGCGGCCGCACGCCGCAGGCCGTGATGGGTGGATCCGGCCGCCCGTCGCATCAGGGGAAGGTCGTCCAGGCAGTTGGCCCACCAGGAAGGCGGACGCAGGTCGTCGCGCGGCCCGCCGTCGTAGTCGATCCCGTCCCGTTCCTGGTCGCTCAGCTCCGGGTTCAACGCCGCCGCGAGCCGTACGGAGGGGTCCGGGTCGTGTCCGAGGGCGAGGAGGAGGTCGTGCGGGGTGTGACGGTTCGCGGCGATCGCCTGCCGGATCTCGGGATCGGGGTCGGTGGCCAGGTCGGCGAAGCGGCTCCGGGTGAAGGCGGTGACGGAGAGCGCCTCACGTGAGGCGACCCGCGCCAGGCGTGCGGCGATGTCGGCTCTTCCGGGCGCCAGGCTGATCATGGCCGAGGTGCGCACGCTCGTGTCGGGGTCGTCGAGAAGCCGCGCCCAGACCTGGTCCGGAAGCGCGGGGGCCAGCATGAGCGCCCGTCTGACGTCGGCGTCCTGGTCGGCGGCGAGGGTCTCGTACGCCACGGCCGGCAGGGCCGATCTTCCGCGCCTGTGGGTCTCGCCCGAGGCGATGATCTCCCGGATGGAGGCGGCGGGATCGTGGACCAGCCGGGCTCGCTGGGCCCCGGTCGCACCGAGGCTCATGGCGAGGATCTCCCTGACCGCCCTTCGAGGATGGCTCACCATCGCGTCCACGAGAGGGTCCGGCAGGTGCCTGCGGTAGGCGAGTCCTGCGGCATCGACGTCGAGGAGCCGGATGAGGAGGTCGACCGGCGCGGCGGGGTTGTGCGCCAGGCCGTCCAGTGGAGTGAGCACCCATGCATTGTGCAATCACCGATCAAGTGGCATGCAATGGCCGCCCGATACACCTATGGAGGCATTCAGAACAAGGAACAAAGAGGAACATCCCGTGGCAAGCACCGGCATCATCATGGCCATCGCCATCACCCTAGGAACGACGCTCATCCTGGCCCTCGTCGGCCTCCCGTTCTTGCTCGGCGCCCTCCGTGGCAGGCAGCTGCTGGCCAGTGGTCTCCCGCGTGAGGCCGAGATCGAGTACATGGGCGACACCGGCGTCACCGTCAACGGGCAGCCGATGGTGAGCTTCGGGCTCGTCGTGCGCCGGCCCGAGGGCGCGGCCTACCGTGTCACCCACCGGCAGACGTTGCCGCGCATCCCGATGGGGCTGATCGTGCCGGGTGCCTTGGTGCCGGTGCGGGTGGACCCGCAGCATGCCGACCGGGTGCACATCGACTGGGCCGCGTGGCGGCCGGCGTATCCCGGCGCGTGAGGGAGGCGGGCCCGCGATCCGGCGGGCGTCGAGGTGCAGGTGATCGCCCCTGATCCATTGATCAGGGGCGTTTTCGCGTCATTTGGGCCTTGTGGGGCGGGGGAGGGGCGCTTATTGTCACGCTTGTTCGTTAGGAAGCTTTCCTAACCATCGAAGGAGACGCACCCCCCATGCTCCGATCCCTCACCGTGGTCGCGCTGGCGGCGATCGTCGCCGCGGGCTTACCGGCCACAGCCTCCCAAGCCGCCCCCACCAGGTACGAAGCCGAGAACGCGGCCGTCTCGCAGGGCCTGGTGGAGTCGAACCACGCCGGATTCAGCGGCGCCGGCTTCGTCAACTACGACAACGTCACCGGCTCCTCCGTGGAGTTCACCGTCGACGCCGCGAGCGCGGGCACGGCCACGCTGACCCTCCGCTACGCCAACGGCACCGCGGCCAACCGGCCGATGGCGATCTCGGTGAACGGCGGGGCGGCGGTCACCCGCGACTTCCCCGGCACCGGCGCCTGGACCGCCTGGACCTCGACCACGCTGACCGCCCCGCTCAACGCCGGGACCAACACGATCAGGGCGACCGCCACGACCTCCAACGGCGGACCCAACCTCGATTTCCTCGACGCCGAGATCGCCGCGCCGGCCAGTGACTACCAGGCCGAGAACGCCACGATCTCGCAGGGCGTGGTGGAGTCGAACCACGCCGGATTCACCGGCACCGGCTTCGTCAACTACGACAACGTCACCGGTTCCCATGTGCAGTTCACGGTCGACGCCGCCCAGGCCGGCAGTGCCGCGCTGACGTTCCGCTTCGCCAACGGCACCACGGCGAACCGGCCGATGGCGATCTCGGTGAACGGCGGGGCGGCGGCCACTCGCGACTTCCCTGGCACCGGCGCCTGGAGCACGTGGCAGGAGGTCACCGTCGACGCCCAGCTCAACGCGGGCGCGAACACCGTCAGGGCGACGGCGACCACCGCCAACGGCGGGCCGAACCTGGACCGCCTGGCCGTCTCGGCGAGCGGCCCGCCCGACACCCAGAAGCCGTCCGTCCCCGGCAACCCGAGGGTGACCGGCACCAGCTCCAGCTCGATCAGCCTGGCCTGGGACGCCTCCACCGACAACAGCGGCACGATCAAGGACTACCGGGTGCGCGAGGGCGAGACCGTGGTCGCCACCGTCACCGGCACGACCGCCACGATCAGCGGCCTGGCCCCCTCGACCAGCCACACCTACACGATCACCGCTCGCGACCCGTCCGACAACGAGTCCGACCGTGGCGCCGCCGTCACCGGCACCACGGGCCCGGGCGGCGCGGGCACGCCGGTCGAGGCCAACGGCCAGCTGCGCGTGTGCGGCCTGAAGTTGTGCAACGAGTCGGGCAAGCAGATCCAGCTGCGCGGCATGAGCTCGCACGGCATCCAATGGCACCACGACTGCCTCAACACCGCCTCGCTCAACGCCCTGGCCTCGGACTGGAAGTCCGATGTGCTGCGCATCTCGATGTACATCCAGGAGGACGGCTACGACACCAACCCGCGCCTGTTCACCGACCGGGTGCACAACCTCATCGAGCAGGCCACCTCGCGCGGCATGTACGCCATCGTCGACTGGCACATGCTCAACCCCGGTGATCCGTACGCCAACGGCAACCTCGCCAAGGCCAAGACCTTCTTCACCGAGATCGCCCAGCGGCACAACGACAAGAAGAACCTGCTCTACGAGATCATGAACGAGCCGAGCGGCGTGGCCTGGTCGCGGATCAGGAACTACGCTCACGAGATCATCCCGGTGATCCGCGCCAACGACCCCGAGAGTCTGATCCTCGTCGGCACCCGCGCCTGGTCCTCGCTGGGAGTCTCGGAGGGCTCCGACGAGAGCGAGATCGTCGCCAGCCCGGTCAACGCGACGAACATCATGTACACCTTCCACTTCTACGCCGCCTCGCACGGCAGCGAATACCTGGACACCCTCTCCAGCGCCGCCGACCGCCTGCCGATGTTCGTCACCGAGTTCGGCACGCAGACCGCCTCCGGCGGTGGCTCGAACAACTTCACCCGGTCGCAGCAGTACATCGACCTCATGAAGGCCAAGAAGATCAGCTGGGTGAACTGGAACTTCTCCGACGACCCGCTGTCGGGTGCGGTGTTCACCGAGGGCACCTGCCCCGGCGGGCCCTTCACCGGCACGACGAGGCTGAAGGAGGCCGGACGCTGGATCCGCGACCAGGTCAGGCTGCCTGACGACTTCTGAAAGAGGATCTGAAGGGGATCCGAAGCCCACCGCGGCATCGTCAGGGGCATGAGAAACGACCTGACGATGACCACGGTGGGCAGGAAGACCGGGCGGCCGCGCCGTACCGAGCACGCGTTCGACCTCGACGGCGAGAGGCTGGTGCTGGTCGGGGTCGGCTCGGAGCAGGGCCCGCGACTGCCCGGCTGGTACCGGGACCTGATGGTGCACCCGGACGCGGAGATCCTGGTGGGCCGGGAGAGCTTCCAGGTGAAGGCGCACACGGCCCAGGGAGCGGAACGGCGGCGGTTGTGGAAGAAGGTGGTCGCGAAGGAGCCGATCTACCAGCGCTACGCCGACTCGGCGAGAGGGGAGGTGCCCGTCGTGGTGCTGGAGAAGGCCTAGGTATCGGTCATCCGATATGGTCAAGATCCGGCAAAGAGAGGGGTTGCCATGCGGAGGACCGTCGCTCTCGCCGCCCTGGCGGCGGCGCTGACCGGCTGCGGGCTGGCCGAGGAGCCAAAAACGGCGCAGGGGCCAAACGCGGCGCAGCAGCCCAACACGGCCCAGCAGCCCAATACGGCGCAGCAGCCCGAGGCGGCGCGGCCCACGCCCACCCAGCCCGTCGCGGTGCAGGTCGAGGAGGGCAAGGCGATCGCGGGCACGATCGCCGCCGTCTCCGCCGGCGGCCAGACCGGCAAGGCCAAGCTGGAGATCATGTCGCTGAAGCGGCAGGGCAGGACCACGACGCTGAACTTCACCGTCACCGCCCTCGAAGGCAAGGTCAACATGCACAACGGCATGGGCGGGCACACCCTGGACTACACGGTCTCGGGAGTCAGCCTGATCGACCCGGTCAACGGCAAGCGATATCGGGTCGCCCGTAACGGCACCGACGAGAAGGCGGAGTGCGTCTGCAGCGGCACGCAGGGCATGTTCCTGGCCCCCGGTGACGAGGCCTCGGGCAGCGCTTACGCGGTCTTCGGCGCGCCGCCGGCCGAGGTGACCAAGGTGGACGTGGAGTTCCCGATGATCGGTGTGATCCACGATGTCCCGCTCTCTTGAGCTGCTGCTCGCGCTGGCTCTGGCCGTCGACCCGAGCACCCCGGTCGAGGACCTGGTCTTCCCCGTGGAGGACATCGTCGCCGAGGTCGAGTCGATGGACGGCGCGCAGAGCGAGAGCACCCGCGACGACGAGGTGACGGTGGCGCTGGCCGGCGACGTGCTGTTCGCGCTTGACCGGTGGGTGCTGACGGCCAAGGCCAGGCAGCGCCTGACGCGGGTGGCCGAGCAGGTCGGGCGGCGCAACGCCGGCGGGACGATCCGCATCGAGGGGCACACCGACGACCAGGGGTCCGACGCCTACAACGTGGCGTTGTCGCGCAAGCGCGCCGAGGCGGTCCGGCGGTTCCTGGCCTCGCGGCTGGAGGGCGCCTTCGAGGTCCAGGGGTACGGCGAGGCCAGGCCGAAGTGGCCCAACGTGGTCGGGGGCAGGGCGGTGCCGTCCAACCAGGCGAAGAACCGCCGCGTGGAGATCGTCTTCACGGCGAAGCCGTGAGGGTGAGCGAGTCGCCCAGCGGCGTGCGCCGGTACAGCACCGAGCGCCCGCTGCGCGCCCTGGTGACCAGGCCCGCCCGCCTCAGCACCGCCAGATGGTCGCCCACGGCCCCGAGCGCCATGCCGAGCACCGCCGCGAGCTGGCTCGTGGACGCGGGCGAGGCCAGCGCGCACAGCACCTTGGCACGGCTGCGCCCGACGAGATCGGCCAGCCCGTCCATCGGCTCGGCCGACTCCCACAATCCCGCGACGCCGACCGCCGGGTAGCTCAGCCCGAAGGCCCGCGGAGGATCGAGGAAGACCGCCGTCGTGCCGAAGGCGTTGGGCACGAGCACCACCCCTGCGCCGCGCACGGGCGTCGACGGCCCGTGCAGCTTGCCCAGCAGGACTCGCTCGCCCTCGACCGCCATGTCGATGCCGAGGTCGGGGAAGACGCTGGCCCAGCCGTACACGGCCAGGCGGCCCGCGTGGTGCACCACGTCGCGTTCGAGGAGCGCCCGCAGCCGCGGCCAGTCGGCGGCGAGCAGCTCGTCCCAGGCCCTGCGCAGGGCGGAGGCGACCACGAGCTGGGGCGAGGGCACGTCGAGGCAGGGGTCCAGGGGCCGCCCACGGTAGCTGAGCTCCAGGTCGGCGCGGGCGCGGGCGGCGGGTGTGCGGCGGGCCAGTTCGAGCTCGTGCTCGAAGGTGGTGGCCATGCCCTCGGGCGGCAGGCCGTAGAAGTCGGGCAGGTAGTCGGTGGTGTGGTGCAGGTCGGCCAGGGCACGCACGACGGGGTCGGCGGCGATGAGGTGTTCCAGGCGTTCGCGTCGCGGCCAGAGCACCGGCAGCCGCCTGCGGCTGAGCACGGCGACGAGCTGCGCCATCGGCGACAGGCCGAAGCGGGTGAGGGCCAGGTCCTCGGGAGTGCACACCAGGTAGGCCATGAGTTTCGTCTCCTGACGAAACAATAGCCGCGTGCCGGGCCGGACGGCAGCGTCGAAGAGCATGAGGACCTACCGCGAGCTGTTCGCCGTCACCGAGTTCCGCACGATCTTCGCCGGGACGCTCGGCGGGGTCGCGGGCGGGACGATGGCCATGCTGGCCGTCTCGGCGCTGGTCTACGCCGAGACGGGCTCGCCGTTCCTGGCGGCCGTCGCCTACCTGCTCGGATTCCTGCCGCAGGCGCTGGGCGCGCTGCTGCTGGGCGGGTGGGCCGACCGGTTACCTGCCAGGGCCCTGCTGAGCTGGTGGACCCTGGTCAGGGCGGTGGTGATCGGGCTGATGGCGGCCGGGGTGGTGCCGGTCTGGTTCATGGCGGCGCTGGGCGTGGGCGACGCGGTGGCGGGGGCGGCGCGGCAGGCGCTCACCGCCGACCTGCTGCCCGGCGAGGCCTACGTGCTGGGCCGCTCGACGCTGAACCTGGCCGTGGGCGGCATGCAGATCGCCGGGTACGGCGTGGCGGGCCTGCTCATGCTCGCTGTCGGCCCGCAGGCCGCCCTGGCCTCGGCCGCTGCGGTGGAGCTGGTCATGGTGCCGCTCTACCGGTTCGGGCTGCGCCGCAGGCGGCCCAGGAACCGCGCCCCGCAAAGGACGTTCAGGTTCTTCGCCCCCGGCCTGCTGCTGACGCAGTGGGTGCCGAGCGGCCTGATCGTCGGCGCCGAGGCGCTGTTCGTGCCGCTGGCGGGGGAGTCGGCGGGGCTGCTGTTCATGGCGGCCGCGGGCGGCATGCTGGCCGGGGATCTGGTGGTGGGCCGCTGGACCGACGCCCGATCCAGGCTGGCGCTCGGACCGTGGTTGTACGCCCTGCTCGGCCTGCCGTACCTGGCCTTCTTCCTGGAGCCCGGCCTGGTGGCGGCCGTGGCGCTGGTGGGGGTGGCGTCGTTCGGCTACGCGGGCCAGCTGGGCACCCAGGAAAGGTATCTGGCCGCGGTGCCCGAGCGGGCTCGCGGCCAGGCGCTGGGGCTGGCCGCGAGCGGGATGCAGAGCAGCCAGGCGCTGGCGGCGGCGGGCACGGGGACGCTCGCGGAGTTCGTCCCCGTGCCGGTGGCGATCGCGCTGGCCGGGCTGGCGTCGCTGACCGCTTCCGTCGCCCTGGCCAGGCACATCGTCAGGCCGGTCACTCCGCCTGGAGCTCGCCCAGGGTGACGGTGACGGTTGTGGTGGAGCCGTCGGGCCTGATGATCTCGACCTTGGCCTGGTCGCCGGGCTGCAGTCCGGCCAGGACCTCGGCCAGCGCCCCCATCGTGGGAGTCTCGACGCCGTTGACGGACAGGATGATGTCGCCCGGCTTGATGCCCGCCTGCTCGGCGCCGCCGTTCGGCACCACCGAGACGACCTGCACGCCGAGCGGGCGGCCCTCGGGGCCGATGACGCCGCTGCCCTGGATGCCGAGGGCGGCGCGGTGGGTGTTGGTGACCTTGCCGTCCTTGATGATCTGGCCGGCGATGTCGGTGGCGGTGTTGCTCGGGATGGCGAAGCCGATGCCGGGCGCGGCGCTGTCGCCGAGTTCGGGGTTGGTGGCGGCCAGCGTGGGGATGCCGACGACCTCGGCGCTCAGGTTGACCAGCGCGCCGCCGCTGTTGCCGGGGTTGATGGCGGCGGAGGTCTGGATCGCGTTGGCGATGACCCCTCCGGGCGGGGGCTCGGAGACCGTACGGCCGAGCGCGGAGATGATGCCGTTGGTGACGCTGCCCGACAGGCCCAGCGGGTTGCCCATGGCCAGCACGATCTGGCCCACCCGTGCCTTGGCCGAGTCGGCGAACTTGGCCGGGCGCAGCCCCGTGGCGTCGGAGACCTTGATCACCGCCAGGTCGCCCGCGGGGAAGGAGGCGACGAGTTCGGCGGGTCTGGAGGCGCCGCCGGTGGCCAGCGTCACCTCCAGTTGCGTGGCCTGACCCACGACGTGGGCGTTGGTCACGATGTGCCCGGCGGTGTCGTAGACGATGCCGGAGCCCAGTCCCACCTTCGTATTGATCTGCACGATGGAGGGCATCACCTGCGTGATGACCTGTTCGTAGGCGGCCTCCAGGGCGAAGGCGCCCCCGGTGGGCTGGGCCGCGGGCGTCGTGCCCGTGGCCGTCGGGGTGGCGGTCGAGGTGCTGGGTGCGGGGGAGGAGCACCCGGCGGCCAGTGCGAGCAGCAAGGCGCAGAGCTTGATCCTCATGCGCCGGTATCTTCCCTGATCAGCGGGAAAGATACGCCTCCCGGACGTCGGTCCTGCTGAGCTTTCCCGTGGGGGTGCGCGGCAGCGTCTCCCTGAACTCGATGACGCGCGGGTGTTTGTGGCGGGCCAGGCGTCCTGCGCACAACTCCAGAAGGTCGGCGGCGGCGACCTCGGCGCCCGCCACGGGCTGCACGAGGGCGACCACGCGGTGGCCCCACTCGGGGTCGGGCACGCCGATCACCGCCGCGTCGGCCACGCCCGGATGCTCGACCAGCACCGCCTCGATCTCGGCCGGGTAGATGTTCACGCCGCCGGAGATGATCAGGTCGGTGCGCCGGTCCAGCAGGAACAGGTAGCCGTCGTCGTCGAGGTAGCCGATGTCGCCGGGGGTGTAGTCGCGCCCGCGCATCGCCGAGGCGGTCTTGCCGGGGTCGTTGTGGTACTCGAAGCGGTTGATGCCGCCGATGTAGACCAGCCCCGGCTCGCCGGACGGCTGCTCCTGGCCGTCGTCGCCGATGATGCTGAAGCTCATGCCGTCGAGCGCCCTGCCGACCGTGCCGGGCTTGGCCAGCCACTCGGCCGAGGAGACCATGGTGGCCACGGCCGCCTCGGTGGAGCCGTAGTACTCCCACACGACCGGCCCGACCCAGTCGATCATGGCCTGCTTGACCGCGGGAGGGCAGGGGGCGGCGCCGTGGTAGAGGTGGGTGAGGCTCGACAGGTCGTACTTCTCGCGATCGGGTACGGCCAGCAGCCGGTGGAACATCGTGGGCACCATGAAGGCGTTGGTCACCCGGTGGCGCGCGACCAGCTCCAGGGTCGTCACCGGGTCGAACCGCTCGGGGGCCACGACGGCGTGCCCGAGGTGCAGGGCCATCATCGCCTGGCCGTACGGTGCCGAGTGGTAGAGCTGCGAGCAGACCAGGTGCACGCCGCCGAAGGGCAGCTGGAAGTGCCGCCAGCTCTTGCGCATCAGGATCGGGTGGAGCTCCTCGGGAGGCAGCTCCAGCAGGCGGCGCCGTACCCCCTTGGGACGGCCGGTGGTGCCCGAGGTGTAGAGCATCATCGACCCCGCCCAGCGTTCCTCCGGCGGCCCGTCGGGGCCGTCGGGCAGGTCGCCGGGGGAGGTGATCACGACCTTGGCGCCGCAGTCGGCGACGATGTAGTCGATCTCGTCGGCGGTGTAGTGCCAGTTGACCGGCACGTGGTAGGCGCCGATCTGGTAGGTGGCCAGCATCAGCGTCAGCGCCTCCGGCCCGTTGGGCAGCACGCTGACGACCGTGTCGCCGCGGCCGACGCCGCGGGCGAGCAGCCCGTTCGACACCCGGTTCACCCGCGACAGTAAGGCGCCGTAGGACAGCTCGTGCTCCGGCAGGGCGGGCCGTTCAGGCTCCGCTGCGGCGATCTCGTAGAAGCCCCTCATGGTCGGGACTTTATAGAACAACGTTCTGTAGGCAAAAGGGCTCGGGCCCTGACGTACTCTCAAGCGCATGGGCGACGATTTCCTGCCCTCCCATGAAGCGCCCACGGCACCCTTCCAGCGGGTCGTGGTGCCCGAGGAGCCACGACCCGACCGAAGGCGGCCGCTGATCCTGCTCGGCGCCGCCGCCGCGACCGCCGCGGCGGTCGCCGGGGTCTTCGCGCTCTTCTCCGGTGACCAGCCGCGCAACGGGGCCGCCGCCCCGGCGCCCACGCCCGCGCGGGCCGGGGCCTCGCCCTCCGCCGCCGCGACGGGGCTGACCGGTGCGCCGGAGAGCCTGCCGTACACCGCGTTCGACGGCGGGACCAGCAAGATCACCGGGACGATCGCCGACAAGCACTCCCTGGTCAGCTATCCGCACCTGGGCAAGCCGTGGGTGCCCAAGAACTACGCGCCGTTCGCCGTCGCCCAGCGGGTGGGCGAGGTGGCCACGCCGCACACCCTGATCGGCTCGGCCATGGTGCCGATCAACGACCTGCCCGTGCCCAAGAGCGAGGCCGACTACCGGCGCTACGCCGAGCGCGCGGTCGGCTGGGCCCTGCGCACCCACTTCCCGGAGGGCAGCACGGCCACCTGGACCGCGTCGCAGAAGCTCGCCAAGGGCAAGGGCTGGCTGCTCGGCTTCACCGCGACCTACCAGGGCGGCACCTCTCAGGGCCTGCTCGCGGTGGTCGAGGTGGGCAAGAAGAAACCCGCGATGCTGCTGGCCGCAGTGCCCGACACGCGCAAGGAACTGTGGCCCGACCTCAACACCCTGGTCAAGGGGGTACGAAAATCATAGAAGCATCCTCTAGAATAACCTTCTAGCCAGTTTGACGACACTGTCGACGAAGGAGCTTCCATGGCGATCGGGTTGAGCGAGGAGCACGAGGCGCTCCGCGAGTCCGTGGCGGGCTGGGCCGAGCGGCACATCGCCCCCCGCGAGACGGCGGAAGGGCGCCCCGGCTTCTGGGCCGGGCTGGCCGAGCAGGGACTGCTCGGACTGCACCTGCCCGAGGAGTCCGGCGGATCCGGATACGGACTGCTGGAGACCGCCGTCGCCATCGAGGCGCTGGCCGAGCGGGTCGCGCCGGGGCCGTACGTGCCGACCGTGCTGGCCAGCGCGGTGATCCACGCCTCCAAGCGCCACGACCTGCTTCCCGGCCTGGCCGACGGCACGCTGACCGGCGCGGTGGCCCTCACCGGCTCGCTGAGCGGCACACGCGGCGACGACGGGGTCCTCACGATCTCCGGTACGGCGGAGCCGGTCCTCGGCGCCGACCTGGCCGACATCCTGGTGCTGCCCGTCAGCACCTCCGAGGGCGAGGAGTGGGTCGCCGTCGACGCGGCCGCGCTCACCGTCACCCCGGTCAAGTCCCTCGACATCACCCGGGCCGTGGCCAAGGTCGAGGCCGACGGCGTGGCCGTACCCGCCGAGCGCGTGCTCGACGGCGTCGAGGGCCCCGACGTGCTCAACCTCGCCGCGATCCTGCTCGGCGCCGAGGCGGCGGGCCTGGCCTCCTGGTGCGTGAAGGCCGCCTCCGACTACGCCAAGGTCCGCGAGCAGTTCGGCCGCCCGATCGGACAGTTCCAGGGCATCAAGCACAAGCTCTCCCGCATGCTCGTCGCGCTGGAGCAGGCGCGCGCCACGGTGTGGGACGCCACCCGCGCCGAGGGCAAGGAGCTGGAGTTCGCCGCCGCCGTCGCCGGGGTGATGGCTCCCGACGCGGCCGTGCAGTGCGCCAAGGACGCCGTGCAGACCTTCGGCGGCATCGGCTACACCTACGAGCACGACGCCCACCTCTACCTGCGCCGCGCGCTCACCATCCGGGCGCTGCTCGGCTCCAGCTCCGAGTGGGCCGCCTCCGTCACCTCCCTCGCCCTGTCCGGTGTCAGCCGCGAGATGGAGATCGACCTGCCCGAGGACGCCGAGCCGCTGCGCGAGGCCATCCGGGCCGAGATCGCCGGCATCGCCGCGCTGAGCACCGAGCCGAACGGCCACGCCAACCGCGGCAACGACCAGAAGCGCGCGCTGGCCGACCAGGGCTTCGTCATGCCGCACCTGCCCAAGCCGTGGGGCCGCGACGCCTCCCCGCTGGAGCAGGTCCTCATCCACCAGGAGCTGCGGGCCGCCAAGGTCAAGCTCCCGCAGATGATCATCGGTGCCTGGGTAGTGCCCTCCATCGCGGTGTACGGCACGCGCGAGCAGCAGGAACGA
This sequence comes from Nonomuraea sp. NPDC050663, assembly GCF_044456985.1. Classification (NCBI taxonomy): domain Bacteria; kingdom Bacillati; phylum Actinomycetota; class Actinomycetes; order Streptosporangiales; family Streptosporangiaceae; genus Nonomuraea; species Nonomuraea sp. NPDC050663. The sequence continues at coordinate 806,807 of NZ_JBITGL010000001.1, forward strand.
TTCCTGCCGCAGACGCTGTCCGGCGAGACGATCTGGTGCCAGCTCTTCTCCGAGCCCGGCGCCGGCTCCGACCTGGCCAACGTGCAGATGAAGGCCGAGAAGGTCGAAGGCGGCTGGAAGCTCAACGGCCAGAAGATCTGGACCTCCGTCGCGCACGTCGCCGAGTGGGGCATCTGCATCGCCCGCACCGACAGCAGCAAGCCCAAGCACGACGGCATCACCTACTTCCTGGTCGACATGAAGTCGTCCGGCGTGACCGTGCGCCCGCTCACCGAGATGACCGGCGAGAACCTGTTCAACGAGGTCTTCCTCGACGACGTCTTCGTCCCCGACGACCTGGTGGTCGGCGAGGTCGACGACGGCTGGCGGGTGGCCCGCAACACGCTCTCCAACGAGCGGGTCTCGCTGTCGTCCGGCTCGGGCGGCACCGGCTCGTCCGTGCCCGACCTGCTGGGCCTCGTCGGCCGCCTGGGCCGCGAGCTCACCCCGGCCGAGGCCGTCGAGCTGGCCCACGTCGTGTGCGAGGGCCACTCGATCAACGCCCTGTCGCTGCGGGTCACCCTCAAGCAGCTGGCGGGCAACGAGCCTGGCGCCGACGCCTCGGTGCGCAAGCTGCTGTCGACCTCGCACGCCCAGCACGTCTCCGAGACCGCGGTGAACCTGCTCGGCGCCGCCTCCGTGGTCGCCGCCGACATGCGCCTGGGCGACGCGGGTTACTGGAACCGCGCGGTCCTGGCCACCCGGGCCATGACCATCTACGGCGGCACCACCGAGGTGCAGCTCAACATCATCGGCGAGCGCATGCTCGGCCTGCCGCGCGACCCGGAGCCCGGCAAGTAGTCGCCGGCGGGGAATCGGTGCTGACACCGATTCCCCGCCGGATCCGGCGCTGTCATCATCGGACGATGAAGGGTGCGCCGGCCGCGGGCTTCTGGGCCGCTGGTGAGGCTTTTGCACGGGATTAGGCCCGCTATCCTCAGCAGGTGTGATGGACGGCCGGCGCCTGGCACCCGTGCTGCTCGGGGTCGCGCTGGCCGTGCTCGCCCTCGGCCCGGCCCTGAAGCCCGGCTTCGTGCTCCGCTACGACATGGTGTTCGTGCCCGATCCGCCGATCCTGGCCGACACCGGCGGCTTCCCCCGAGCGATCCCCAGTGACCTGGTGGTGGCGCTGCTGTCCCGGGTCGTGCCGGCCGAGCTGGTGCAGAAGGCCGTCCTCGTGGGGGTCTTCGTGCTGGCGGCCACAGGGGCGGCCGCGCTGGTGCCGAAGGGGACCCTGGCCAAGCTCGCCGCGGCGGCGTTCTACGGGTGGAACATCTACCTGGCGCAGCGGCTGCTGCTGGGCCAGTGGGCGCTGCTGCTGGGGGTGGCGGCGCTGCCGTGGGCGATCAGGGCCCTCGCCCCAGGCGCGCTGACCAGGACCTCCGAAGCCGGGTCGGCGGCCAGGATCGCCGATGCCGGCTCGGCGGCCAGGATCGCCGGTGCCGGGTCGGCGACGACGGGTCTCGACCCCGGCCAGGCGACCAGGCCCCCCGGCGCCGCGTCGGCCAGGGGCCCCGATTCCGGTTCCCCGCGCGCCCCGTGGTGGTGGCTGCCGCTCGCGCTGGTGCCCGCTGCGGTGGGCGGCTTCCAGGCGATGCTCGTCTCGGCGCTGGCGCTGGTGCCCGTCGCGGCGTTCGTGCGGCGGCTCCCGGCCACGCTGCTCTGGCTGGCGCTCTTCTCGCTGCCGTGGCTGGTGCCGGCGCTGGCGGCGCAGGCGGTGACGGATCCGGCGGGCGTCGACGCCTTCGCGGCCCGCGCCGACGGGCCGTTCGGGGTGCTGGGGAGCCTGCTGGCCGGGGGCGGCATCTGGAACGCCGAGGCGGGGGTGCCGGGCCAGGACGACTGGTGGCAGGCGACCGCCCGCCTGCTGCTGGCCGCCGTGGGCCTGGCGGGTTTCGTACGGCTGCGCGGGCGCGCCGCCTGGTGGCCGGGGCTGGCGGTGGCCGCCGTGGCGGGACTCGGGATCGCGCTCACGGGAGCCTTCGCCCCGTCCGTGCTGAAGCAGCTGATCGTCTGGTGGCCGGGGTTCGGCCCGCTGCGTGACGGCCAGGCCTACCTCGCGCCCCTGGTCCTGGCGGCGGCCGTCGGGTTCGGCACCCTCATCCCGCGCGGCGTGGCGGGCGTGGTCGGCGTGCTGGCGCCGGTCCTGGTGGTGCCGACGTTCGCGCTCGGCGCCTTCGGCCGGCTGGAGGCGGTCGCGTATCCGGCCGACTGGCTCGCGGTCCAGCGGATCGTCAACACCGACCCCGCCCCGGGGGCGCTGCTGAGCCTGCCCTGGGGAGCGCACCGGGCGTTCGGCTGGAACGCCGGGCGGGTGATCCTGGATCCGGCGACCAAGATGTTCGCGCGCAGGGTGCTCTGGGACGACTCGCTGTCGGTGGCGCTTCCCGGCGGCGGGAGGTTGCGCGTGCGCGGGGAGGCCGCCGGCGCCCGTCCCGAGGTGCGCTACGTGCTGATCTCCGCAGATGAGAACAGGTTCCTGAGCGGCTACCCCGGCTGGGACGTGGTCTATCGGGGGGCCCAACTTGTGCTTCTCAAGGTCCCAGGGGGTACCCGAGAGTAACTTGCTTTGTTACGGTTTGACCAAGCCTATGGTGATGGGCCGGAACACGTTCTACTGTCGGGCACACCCCGCTTCCGAATTGGAGGGAGAGCCAAGGTGGTTCGCATCCTCGCGGCACTCATCATCGGGGCCGTCCTGGCGGTCGCCGCCTCGGCCGCGGTCGTCAACGTTGCCGCCCCGACGGCCGAGCCGCCCAACCAGCCGCTCTACAACTACGGCACCCGGTGATCGGGACACGTAGGCCTCCGGCTTTCACCGTTTGATCTCCCGAAGTGATGAGTTCTGTTTTGTCATGCCCGCATGCGATTGAACCCGTGGAGCAGACGTGACGAGATCGTGTGGGCTCAGCCTCGGCGACATACGGATAGCCGTACTGAACTTCCGTGAACCCGAGCAGAGCGTGGCGGGCGGTGCCGAGGAGTACGCCTGGCAGGTCGCCCGCCACCTGGCGGCTCAGGGCGCGGGCGTGCACTTCGTCACCAGCAGGGAGCGCGGCCAGTCCAAGGCCGAGCGGGTGGACGGCATCGAGTTGCGCCGGATGGGCAACCGCTACCTGGTCTACCTGCTGGTGCCGCTCTGGCTGCTGTTCCGTCGGCGGCACTTCGACGTCGTCATCGACGCGATGAACGGGATCCCGTTCTTCGCCCCGGTCGTCGTGCGCCGCCGTACCAGGGTCGTCTCGCTCGTCCACCACGTGCACGACCGGCAGTTCTACGCCTTCCTGCCCAAGCTGGTCGCCCGGGTGTGCTGCTTCGTCGAGGGGCCGCTGGCCCGGCGCCTCTACCGGCGGTGCACGACGGTGACGGTCTCGGAGTCGTCGCGGCAGAGCCTGCGCGAGCGGCTCGGCTGGCTGGCGCCGATCCAGGTGATCCACAACGGGGTGTCGGCCGCTCCCGCCGGTTCAGGAGCCACCGGAGCGCCGGTGATCACCTACGTCGGCAGGCTGGTCGGTCACAAGCATCCCGAGCAGGTGGTCGAGCTCGCGGAGGTGCTCGCCGAGAACTGGCCCGACCTGCGGGTCAACGTGATCGGGCGCGGGCCGGAGTACGCGAACCTGGCCGAGCTGATCGAGCGGCGCTCCCTGGGCGACCGGGTGACCCTGCACGGCTTCCTGTCCGAGGAGGACAAGGCGCGGGTCCTGGGCGAGTCGCTGCTGCACGTGATGCCCTCGGAGTGGGAGGGCTGGGGCCTGACCGTCATCGAGGCCGCGGCGCACGGCGTCCCGACCGTCGCCTACGACGTGGCGGGGCTGCGTGACTCGGTGCGCGACGGCGTCACCGGCTGGCTGGTGACCGAGGACGAGACGCTGGCCAACGTCGTCGAGCGTTCGCTCAAGCGGCTCAGCGACCCGCTGCTGCGTGAGGAGACCGCGCGGCACTGCCGGTCGTGGTCGGCCAGCTTCAGCTGGCACGGCACCGGCGAATCGTTCGCCCAGCTGATCACCGCCGAGCTCGCCGAGGCGCGTGCCACCCGGCTGGCGAAGGTGTCGCGGCTCAGTGCTTCCTGAGCACGATCACCAGGTTCCAGGTGACCAGCTCGCGCAGGCCGGGGATCCGCACCACGGGCTTGGCCCAGCGCGGCAGGTAGCGGGGGAGGATGTCGACCACCGTGGCGTCGCGCCTGGCGCGCGCCCAGCGGATCATGCTTCCCGCCGAGACGGCGTAGAGGCTCTCGCCGAAGAGGTTCTTGGGCCGTTTTCCCTGCTTGCGGGCGTAGCGCCGGGCCGCGTGGTGGCCGCCGAGGTAGTGCCAAGGGGAGGTCTCGTGCCCGCCCCACGGGGAGAGCCAGTTGGTGTAGGAGAGGTAGACCGTGCCGCCGGGCGCGGTCACCCGCACCATCTCGTCGGCCATCCTGACCGGGTCGGGCACGTGCTCCAGCACGTTGGAGGAGAAGCACAGGCCGACGGAGCCGGTCGCCAGCGGCAGGTCGAGAGCGCTGCCCAGGATCGAGTCGACCGGCATACGGCCGTCGCGCGCGCTCATCTCGCCCGCGTCGCAGTCGACGCAGACCACCCGCGCCCCCGCGTCGCGCAGGGCGTCGGAGAAGTAGCCGGAGCCGCCGCCCACGTCGATCACGAGCGAGCCCTTCAGCTCGGTGTAGGAGTCGAGCTGCGCGACGGTGTCCTGCGCGAGCAGGCCGTAGAAGAGGTCGGGATCGGTCTGCTCTTTGCGGAAGGCGCGGAAGAGCCGCACCGAACGGGCCAGGTTCGCGCGGAAAGGGGTCGACGAGGGCACGGCGAGAGCGTACTAGAACGTGTTGCGATTCAGCAGGCCCCTCGTTGTTGCCTGACCAGTAACAATTGGACGACGCGTCTGGCCTGCGACGCTGTGCCCGTTCTAGCCTCGATCCGTCCAGGTGAGGAGAGATAGGACGTGGAACCGCGCTTCAGGCATTGGCTCAGGCTCTTCGCCGGATGTGTGGGGCTCTTCTGCGTCGCCTTCTCCACCGCGCCCGAGCGGATCATCTCCGAGACCAAGCTCGACATGCCCGTCAACCCCCTCGGCTTCCTGGAACGAGCGCTGAGCCTGTGGGACGGGGCGCACTTCGGCCACCTGCAGAACCAGGCCTACGGCTACCTGTTCCCGATGGGCCCCTTCTACGCGCTGGCCGAGTGGGCGGGCCTGCCCGACTGGATGGCGCAGCGGCTGTGGATGGCCCTGGTGATGTGCGCGGCCTTCGCCGGCATGGTCTACCTGGCCAGGGCCCTGGGCATCGGCTCGCCCAACACCAGGGCGCTGGGCGCGCTGGCCTACGCCCTGGCCCCGCACGCCCAGGCGCTGATCGGGGTGAACTCCTCGGAGTTCCTGCCCAGCGCGATCGTGCCGTGGATGATGATCCCGCTGGTGCGCGGCACCCGGGAGGGGGCAAGCCCCAGGCGGGCGGCCGCGCAGTCGGCGCTGATCTTCGTGTTCTGCGGCGGCATCAACGCCGCGGCCGAGCTGGCCGTCCTGCTCATCCCGCTGCTCTACCTGCTCACCCGGCGGCCGGGACCCCGCAAACGCCGGTTGCTGGCCTGGTGGCTGGGGTGCATCGCGGCGGTGTCGTTCTGGTGGCTCGGACCGCTGGTCATCCTGGGCCGCTACATCTTCTCCTTCATGCCGTTCATCGAGAACGCCGCGACCACGACAGGCGTCACCTCCCTGACGAACACCCTGCGCGGCGCGGCCAACTGGCTCGGCTACCTGCCGGTCGACGGCGCGCCCTGGTGGCCGGCGGCCTTCGAGCACTCCACCCGGCCGTGGCTGATCCTGGCCACCGCGGCCGTGGCGGCCCTGGGCCTGACCGGGCTGATGCGGCGCAGCATGCCGGAACGCGCCTTCCTGGTGCTGCTGACGATCCTGGGCACCGCCATCATGGTCACCGGCCACGTCAGCGTGATCGCCAACCCGCTCGCGCCCGAGGTGCGCGACCTGTTCGACGGCGTGCTCTCGCCCTTCAGGAACATCCACAAGTTCGACGCCCTGGTCCGGCTGCCGATCGCGCTGGGCCTGGCCCACCTGCCGGTGCTGGCCGCGGTCCGGCTGCGGCGGCCGCTGACGCTCGCGGCGACGGCCCTGGTGGCCGTCACGATGATCCCGGTCGCCACCGTCGGACTGGCCGCCCGCGGCTCCATGCAGGAGATCCCGTCGTACTGGAAGGAGGCGGCGGCCTGGCTCAACGCCAACACCGGACGGCAGAGCGTGCTGGCCGCCCCCGGCTCCCGGTTCGGGGAGTACCTGTGGGGCCGCCCGATGGACGAGCCGATGCAACCGCTGCTGGACGTGCGCTGGGTGAGCAGGACCATCGTGCCCTGGGGCTCTCCCGGCATGACCAGGCTGCTCGACGCCATCGACGAGCGGATCGCCACCGGCCGCGGCTCATCGGGCCTGTCGCAGGTGCTCGCCCGCATCGGCGTGCGCTACGTGCTGGTCCGCAACGACCTCGACAAGTTCACCATCCAGGGCGCCTGGCCCGCCCGCGTCCACGAGGCGATCGAGGAGACCCCGGGCCTGCGCCTGGTCAGGACCTTCGGCCCGCCCATCGGCGATCCGAGCGTGGCCAGCGCCTCCAACTGGTTCAACCAGCCCTACCACGCGCTGGAGATCTGGGAGGTCGAGGACGCCGCCCCGGTGGCGGCCACGGTGCCCGCCGCCGATCCGCTCCGGGTCACCGGAGGCCCCGAGGCGCTGCTCAACCTGGCCGACCAGGGGCTGCTGCAGGAAGACCGCCCTATCCTGCTGGGCGACGAGGGCACGGCCGAGCAGATCCCCCCGGCCGACACCATCGTCACCGACACGCTGCGCCGCCGCGAGGTGGCCTTCAGCGACCTGCGCTTCGCCAGCTCCCAGACGCTGGCCAGGGACGATCCGTTCCGGCGCAAGGCGGCCCAGCACGACCTGCTCGATCCGGAATGGTCGCGGCACATGTCGATGGCCGAGCTGTCCGGCCTGGCCTCGGTGACCGCCTCCTCCTCGGCGTCCGACGTCACCTCGGTGTCGGAGGGACGCGACCCCGCCCGCATGCCGTACGCGGCCGTCGACGGCGACGTCCGCACGGCCTGGTGGTCCGACGGGTGGAAGGGCGCGGTCGGTGAGTGGCTGGAGCTGGAGTTCACGAGCCCGATCATGCTGCCGCACGTCGAGGTCACCTTCAGCCGGCTCGTCGGCCCCGCGGTGACGGAGGTCGAGATCGAGCTCGACGGCGGCCACAAGCTCAGGCACCCGGTGACGGCCGTGACCGGCTCCCAGCTGATCCCGGTGCCGCCGGTCGTCACCAAGCGCATGCGGCTCACCGTCACCAAGGTGGCCTGGCCGCCCAAGAGCCCGGTCGGCACCCGCGTCGGCATCGTCGAGCTGACCGTGCCGAAGCTGCTGACCTCCCGGTCCGTCGCGGTGCCCTCGCCGGACACGAAGGAGACCTCGCAGGCGAACGAGCTGCCGACCTACCTGCTGACCAGCGGGACGGGCTCGGCGCCCGGCTGCATGCGCGGATCGTCGATCTGGACCTGTTCCCCGAGCCTGCTGATCCGGGGCGAGGACGGCTACGGCTTCAGCCGCAGCATCACCGCCCCCGTGGGCGGCGAGCGCGCGGCCGAGGGACAGGCGGTCCTCAGCGACCCCGTCGCCGCGGCCAAGGCCACGACCTTCCCCAATGTCTTCCCGAAGGTCAGGGCCTCCTCCACGCTGGTCGACCACGGCGCCACCCTCGGCAGCGCCGCCTTCGACGGCGACTTCAAGACCATCTGGTACGCCGGAGGCCTCGACACGAAACCCTCGCTCACCTTCGAGCTGAAGCGGCGGACGAAGATCGACCAGATCCGGGTGCACTTCCCCAACCTGATGATCGATCCGGCGCCCATGCGCGTGGTGGTCTGGGCGGGCAGGCAGGTGCGCACCGGCTACCTCGACGCGGAGGGGTACTTCGACTTCAAGGAGCTGACCACCCGGCACCTGAGGGTGCAGTTCCTGCCCGCGCCCAGCCAGAAGGTGCACATCGCCGAGATGGAGATCTCCGGCGTGCGGGCGGTGGCGCCCCCTGCCGACCTGCCGATCCGCACCATCTGCGGCGCCGGGCCGGTGCTGTCGGTCAACGGCGCGCAGATCCCGACGCGGATCTCCGGCGGGACCGTCGCCGACATCCTCCAGGGCCGCCCGCTCACCTTCCGCACCTGCGAGGAGTGGAAGCTGGCGCCCGGCAAGAACCACCTGGCCTTCTCCGTCCAGGACCCCTACCGTGTCACCGCGTTGCGGGTGCACGCGCCGATCGAGCGCCCCAGGAACCCGATCGCGCGCATCGAGACGCGGGTCGAGTCGTGGAACCAGAGCGAGCGGGTGCTCGACCTGGCGGTCCAGACGCCGTCGTACCTGGTGGTCAACGAGAACTTCAACGCCGGATGGGTGGCCACGGCCAAGGGCGAGCGGCTGCGCGCCGTACGCCTCGACGGCTGGCGCCAGGCCTGGCTGGTGAACCCGGCCGACGCGGGACGGGTCGTCATCACCTACGAGCCCGAGCGGTGGTACCGGGGAGCGCTGGCCGCCGGCGGCGTGCTGGTGCTGCTGGTGGCGGCCCTCGCGGCGGCGCGCAGACGGCCGGTGAGCCTGCCGGAGTCGCCGCCCGCGCGGCTGCCCGACCGGCTGGTCCCCCTGCTCGCGGTCCTGACGGGCCTGTGGGTCGGAGGGCTGTTCGGCGTGATCGGCGTGGCCCTGAGCTACGCGCTGCTGGCCGGGCTGCGGAGCCTGCACCTGCGCCATCCCGAGATCGGCTGGGTACGCGTGTGCCTGTCGCCTGGCGTGGGCGGGGCCCTCCTGGTCCTGGCGGGCCTGGCAACCGGGCTCGGTCACCAGCTGGCCGGCGGGCAGCAGCTCGACCTGGCGGCCGCGCTGCGCGACGCCGTGAGCCAGCTGCTGTGCCTGCCGCTGCTCGGGCGCCTGGTGCTGGCCCTGCACGCCGAGCCCGTTCCGGCGCAGGAGGAGCAAGAGGAAGAGCTGACCGAGGCAGTGGCGGTGAGGAGCTTGTGATGACCATGGTCGTAGCAACGCGGATGCCCGCCCAGCGGGGACTGTCCTTCCTCGACCGGCGGATCTTCCCGGTGGCGCTGATCCTCCTGGCGGGACAGCTGGCCTTGCTCGGCTGGGTGGTCAGCCGGTCCTTCTTCAAGGAGGACGACTTCCAGCTGATGGTCCAGGTCACCGCGCCCGACGCCGGAGCGGGCCTGCTGCTGGAGCCGCACGGCGGCCGCTTCATGCCTGCGGTGATGGCGCTGGCGTGGGCGATGGCCAAGGCCGCCCCCTACAGCTGGGTGCTGGTCACCGCCGTGGTCCAGGTCCTGCAGGCCGCGGCGTCGCTGGCGTTCCTGCGGCTGCTGACGACGGCCTTCGGCAGGCGCAAGGCCGTGCTGCTGCCCTTCGCCCTCTACCTGTTCTGGCCGCTGACGCTGCCCGCGCTGGCCGCGTGGACCACGGCGCTGCAGACGGCCGTCTTCCACCTCGGCCTCGCCCTGGCGGTCACGTCATACCTGCTCCTGGTGCGCTGGGGCGGCCGGATCCACGCCGCAGGGACCGTCGGGTGGAGCGTGGTCGCCGGGCTCGCCGACGGCTCCGCGCTGCTCATCCCGGTGCTGCTGCTCGCCGTGCACGCGCTGTTCCTGGCCGAGGAGCGCGGGCGCGCCGCCCTGACGGAGGCCGTACGGGAACGACCCGCCTTCTGGGCGCTGTACGGCTCGGCGACCGCGGTCCTGGCCATCATCCACCTCGTGTGCCGTCTCCAGTCCAGGCCCCTGTCCTTCCCGGCGGTGGGCGACGCCTTCGGATTCCTGGTCCGCGTGGTGGGCGAGACGTTCGGCGCCGGCCTCGGAGGCGGGCCGCTGCGCTGGCACTTCACCCGCCCCGACCACGGCGTGGCCCTGCCGGAGCCGCCGGTCAGCCTGGCCGCCTGGATCCTCATCGTCATCGTCGTCTGGGCCTCGATCAGCACCCGCGGCCGCAGGCCCGCCGTGGGCGCCTGGATCATCCTGGCCGGGTTCGTCCTGGCCACCGCGATCCTGCCCGCGCTGCTGTGGACCGTCCCCGCCGCGGGCGTCTTCGCCGGCCAGGAGACCCGCCTGGTCGCCCACCTCACGCCGGTGGCGGCCCTCTGCCTGGCCGCGGCCTTCCTCCCGTTCGTGGGGGAGCAGGCGCCCGACGACAGGCGCCCGGCCGGTCGCACGCTGGGCATCGCCGGGGCCGCCGCGGTCGCGGTCGTCACCGTCCTGTCGTGCTGGTCGGCGTCGATGCTCGCCCGCGGCACCGACAGCGGGCCCGTGCGCGCCTACGTGGCCACCGCGGCGGCGGAGTTGGCCAAGGTGTCGTCGGCGACGCAGATCTACGACGGCTACGTGCCCAAGCAGGTCATGTTCCCCTGGTTCGGCGAGGACCGGCTCACCTCGCGGGTGCTGGCCCCACTGGCCCGCCCAGCCGTACAGGACGGCATGCGCAGTCCCAAGCCCGCGCCGTCGCCCGTCATCTTCGACGAGAGCGGCCGGTTGCGGCCGATGACGGTCGCGCCCGTGGTCGCGGTGCGCGCGCCCAAGCCGGGCTGCTACCGCTCGAACCAGGGTGTGATCGACATCCCGCTCACCGCCGACCTGCCGCCGCGGACCTACACCGCCGCCATGTCGTACATCTCCAGCCGCCCGGCGCTGGCGGTGCTCTCCTTCGGGGGCCGCCAGGTCCGGCTCAACCTGGAGAAGGGCGTGCGCCTGGTGCACCTGCAGGTGCCGGGAGGCGGGGGATCGGTGGTGCGGATCGGCTCCATCACCCAGGGCACGACGCTATGCGTCAGCGGGCTCAACCTGGGGAGCGCGGTCGCGGTTCCCGGCCGCTGACGGCTGGCTGAGGTACCTGCCCAGCTTGTGGAAGGGCTCCTCCACCGCGTGGTAGGAGGCCACCGACAGCAGGAGGGTGCCCGCCGCCGCGATGCCCAGCACCTGCCAGAAGTCGCCGCCCAGGAAGATCGTGTTGCCGATGACCAGGTAGTAGCCGTAGATCACCACGAACTGCCACAGGAAGATCCCGTAGGAGATCTTGCCCAGGTAGCGGGCGACCGGGTTGCCGAAGACCAGGTTCGCGAGCCCGCCCCGCCGCGCGGCGAAGGCCGACGGGGCGACGAGGAAGAGGCCGACCAGCGCCGACAGGATCGCCTTGCTGACGCCCTCCTGGGCCGGGACCGCGCCCAGGTGCAGGGGGCCCGTCAGCGGCGTGCTGGCGATCGCGTAGACCAGCAGGGCCATCGCCCACGACAGGGGGGCCAGCCGGGCCACCCGCGAGCAGAACCGGGCGAGCCCGCCGTCGGGCTCCAGCTCGGCCCAGGCCGACAGGACCGCCATCGCCATGCCGGGCGCGAACCAGAGCAGGTAGCGCGGCAGGAGCAGGTTGGCCTCGGGCGCGACGCCCGGCAGGTGGGCGGCGAAGACCACGCCCAGGGAGAGCGCGGCCATCAGCCCCAGGCCGGCCAGCAGGCGCCCGGCCCGCCTCGCCGTGCCGGTCGCCCGTCGCGCGGGCCAGCCCAGCAGCGCGGCGAGCAGCGGGAGCACGAGGTAGAAGGCGACCTCGACGGCGAGCGACCAGACCTGCTCGATCCCGCGCCCCTCGGCCCGCTGCCACCAGGAGTCGACGTCGTAGATCTGCAGGAGCAGCAGCCACTTGGCCCAGAACCACTGGGAGGCGTTGTGCGCGTGGTTGAAGACGGTCAGCGCGATGGCCGCCACCAGCCAGTAGGCGGGCACGATGCGGAACAGGCGGCGCAGCAGGTAGGGCCTGCTGCGCGGCGCACGCGTGCCCGCCAGGACCGCCTTGGCCCAGGGCCGGTAGAGCAGCAGGCCGGAGAGGGTGAAGAAGATGGCCACGCCGATGTCGCCGCGTGAGGCCAGCCACGCGCCCCAGCCCTCGACCAGCCCGGTCTTGGCCGCCACGTGGAAGACCAGGACCACCAGCGCGGCCAAGGCGCGGATGCCGTCGAGCGCGTTGATGTGGCCGCCGTCGGCGGGCCGGGCACGCCTGGCGCGCTTGGCGGGCCGTGGCCGCGTGACCACGGCGGGCTCGGGGGCACGCGGCGACGGCACGACAGCAGTGGCCGACGGCGCGACAGCAGGGGCGGACGGCACGACAGCAGGGGCCGGCAGGGCGACAGCAGTGGCCGACGGCACGATCGCGGGGCCCGGTGGGGTGGCCGCGGGGGCGGTGGTGCCGCCCTTCACGCGCGAGAACGGCGCCTCGAGCAGGTAGTAGGTGAGCGTGGCCAGGACCAGCGTGATCAGCCCGGCCGCGGGCAGGACGTACCAGAACCCGCCGCTGAAGTAGGGCTCGCCGGTGTACCGGTAGATCGCCTCCAGGGCCACGAACTGCCACAGGAAGATCCCGTAGGAGATCAGGCCGAGGAAGCGCATCACCGGGCCGCTCAGCCAGCGGGCGTAGCCGGTCTGACCCGGCCTGGCGCACACCACCGGCGCGATGAGCAGGAAGGTGATGCAGGTGTGCAGGACCAGCCGGACTTCCTCGTGGACGAGCGTGGTGTACGGGTCGCCGAACCGGCCGATGATCGGGGTCGACAGCAGCAGGTAGCACAGTCCTGCGGCGGTCAGGCAGAGCGAGGTGGAGGCGGCGATCGTGTCGCGCAGGCCCGCGGCGCGCCTGGCGCCTCGCGAGTGACCGTCGGCCCACACGAGCAGCAGCGCCAGCACCATGCCTACGGCGAAGAACACGGCGTGGTGGGGGAGCAGGGCGTGCACCCAGTAGATCCGCTCGGGCACGAACATGGTGATCGCGAAGACGAAGGAGACCGCTCCCATGGCGAACAGCGCCCTCATCGCGCGGGCGGCGCGCGCGTCGCGCGACCGCCCGCGGCGCGCGTACCGCTCGATGAGCCAGGCGATGAGGGGGAGCGTCACGTAGAAGGCGACCTCGACGGACAGGCTCCACATCTGGCCGAGCGCCTGCGGGCCGAGCCCGCCGTTGGGCCAGGCGGGCGTGGGGTCGTAGATCTGCCCCAGCAGGAGCATCTGGATCCACTGCGCCAGCGTGTAGCCGCCGGGTTCGGCCAGCAGGGTCATCGCGACGATCACGGTCGCCCAGTAGCCGGGCAGGATGCGCAGGCCGCGGCGGCGCAGGTAGACCCCCACGCCGGGAGCGGGCGTGCCGTCGACGATCCGCCTGGCCCACGGGCGGAACAGCAGCAGCCCCGACAGTCCGAAGAAGACCGAGACCGCCAGGTCGCCCCTGGCCAGCAGGGCGCCGGTCACCCCGCTGACGCCGATGAATCCGGTGACGCCGGCCGCGTGGTAGACGAGGATCACCAGGGCGGCCACCGCCCGCAGGCCGGTGATGGCGTCGACACGCTGCTCGAGCCGTGGGGCGGCCGTCATGGTCGTGCTCGTCATGACCGGCCCCACGCCCGCTCGATCCGCTTGCCCAGGATCCGGCCCGGCCGCTCGATCAGGTGGTAGGTCACCCACGCGGCGGCCAGGGAACCGGCCAGGACCGTCAGGAAGACCGGGAAGAACGCCTGGTCCAGATAGGGACGGCCGGTGATGTCGTAGTAGAGATAGATGCCCAGGATGTGCCAGGCGAACAGGCCGTAGGAGAGGTTGGACAGCCAGGTCATCGTCCGGTTGCCCAGGAACCGGTTGACGCGGGTCGGGCCGGGCGGCTGGAAGGCCACGGGCGCGATGATCAGCAGCGTCATGAGCGTGTAGGCCAGCAGCCGGAAGGCTCCGTGCTGGATCTCGGGCCAGCCGACCGGCACCTTGGGCCCGCCCAGTTCGGTGGCGGCCAGGCCGAAGAGCAGGGCGGCGAGCACGAAGCAGATCGCGGCGTTGCGCGCCACCTCCGCGCAGCCCCGGGCGACACGCTCGGCCATCGGCGTGCCGCTCCTGGCCCAGACCCGCACCACGCAGATGGCCATGCCCACCGCGAACCACGGGAAGTAGCGCGGCAGGATCCACTCGAGCTGCATCGTGTAGTTCGGGAAGTACACGACCAGGAGGTAGCCGAACGAGGCCAGCGAGAGCAGGCCCAGCATGACCAGCACCCTGATCGCGCGGGTGTCGGGCGAGACGCCGCCCCGGCGCGCCAGCCTCCCCAGCGCCCAGGCCAGCAGCGGCAGCAGCAGGTAGAAGCTGAGGTCGACCGCGAGGGTCCACATCTGCTGCAGCCCGATCGGCCCGAGCTGCGCGCCCGGCCACCACGGGGTCGGGTCGAAGAAGTGGATCAGCAGCAGCACGTTGACCCAGTCCCAGGCGTCCTGGATGCGCGGCAGGTTGTAGGCCACCAGGCACGTCACGGCGACCAGCCAGTAGAGCGGGAAGATGCGCAGCAGGCGCCTGGTCAGGAAGATCCTGGAGCTCGGCGGCCCGCCGCCCTCGGCGAGCAGCGACTTGGCCCAGGGCTGGTAGAGCAGCAGCCCCGAGATCGCGAAGAAGATCGCCACCCGGGCCTCGCCGCGGGCCATGAGCCAGGCCAGGGCGCCCGTGCCGTACTGCAGTCCGACGACACCCGCCACGTGGAAGACCAGCACACCCAGCGCCGCCAGCACGCGCAGCCCGTCGATGCCGTTCAGCCGCGTACTGGAACGAGTGTCAAGCTGGACCTGCATCAAGCTCCATGGGGATGCTGGGGGGAAGGTCGCATCAGGGTATCCCTAACCTAGAATCCGTTCCACTGTCGATTGCCAACAGCGGAGCGCCGATGAAATCACCGGTGGGAACGGTCCTGGTCGTGGCCGGGGCGTTCCTTGTCGCGCTGGCCACGCTGCTGCCCGACTACGTCGTGCGCTCCCTGACCGCCGCGCCCTCCACCATCGACACGACCTTCCTGCTGCGTGCGGAGAACGCGACCGTGCTCGACAGCGCCCAGGGCAGGCTGCTGCGCGGCGTCACCGTGGAGGCGGTCTCGGCTTTGCGGGGAGACCCGGGCTCGGCGTCGGGAGACGTCGTGGTCTGGAACAACGCCGTCCTGCTGCGACGCGGCGAGCACACCCTCAGCTACACCGAGCGGCGTTCCGCGTTCGACCGCTACAGCGGCGAGTCGGTGAACTGCTGCGAGGCGCACGTGGGGGACACGGCCCTGGTACGGCAGTCGGGCCTGGCCTTCAAGTGGCCGGCCTTCTCGCGGCAGCAGGCCTACCCGTTCTTCGACACGATCAGCCGCCGCGCGCTGCCCATGGTGTTCGCGGGCGTGGAGAACCTCGGCGGCCTGCGTGTCCACCGCTACACCCAGCGGGTGCCCGAGACCCGCACCGAGGTGGTTCCCGGCGGGCTGAAGGGGCGCCCCGCGCACACCTACGTCTGGGCGGAGCGGACCTACTGGGTCGAGCCGGTGACCGGCAATCCGGTGCGCATCGCGGAAAGCCGCAGGCAGGAGAACGTCTCGGACGACAGACGCGTCAGGCAGCTCAGCCTGCAGGCCGATCTCGTCTCCGTGCCGGAGGAGGTCACCTCGCGGGTGGGGCAGCTGCGCGGTCAGGTGCGCCTGGTCGAGCTGCTGAGCGACCGCCGGCTGTCGTGGGGGCTGGCGGGCGCGGGGGTGCTGGCCGCCCTCGCGGGGATCGTGCTCATGTGGAGGCGGGCGAGGTAGAACGTGCTTCGGTCACTATTTGGCATCCTGCGGGTGACGTACATCACGGACGTGGTTAACATTACCGATCAGTAGAAACTCAGTTTCAGTGCATTTCGGGCCCTCGTCGAACCCCCCAGCAGGAGGATCCATGCGCCGGATCGTCGCCATCGTACTCATCGGTCTCGGGGCCTTCTTCGTCGCGCTCGCGCCGCTGGTGAAGTTCTGGGCCGCCGACAAGATCATCTCGTCCGGGGTCAAGTCCAACCAGTTCGGGGTCAGCAACCTGGAGGCCAAGGGGGCGCAGTACTTCTCCCGGCAGGACCTCAAGGTCCTGACCGCCGACCTCGACATCATCGTCACCACGCGCGGCGACGTGAAGGACGCCAACGCCGACCGCGTCGTCTGGGACGAGGCCACGGTCGTCAACGACCGCACCAACAACCGCCGCGTCATCGACCTGTCCGAGCGGCGCAGCGCCTTCGAGCGCGCCAGCGGCGTGGGCATCAACTGCTGCGGCGTCAACGTGCAGAAGGAGCCGGTCCAGATCGAGGGGCAGATCTACAAGTTCCCCTTCGGCGTGGAGAAGAAGACCTACAAGGTCTTCAACAGCACCGTGCGCAAGGCCTATGACGCCACGTTCGTCAAGGAGGACGTGGTCAACGGACTGCCGGTCTACGTCTTCGAGCAGACCGTGCCCGCGACCAAGACCCAGACGCTCACCGCCCCCGCCAACGTCTTCGGCATGACCCAGACCGGCGACGTGCAGCTCGACCGCTGGTACGAGGGCAAGAACACCTACTGGATCGAGCCGGTCACCGGTTCCCCGGTCAAGCAGGAGCAGCAGCGCAACGAGGTGCTCAAGAGCTCCGACGGCGTCGAGCGCTCCAAGGCCTTCGTGGCGACCGCGGTGATGACCCCCGACACGATCAAGGGCCTGGTCGACAGCGCGTCCAGCGGCAAGAGCCAGATCAACCTGATCACCAACACTCTGCCGCTGACCCTGCTCGTGGTGGGCGTGGTGCTGTTGATCGGCGGGATCCTGATCGGCCGCCGCAAGACGAACTAGAACCTGTTTCACTTCAGTTGTATCGTCTGGGGCATGCGGACCCGTGTCACAGACATGCTGGGAATCGAGTTACCGATCTTCGCATTCAGTCACTGCCGCGACGTCGTCGCGGCAGTGAGCCGCGCCGGGGGCATGGGTGTCCTCGGCGCTCTCTACTTCACCCCCGAAGAGCTCGAGATGGAGCTCAAATGGATCGACGACCACGTCGACGGCAAGCCCTACGGCGTCGACGTGGTCATGCCCGCCTCCTACGCGGGCGCGGACTTCGCCCCTGAGGAGCTCGTCGGGCGACTGCAGGGCATGATCCCCGAAGGGCACCGGAAGTTCGTCGACGACCTGCTGGCCGCGCACGACGTGCCCGAGTCGAGCGGCGAGGCGGGCAAGGTGCTGCTCGGCTGGACAGACGCCACCGCCAGGCCCCAGGTCGAGGTGGCTCTACGGCACCCGATCGCGTTGCTGGCCAACGCGCTCGGCCCGCCTCCCGCCGACGTCGTCGAGCTGGCCCACCAGCACGGCGTCAAGGTCGCCGCCCTGGCCTCGACTCCCCGCCACGCGATCAAGCAGGTGGAGGTGGGCGTCGACATCGTCGTCGCGCAGGGCACCGAGGCCGGAGGGCACACCGGGGAGATCACCACCATGGTGCTCATCCCGCAGGTCGTGGACGCGGTCGACGTGCCGGTGCTGGCGGCGGGCGGGATCGGCGACGGCCGCCAGATGGCCGCGGGCATGGCGCTGGGCGCCGAGGGCGTGTGGACCGGCTCGATCTGGCTCACCGTCGAGGAGGCCGACACCCCGGCCATGGCCAGGCAGCGCATCCTGGCGGCGACCTCGCGCGACACCGTGCGCTCGCGGTCCTGGACGGGCAAGCCGGCGCGCCTGCTCAAGAACGAGTGGACAGAAGCCTGGGAGTCGGAGGAGTCCCCGGGGACGTTGCCGATGCCGCTGCAGTTCATGCTCGTCTCCGACGCGCTGCGGCGCATCGGGCGCTCGGACGCCTCCGAGCTGGCGACGTTCCCCGCCGGCCAGATCATCGGGACCATGAACCAGGTCAAATCGGCGAAGGACGTCGTGTTCGACCTGGTGTCCGGCTACATCGAGGCGGTGGAGCGGCTCGGCGGCCTGGAGAAGTGACCCCAGGAGAAGCGGCCTCAGCGGCCCTCGTAGGTCGCGGGCCGCTTCTCCTTGAAGGCCCGTGATCCCTCCTTGGCGTCCTCGGAGCCGATCACGGGCCAGCCGTACTCGTCGGAGACCTTCAGCGCCTCCGGCTCCGCCATGCCCAGGGTGTCGCGGTAGGTGCGCAGGATCGCCTGTACGGCAAGCGGCCCGGAGGAGGCGATGTCGTCGGCGATCTCCCGCGCGTTCCGCAGCGCCTGGCCGTCGGGGACCACCCGGTTGACCAGCCCCATCTGCAGCGCCTCGGCCGCGGTGATCGAGCGGCCGGTGAGCAGCAGGTCCATGGCGTGGCAGTACGGGATCTGCCGGGGCAGCCTGATGGCCGCGCCGCCCATCGGGAACAGCGCCCGCTTGGCCTCGAACAGCCCGAGCGTCGCCGACTCCGCCACGACCCGCAGGTCGGTGCCGATCAGCAGCTCGGTGCCGCCGGCCACGGCGTAGCCCTCGACGGCGCAGACGATGGGCTTGGTGGGCAGTTCCAGGCGCAGCAGGCCCTTCCAGTGGTAGTCCTGGATCCTGGCCGCCCGCTCCTGGACGTCGGGGTCGGTGGAGGGCGTGCCCATGGCCTTCAGGTCGGCGCCCGCGCAGAAGGTGCCCTCGGCGCCGGTCAGGATGGCCACCCGGACGCCGGGCTCCTCGGAGACGTAGGCCCAGGCCGAGGCCAGTCCGACCAGCATGTCGGAGGAGAGCGCGTTGCGCGCCTCCGGGCGGTTCATGGTCACGGTGACGACATGGCCGTCGCGCTCGATGCGGCAGTGAGGGGTGCTGATCGGCAGGAGATCCATGCGTCCCAGACTAACCAAGCAATCGCTAGCTCACCAGGTGCGCGTAGACGATGATGTTGTCCTCGTAGTGTCCCGTCGCCTGGTCGAACGCGCCACCGCAGGTGATCAGCCGCAGCTCGGCCGCGTCCGTCTTGCCGTACACCTTGTCGGTCGGGAACGCGTCCTTGTCGACCTGCTCCAGGGCGTCGACCACGAACCTGGCGGTCGTGCCGTCCTGCCGCCCGACGGTGATCTCGGCGCCGGGCTTCAGGTCGCGCACCTTGGAGAAGACGGCCGGCTTGCCGTACGCGTCGACATGGCCCACCAGGACGGCCCCGCCGGCCTCGCCGGGCGTGGGGCGGTGCTTGTACCAGCCGACCAGGTCGGGCTTGGTCAGCGGCGGCACCTCGATCGTCTGGTCGGCGTTGAGGCCGACCGGGTCGATCACCGCGTCCTTCACGCCGATGTCCGGGATGGCCATCGACACCGGCTCCGACTCCGGCAGCTCGGCGACCTCCTCGGCGAACATGCCCACCGGCTCCGGCGCCTGCGTGGTGGCCGCCGCCACCGGGCGCGGCTCCGCGGCCCGCGCCGGCAACGGCTCACCCTTGATCGCCCCCGCGACCATCAGGCAGCCGCAGAACACCAGGATCGCCGCCAAGGTCTGGATCATCGTGCGCTTCAAGCTCTTTCCCCCTGTTCGGTGCTGGATAGCAGAGTGCCGCCGCGGCCCCCGAGCGGGGCCGAGGCGGCGGACTCTCCTGTCGGCTCTAGGCCTGCTCGGCCTTACGGCGGCCCCACACGGCCGAACCGGCGCCACCGGCGATCAGCAGACCGCCCAGCGCCACCCCGGCCAGGTTGTTCTGCGCCAGACCGCCGCCGGTCGCCGCACCGCCCTTGGGGGTGAGGTCGTCCGACTGCGCGACCACGCGGGTCTTGACCGTCAGCTTCTCGGCGTCGGAGGCGCCGTTCACGTAGGCCTTGAACCAGTAGCCGCCGGCCTTGACGTAGGACGGCACGTGGAAACGCTTGGCGGCCACGCCGAACCTGTTCACGGAGACCTTGAAGGCCTTGCCGTTCGGGTCGACGATGACGACCTTGGTGCCGGGAGCCACGTGCTTGGTCGCGACGAAGGCGGTGAACTTGCCGCCCGCGACGACCGTGCTCGGGTTGAGCACGAGGTTGACCTGGGCCTTCGGCGCGGGCTTCACCACGGTGAGGGTGGCGGAGTCACGCTTGCCCGCGACCTCGGCGGTCACGGTGTAGCGGCCGGGCTTGGTGCCCTTGGGCGCGGTCAGCTTCACGCGGGCCGAGCCGTACGCGTCGGTCTTGGCGTAGTGACGCTTGCCGCCGGGGTCGGTGAAGGTGACCAGGCTGCCGGGCTTGACGTTCTTGGTCGTCACGCCCGCGTGGTAGCTCTGGCCGGCGACCACGGCGCGCGGCTCGAGGCCGAGGTCCACGCTCGGCGCGGCCTGCTCGCCCTTGATGGTGACCGAGGTCCTGGCGCGGCCGACCTCGGCGCCCGCGGCGTCCTTGAAGACGACGAACACCGGGTAGGTGCCGGGCTTGGCCTCGGGGTTGGTGGGAACCTGGCCGGACCTGGTGGTGCCGAGCGTCATGTTCTCGGTGATCTTCGCCCAGAACGCCGGCGACTCGATGTAGGCGTCGGCGGCCTTGCCGGTCACCGTGTAGGTGACCTTCTCGCCTGCCTTGACGGCTGCGGGGGAGACTGAGATGCCGAAGGCGACGGGCTTGTCGGCCTCGACCGTGATGCTGCCCTCGGCCTTGCCCCAGCGGCCGAAGTCGGCGCGGACCGCGCTGTTGCCCGGCTTGGCGTCCTTGGCGATGACGGCGGTGAAGGTGGCGCGGCCGACGCCCTCGCCGGCGTCCTTCAGCGGCACGGTGTAGGTGCGCTCGAAGGCGTCGCCGCTGACGATGGCCTCACCGGCGCGCAGGTCGCCGACGACGTCGACGGTGACCGACTCGCCCGGGGCCACGACGTGCTTCATGCCGATGCGCGGCTCGATGGCGGCCACTTCGGTGACCTTGAGGCCGGCGCTGTCGGACCTGCCGCCCGCCGTGACGGTGACGGTGAAGGTGCCGCTGTCGGCCTTGGCGGGGACGGTGAAGGTGATCTCACCGAAGCCGCGGTCGAGCTTGACGGTCCTGGAGCCGAACAGGTCGGAGCTGAAGGTGGCGGAGTCGATCCGGTGCGAGGTGTGCACGCGGGCGGTGACCTGCTCGCCGGCCTTGGCCTCGTAGGTGCTCAGCCCGAGCTTGACGCTGTGGTGACCGTTCTCGGCCCCCGGGGTCTCGGCCGGCGGGGTCGGACGTTCGGTCGGACGCTCGGTCGGACGCGCGTCGGGCTTGCCGGCCGGCTTCTCGGCGGGCTTGTCCGCGGGCTTCTCGGCAGGCTTGCCCGACGGCTGCTCCGTCGGCTGCCCGGCGGGCTGCTCGGCCGGGGCAGGGGACTGCTGCTCGACGGCCGCGACCAGGTCGGCGGGGAGCTCGTCGGCCATCGCGGGGGCGGCGGTCAGGACCGCGAGGCCCAGGGCGCCGGCCACGGCGAGTGACTTGTTGAAACGCATCTTCTTCCAATCGGCGAAGGAAGGCGCGGGGTTCGGGAGACCCCCGATCTCGGGAAACACGCCACCTTCGCGCTGGACATCATGTCGTACAAAGACATCGTAAAGCGGACAAAAACGACAGCCCTTGGGATCCTTTGCACTTTCATTACCAAACCGCAACGAAACGGACTAATGGTGCGAGAGTGGACTATGAGGTGATCATCCCAAGCGCTTGCTAGGTAAGGCCCGCCGGGGTTAGTCTGCGGCCACCGAACGAGAACGTGTTCTCATTCGGTCGTTCGGAGCCTTGCCGTCCCGCCCGGAACGTGATTCGCTCCGATCGCCGTCCCGAGGGGAAGACCGCGAGGGAGTTCCGATGGGCACGCTCGGCTTCTGGAGATTGGCGCAGGCGGATCCCGAGTGGGTCGCCGCCGTGGATCCCGATGGCACGGAACACCGTGCAGGGGATCTGCTCGCGCGGGCCAATCGGATGGTGCACGGCTTACGCGAGCTGGGGCTGCAACCCGGCGACGGTTTATGCGGCCTGGTCCCGAACGGCGTCGACGGGCTGGTGCTCTATCTCGCCGCCCTGCAGGCCGGCTGGTACTACACCCCGATCAACTGGCACCTGACCGGCCCCGAGATCGGCTACATCGTGGCCGACAGCGAGGCCAAGGCGTTCTTCGTGCACCCGAGGTTCGCCGAGGAGGGCGGGCGGGCCGCCGAGGCGATCGACGCCTCGCGCCGCTTCGCCTTCGGCGAGATCCCCGGGTTCAGGCCCGTCGGCGAGCTGGTCGACGCCATGCCCGACACGCTGCCTGACGACCGTACGGCAGGCGCCACGATGCACTACACCTCGGGCACCACCGGCAAGCCGAAGGGCGTGCGGCGCAGGCTCAGCGGCCTGGACCCCGACGACGGCGCCGAGTTGATGACCTTCCTGCTGTCGCTGTTCGGCATGACCCCGGGCAAGCCCAACGCCCACCTGGTCACCTCGCCGAACTACCACACCGCCGTCACCCAGTTCGGCGGCACGGCCCTGCACATGGGCCACACGCTCGTCTACATGGACAAGTGGGAGGCCGAGGAGACGCTGCGCCTGTGCGAGCGCCACCGGGTCACCAACTCCCACCTCGTGCCGACGCACTTCAAGCGCCTCCTGGCCCTGCCCGACGAGGTGAAGGGCGCCTACGACCTCTCGTCGCTGCGCTGGATGATCCACGCCGCCGCGCCCTGCCCGGTGCCGGTCAAGCAGGCGATGCTCGAGTGGTGGGGCGACTGCGTGTACGAGTACTACGCGGCCACCGAGGGCGGCGGCACGATCGCCACCCCCGAGGACTGGAAGGCGCACCCGGGCACCGTCGGCAAGGCCTGGCCGATCAGCGAGCTGCTCATCGTCGACGACGAGCTGAAACCCGTTCCAACCGGCACCCCCGGCACGATCTACATGAAGATGATGGGCGTCTCCTTCGAGTACAAGGGCGACCGGGCCAAGACCGAGGCGGGCCGCCTCGACGACTACTTCACCGTCGGCGACATCGGCTACCTCGACGACGACGGCTTCCTTTTCCTGTGCGACCGCAAGGCCGACATGATCATCTCGGGCGGGACCAACATCTACCCCGCCGAGATCGAGAACGAGATCATGATCCACCCCAAGGTCGCCGACGTCGCCGTGTTCGGCGTCCCCGACGAGGAGTGGGGCGAGCAGATCAAGGCCGTCATCGAGGCCGCCCCGGGCGCCGCCCCCGGCCCCGAGCTCGCGCAGGAGATCCTCGCCTCGCTGGAGGGCCGCCTGGCCAGGATGAAGTGGCCCAAGACCGTCGACTTCATCGCCGAGATGCCTCGCGAGCCCAACGGCAAGCTGCTCAAACGCAAGTTGCGCGATCCCTACTGGGAGGGACATGGCCGTGCCATCTGAGGACCTCGTCGCCGATCACGTGCTGGAGTTCCCCGGCGGTTACACCCGCACCACCGGGCCGGTGATCGGCCGCTTCCTCACCGAGTTACGCGACGGCCGGATCGTCGGCGTGCGCACCCAGGAGGGACGGGTGCTGGTGCCGCCGCTGGAGTACGACCCCGGCACCGGCGACCCGGTCACCGGCGAGTGGGTCGAGGTCGGGCCGTCCGGCACGCTGGCCGCCTGGTCCTGGGTGCACACCCCGCTGCCCCAGCACCCGCTCGACCGGCCCTTCGCCTGGGCGCTGATCGAGCTCGACGGCGCGGACACCTGCCTGGTCCACGCCGTCGACGCGGGCGACCCCAAGACGCTGAGGCCGGGCACCAGGGTCAGGCCACGCTGGAGCGCGGAACGCACCGGGTCGATCACCGACATCGCCTGCTTCGTGCCCGAGGTGACGCGCATCGTCTCGCCGGTGCGCGTGCCGTACAAGATCAGGGCCGGTGCCTCGCTCAGCCGCTTCTTGGAGGGCATACGCGCCGGCACCTTCCTCGGCAGCCGCTGCTCCACCTGCGACAAGGTCTACGTGCCCTACCGGTCGTCGTGCCCGGAGTGCGGCAACGCCATCAGCGGCGAGGTCACCCTGCCCGACACCGGCACGGTCACCACGTTCGCGATCAACAACCTGCCCGATCCCCGCGCGCCCCAGGTGCCGTTCGTCTCGGCGTACATCCTCATCGACGGCGCCGACGTGCCGATGATCGCCCTGCTCGGCGACGTCCCGGCCCACGAGGTACGGCAGGGCATGCGCGTGCGCGCGGTCTGGGTCCCCGAGGAGGAGCGTACGGCGGGCATGGGCAACATCAAGTGGTTCGCGCCCACGGGCGAACAGGACGTGGAGCTCTGATGCGGGACGTAGCGATCGTCGCCTTCGCCCAGACCCGGCACACCGCCACCGACTCCGGTCTGTCCGAGCCCGAGCTCATGCTGCCGGTGCTGGAGGAGATCCGCTCCCAGACCGGGATGCGGCGCTTCGGCTTCACCTGCTCGGGCTCCTGCGACTACCTGGCGGGCGCCCCGTTCTCCTTCGTCTCCGCGCTCGACGCCGTCGGCGCCTGGCCGCCCATCGCCGAGTCGCACGTCGAGATGGACGGCGCCTGGGCCCTCTACGAGGCCTGGGTCAGGCTCCAGCACGGCGACGTGGACACCGCCCTCGTCTACGGCTTCGGCAAGTCGTCGCTGGGCGACCTGCGCTCGATCATGACCCTCCAGCTCGACCCGTACTACCTCTATCCGCTCGGACTCGACCAGTTGTCGTACGCCGCCCTGCAGGCCTCGGCCCTGGGCGCGTCGCGGGCCGACCTCGACGCGGTGGCGCGGCGCAGCCGCGAGGCAGGCGCCGCCAACCCCAACGCGCTCGAACTGCCCGCCGAACCCGGCGATCCCGTGGTGGACCCGCTGCTGACCTGGGACATCGCGCCGATCACCGACGGCGCGGCGGCGGTCGTCCTGGCCGCCGGCGACGCCATCGCCGACCTGGCCTCCCGTCCCGCCTACATCACCGGCATCGCGCATCGCATAGAGCCCCACTACCTGGGTATGCGGGACCTGGCCCGGTCGGCCTCCGCCTCCGATGCCGCACGTGCGGCGGGGGTCGGCAAGGGTCACGTCGACGTGGCCGAGCTCCACGCCTGCTTCAGCCACGAGGAGCTCATCCTCCGCGAGGCCCTCGGCCTGCCCGATTCCACGCTCGTGAACCCGTCCGGGGGAGCGCTGTGCGCCAACCCCGTGATGGCCACCGGGCTCATCCGCATCGGCGAGGCCGCGCGCCGCGTCATGGACGGCACCGCCTCCCGCGCGGTCGGTCACGCCGCGAGCGGGCCGTGCCTCCAGCACAACCTCGTCACCGTCCTGGAGGGGTGAACGACCGTGAGCAACCGTTGCGCGGTGATCGGCGTCGGCCAGACGGCCTACACGACCAAACGCCACGACGTGTCGATCGCGGGCCTGGTCCGCGAGGCGGCGCTGAGGGCCCTGGAGGACGCGGGCCTGACCTTCAAGGACATCGACGCCGTGGTGATCGGCAAGGCCCCCGACCTGTTCGAGGGCGTCATGATGCCCGAGGCGTACCTGGCCGACGCGCTGGGCGCGGCCGGCAAGCCGATGATGCGCGTGCACACCGCGGGCAGCGTCGGCGGATCGACGGCCCTGGTGGGCGCCAGCCTCATCCAGGGCGGCGTGCACGAGAGGGTCCTGGTGGTCGCCTTCGAGAAGCAGTCGGAGTCGAACGCCACCTGGGCCCTGTCGACCCACCTGCCGTTCAACGCCTCGCTGGTGGTGGGCGCGGGAGGCTACTTCGCCCCGCACATCAGGGAGTACATCAGGCGGTCCGGCGCCCCCGACCACATCGGCACGCTCGTCGCGGTCAAGGACCGGCTCAACGCCCTGAAGAACCCCTACGCGCACCTGAAGATCCCCGGGATCAACCGCGAGATGGTCGAGAGCACCCCGATGTTGTGGGAGCCGATCCGCTACCTGGAGACCTGCCCGTCGAGCGACGGGGCCTGCGCGATGGTGCTGTCGTCGGAGAGCAAGGCGACCGGCACCCCCGCCTGGGTGCTCGGCACGGCCATGCGCTCGGAGCCGATCTTCCGCGCGAGCCGCGACACCGTCAATCCGCAGGGCGGCAAGGACTGCGCGGCCGACGTCTACGCGCAGGCGGGCATCACCGACCCGCGCCGCGAGCTCGACGTGGCCGAGATCTACGTGCCCTTCTCCTGGTACGAGCCGATGTGGCTGGAGAACCTCGGCTTCGCGGCCGAGGGCGAGGGCTGGAAGCTGACCGAGTCGGGCGCGACCGCGCTCGACGGCGACATCCCGTGGAACGCCTCGGGCGGGGTGTTGTCGAGCAACCCGATCGGGGCGTCGGGGCTGATCAGGTTCGCCGAGGCGGCTCAGCAGGTCAGAGGGATGGCAGGGGAGCACCAGGTGGACGGCGCGCGGCGGGCGCTGGGCCATGCGTACGGCGGAGGCGCCCAGTTCTTCGCCATGTGGATCGTCGGGAGCCGCAAGCCCTGAGGAGGAGCCGATGGAGTTCAACCACGCCGATATGTTCGAGGGGCTGGTCGACACGATCGGGGAACGCACCGCGCTGGTCTGCGGCGAGGACCGGCGCACCTTCCTGGAACTGGAGGAGGAGGCCAACCGGCTGGCCCACCACCTCCTGGCCCAGGGGGTACGGCCCGGCGACCACGTCGGGATGCAGCTCTACAACGGCGTCGAATACGTGGCCACGCTGCTGGCGACGCTGAAGATCCGCGCGGTGCCGATCAACGTGAACTACCGCTACGTGGAGGCGGAGCTGCGCTACCTCTACCAGGACTCCGACATCGTGGCGCTCGTCTACGACGTGGAGTTCGCCGGCCGGGTGGCGGCGTCGCTGACGCCCAAGATCACGACGAGGGTCGTGGTGGGCGGGCAGGACGAGGGCGCCGTGCCGTACCAGGAGGCACTGGCGGCCGCCTCGCCGGTCAGGGACTTCGAGACCCGCTCCGGCCAGGACGTCTACATCATCTACACCGGCGGCACCACCGGCATGCCGAAGGGCGCGATGTGGCACGTCGAGGACCTGTTCATGGCCTTCGGCGGCGGCAACCCGTACGGCGAGCCGCGCGCGACGCCGCAGGAGGTGGTTGACGCCGCGGTGGCCGCCAACCCGTTCGTGATGCTGGCGGCGCCCCCGCTGATGCACGGCGCGGCGCAGGTGGGGACGTTCCTGGCGTGGTGGATGGGGGCCGCGATCGCCTACGTGCGGCGGTTCGACGCCGACGATGTGTGGCGCACGGTGGAGCGTGAGCGGGTGCTGACGGTCAACATCACCGGCGACGCGATGGCCAGGCCGCTGGCCGACGCGCTGGAGCGCAACAGCTACGACCTGTCGGGGCTGATGGTGGTGAGCTCGACGGGCGCGATCCTGTCGGGCGCGGTGCGTGACCGGCTGCAGGAGTTACTGCCCAACGTCATGATCCTCGATAATTTCGGATCGACCGAATCCGGGTACACGGCGTCGGGGGTTCCGGGATCGACTCCGGAAAAGGGCCTGAAATATCAGCCCAATGCGACCTCGAATATCGCGGTGCTCGACGAAAAACTGCAGCCCGTCGGGCCGGGCCAGATGGGCACGATGGCCAAGTCCGGGCGCATTGCCTTCGGTTACTACAACGACCCGGAGAAAACCGCCAAAACCTTCGCCACCGACGAGAACGGCACCCGCTGGCTGCTCACCGGCGACCTGGCCACGATCGACGACGACGGCATCGTCACCATCCTGGGCCGGGGCTCGCAGTGCATCAACACCGGCGGGGAGAAGGTCTTCCCCGAGGAGGTGGAGGCCGTGCTCAAGGGCCACGAGGCGGTCTTCGACGCGGTCGTGACGGGGGTGCCCGACGAGTTGTGGGGCTCGCGGGTCGCGGCGGTGGTCGAGCCCCGTCCCGGCGTCGAGGTGACGAAGGAGGACCTCGACGCCCACTGCAGGGAGCGGCTGTCGGGCTACAAGGTGCCGCGCACGTACGTGTTCGTGGAGCAGATGCTGCGTTCGCCCGCGGGCAAGGCCGACTATCGCTGGGCGCGTGAAACGGCCGAGGCCGCGAGCTGACGGGAGAGTGTCACAGGATCAGGATATTTAGTGACATATCCATCATATTTCTCCAAGTGGATCCCCTTCATGCTGGGTGAAGAAAGGCACCTTGAAGGGGGCAATCCACAATGGATCTACGAAAGGCACGAAGTGTTGCGTTAACCGCCGTCGCCCTGCTGGCCCTGTCCGCGTGCGCGGGCCAGCAGACGGCCACGCCCACAAGGCAGGCCAGTGACAAGCCCGAGGCGGTGAGCGAGGGCTTCGCGAACTGCCCGTCCGACCCCGCCAACTGCAACAAGGGTGAGCGCAAGCAGGGCGGCCAGATCGTCTACGCCCTCGAGCAGGGCTGGAACAACTGGAACATCAACGACGGCGGCGGCAACCTGCTCTACACCGCGCAGGCCCTGGCCCCGGTCAACACCGGCGTGTTCTTCGCCAACGCCAAGCCCGAGATGACCCTGAACACCGACCTGATGCAGTCGGCCGAGCTGACCGATCCCACGACGATCGTCTACAAGATCCGCCCTGAGGCCGTCTGGAACGACGGCACCCCGATCAGCGGCAAGGACTTCGAGTTCGTCTGGAAGATCGCCAACGGCAAGGACTGCGACCCGGCCAAGTGCCGCCCGTGGACCCAGTCCGGCTACGACCAGATCACCTCGCTCGAGGTCGGCTCCGACGGCAAGACCGTCACCGCCAAGCTCGCCAAGCCCTTCGCCGACTGGAAGGGCCTGTTCATCGCGCCGCGCCTGTTCCCCTCGCACGTCGCCGAGAAGGCCGTGGGGGCGCTCGACAACGAGGCGAACCTGGCCAAGGCCGTCGACTTCTTCGGCAAGACGCAGCCGACCTGGTCGGCCGGGCCGTACAAGCTGGAGAGCTACAAGCAGGGCGACTCGCTCGTCTTCGTGCCCAACGACAAGTGGTTCGGCGCCGAGAAGCCCAGTCTCGAGCGGCTGATCTTCAAGATCATCACCGACGTGCCCCAGCTGCCGACCGCGCTGGCCAACCGCGAGGTGAACGCGATCTACCCGCAGCCGCAGGTCGACATGATCAAGCAGCTCCAGGCCGACACCAACTCCAACCACTACGTGGGTCCCGGGCTGGGCTGGGAGCACTTCGACATCAACACCTCCAACACCTTCCTCAAGGACAAGGCGCTGCGTCAGGCGATCTTCACCGCGGTCGACCGGCAGGCGCTGATCGACAAGACCGTCGGCCAGTTCGCGCCCGGCATCACGCCGCTCAACAACTACAACCTCTTCGAGGGCGTCTCGCCGCACTACAAGGACGTCATCACCGCCACCGGCGCGGGCCAGGGCAAGATCGACGAGGCCAAGAAGATCCTCACGGACGCCGGATACAAGATCGAGGGCGAGAACCTGATCACGCCCGACGGCAAGCCGGTGCCGGAGTTCCGCACGCGCTACACCAACGGCAACGCCGTACGGAAGACCATGGTCGAGGCGCTGGCCGAGCAGGTCCGCCCGCTGGGCGTGAAGATCAGGGTGCAGCCCACCGACGACCTGTCGGGCACGCTCATCGGCGGCGACTTCGACATCATCATCTTCGGCTGGACCGGCACGCTGCAGACGTTCTCCTCCGCGCAGCAGAACTGGGGCTCCAAGAGCGCCAGCAACTTCTCCAAGTACGGCACGGCGGACATCGACAAGCTGCTCGCCGAGGCCGCGACCACGCCCGACGAGGCGTCCGCCAGTGCCACCCTCAACCAGGCGCTGGAGCAGTTCGCGCAAGGCTACGCCGTACTGCCGCTCTACCTGAAGCCGACCACGATCGCGGTCAACAAGGACGTCGTGAACGTCCGCAACAACCCGACCGGCCAGGCTCCGGTCTACAACACCCAGGAATGGGGTCTGCTCGCCCAGTGAGTTTCTTGGCGGGGGTGCTCGGGGCGCCCCCGCCGGCAAGGAGATCCCATGCTCGCCTTCGCGCTGCGGCGCTTCGTGATCTCGTTACCCGTGATCCTGGGCGCCACCCTCGTGGTGTTCGTCATGGTCGCCCTGACCGGCAATCCCGTCGACAACATGCGGCTGCTCAACCCGCCGCCGCCCGACCACGCCATCAAAGCCGAGGAGATCCGCCTCCACCTGGACCAGCCGCTGCTGACCCGCTACTGGTTGTGGTTGTCGGGCCTGGTCACCGGCGACTGGGGCCCGGCCGTCGACCGCCATCTCGACATCGGCGCCGAGGTCTTCTCCGGCTTCGCCGTCACCTTCCGCCTGGTCCTGGTGGCCATGCTGGTGGCGCTCGTCCTGGCCGTCGTCATCGGCGTGATCAGCGCCGTCAAGCAGTACACCGCCACCGACTACACCGCCACCTTCTTCGGCTTCCTGTTCCTGGCCATGCCCAGCTTCTGGCTGGCCGTCCTGCTCAAGGAGGCGGGGGTCTTCGCCAACCAGAACCTGGGGGCGCAGATCTTCTACACCGTGGGCGAGCGCTCGGTCGTGGTGACCGGGGGCGCCTGGGACAAGATCATGGACGCCCTGGGCCACATGATCCTGCCGACCGTCGCGCTGGCGATGATCACTTTCGCCTCGTGGAGCCGCTACCAGCGGGCCTCGATGCTCGAAGTGCTCAACTCCGACTACGTCCGGCTCGCGCGAGCCAAGGGCCTGCGATGGCGCACGGTCATGACCAGGCACGCGCTGCGCACCGCGCTGATCCCGCTCACCACGGTCACCGCCATGGACCTGTCGGGCATCATCGGCGGCGCCGTCGTCACCGAGACCATCTTCCAGTGGCGGGGAGCAGGCCGCCTGCTCCTGGACGCGATCAGGACGAAGGACATCCACCTCGTGATGGCCTGGCTCCTGGTCGCCGCCGTGGTCGTCATCGTCTTCAACCTGCTGGCCGACCTGCTCTACGCCCGGCTCGACCCGAGGATCCGCCATGACTGACCTCACCGCGGCCACGGTCACCGCCGGCCACGAGTTCGCGGTCGAGCAGCGCACCGGCCTGCAGATGGCGCTGCGCCGCTTCCTGCGCCACCGCGCCGCCGTGATCAGCCTCGTGCTGCTGGTGCTGATCGTGCTGTTCGCCTTCGTCGGCCCGCTGCTGTGGAAGTACACCTACTACACCTCCACGCCAGACAACTCCGCGCCGCCGTCGCTCGACCACCCCTTCGGCACCAGCACCGACGGCAAGGACCTGCTGGCCATGGTCATGCGCGGCACCCAGCAGTCGCTCAAGATCTCGCTGCTGATCGCGCTCATCTCCACCACGGCCGGCACGGCCTGGGGCGCCGTGGCCGGCTACTTCCGCGGCTGGGTCGACAGCGTCATGATGCGCATCGCCGACCTCGTCATCATCCTGCCCATCCTCGCGGTGGCCGCGGTGCTGGCGGCCAACAGCGGCGGCTCCTGGTGGATGATCTCCATGGTCATCGCGGGCCTGGTGTGGGCCAACGTCTCGCGCATCGTGCGCGGCGTCGTGCTCTCCCTGCGCGAGCAGGAGTTCGTCGAGGCCGCCAAGGCGCTCGGGGCGAGCGACGCCCGCATCATCTTCCGCCACCTGGTGCCCAACGCCATGGGCCCGGTGATCGTCGCCGCGACCATCCTGATCGCGATCGGCATCCTCACCGAGACCGCGCTGTCCTTCCTCGGTTTCGGCGTCCAGCCGCCCGACACCTCGCTGGGCATCCTGGTCAGCGAGGCCCGCACCGCGGTGCAGACCCGGCCGTGGCTGTTCTACTTCCCCGGCCTGTTCATCATCCTGATCGCGCTGACGGTCAACTTCATCGGCGACGGGCTGCGCGACGCGCTGGACCCGCGGCAGACAAGGGTCCGCGCATGACAGCAGTGCTGGAAGTCGACAACCTCAGCGTCTCCTTCCCGACCGACGACGGCGTCGTCCGCGGCGTGCGCGGCGTCTCCTTCGAGGTACGGCAGGGCGAGTCGCTCGGCATCGTCGGCGAGTCCGGCTCCGGCAAGTCCGTCACCGCCGGGGCCATCATGGGGCTGCTGCCCCGCAGCGCCAGGATCGAGGGAGCCGTCCGCTTCGAAGGCCGCCAGCTCATCGGGCTCGGCGACAGTGACATGAGCGACATCCGCGGCAAACGGATCGCCATGATCTTCCAGGACCCGATGACCGCGCTCAACCCGGTCTACACTGTCGGCTTCCAGGTCGCCGAGGCCCTGCTCGCGCACCGCCGCATGCCCGCCGACAAGGCCAGGGCGCGGGCGATCGAGCTGCTGGAGATCGTCGGCATCCCGCACGCCGCGGAACGGGCCGACAGCTACCCCCACGAGCTGTCCGGCGGCATGCGGCAGCGGGTCGTCATCGCCATCGCCATGGCCAACGACCCCGACGTCATCATCGCTGACGAGCCCACCACGGCACTCGACGTCACCGTCCAGGCCCAGATCCTGGAGGCGCTGGAACGGGCGCGCACGGAGACCGGGGCGGCGCTCATCCTCATCACCCACGACCTCGGCGTCGTGGCCGGGCACGCCGACAGGGTCGCGGTCATGTACGCGGGCAAACTGGTCGAGACCGGGGACGCGCACGACGTCTTCGGCCATCCGCGCATGCCGTACACCAGGGGGTTGCTGGCCGGCGTGCCCCGCCTCGACGGCCACCGCGGCCGGCTGACCCCGATCAAGGGCGCGCCGCCGTCCCTGATCAACCTGCCGCCCGGCTGCCCGTTCACCCCCCGCTGCCCGCTCGCCGAGACCACCTGCCACCAGCACGAACCCGAGCTGCGCGTGGTCGCCGCGCGCGGGCAGCGGGCCGCCTGCCACTTCTCCGAGGTGCCGGCCGAACGGCAGGTCCACGCGACCCCGCCGGTCCTGGCCGAACCCGCCGCACCGGGCGAACCCCTGCTGGTGGTGCGCGACCTGGTCAAACACTTCCCGGTGCGCTCCGGCCGGTTCATCAGGCGCCAGACGGGCGAGGTGCACGCGGTCTGCGGGATCTCCTTCGAGGTACGGCAGGGCGAGACGCTGGGGCTGGTGGGGGAGTCGGGCTGCGGCAAGACCACGACCGCGCGTGCCGTACTGAACCTGCGGCGCGCGACGTCGGGCTCCGTCGCCTTCGACGGGACCGAGATCGCCCACCTGTCGCGCTCGCGGATGCGCCCGCTGCGGCGCGACATGCAGCTGATCTTCCAGGATCCCTACGCCTCGCTCGACCCGCGCATGCCGGTCAGCGAGATCGTCGCCGAGCCGCTGCGCATCCACGGCCGCTACGACCCCTCGCAGGTCAAACAGCTGCTGTCTCTGGTGGGGCTCAACCCCGAGCACGGCAACCGCTACCCGCACGAGTTCTCGGGCGGGCAGCGGCAGCGCATCGGCGTGGCACGGGCGCTCGCGCTCAAGCCGCGCCTGCTCGTGCTCGACGAACCGGTCTCCGCACTGGACGTGTCGATCCAGGCGGGCGTGCTCAACCTCCTCAAGGACCTGCAGGACGAGCTGGGACTGTCGTACCTGTTCGTCTCGCACGACCTGTCGGTGGTGCGGCACGTGGCGCACCGGGTGGCGGTCATGTACCTGGGGCGGATCGTCGAGGTGGCGCCCGCCGACCACCTCTTCCAGCGGCCCGCCCACCCCTACACCCAGGCGCTCATCTCGGCCATCCCGATCCCCGACCCCGTGCTGGAACGCACGCGGCGGCGCATCCTGCTCACCGGCGACGTGCCCAGCCCGGTCAACCCGCCGTCGGGCTGCCGCTTCAGGACCAGATGCCCGAAGTTCGCGGCGCTGTCGGAGCAGGAGCGGGCCAGATGCGTCGAGGAGGCGCCGGAGCTCGTACGGCGGGGCTCCACGGCTCCGGTCGCCTGCCACTACGCGGAGGAGGAGAAGCTGCTCTGACGCGCTGGCGGCCTAGCTCTTGGAGGTCGCCAGGTAGGCGCCCAGGCCCAGGTAGATCAGCCCGCTGCCGACGTTGAGCCGGCGGCGGGCCCTGGCCGAGCCGCGCAGCTTGCCGGCCAGCGCCGACGCCAGCAGCGCGAAGGCGCCGTCGGAGGCCAGGCCCAGCACGATCCACACCGCGCCCAGCAGCGCGATCTGCGGCGCCACCGGGTGGGCGGTGTCGACGAACTGCGGCAGGAAGGCCAGGAAGAAGATCGCGGTCTTCGGGTTGAGCACGTTGACGACGAAGCCCTCCCAGAACAACCTCTTCTTGGAGTGCACCTTCAGCTCCACCAGGTCCGCGGTGTCGCGCTTGACGATCGCGCGGACGCCGAGGTAGACGAGGTAGGCCACGCCCAGGACCTTGACGATCGTGAAGGCGGTGGCGCTGGCGGCCAGCAGGGCGCTGATGCCCAGGGCGGCGGCCACGACGTGGACGATCGAGCCCGCGTGGATGCCCGCCACCGAGACCATGCCGGCGGCCCTGCCTTGCGCGACGCTCCTGGTGACGATGTACACCACGGCGGGGCCGGGCACCACGAGCAGCGCCAGCGTGGCGGCGCAGAACAGGGCGAGAGTCGTCAGATCCGGCATGTCACCAGCGTAGAAGCGCCGTCAACGGGTTATGCGGAGGGCTTCCAGCAGGGCCGCGGTGCTGGGCTGGTCGGGCGGCTCGCCGTACACGGCCGCGTAGACGTGCCTGGTCGAGCCCGGGATCGGCGCGATGCCGACGGCGGGGTGGCGGTGCGCCTGCAACGCCAGGCCCGGCAGGACGGTCAGGCCCAGCCCGGCCGCCACCAGCGCCTGGACGGCGACGATGTCGTCGCTGGTGAAGGAGATCGACGGGTCGAACCCGGCCCGCGCGCACATGTCGAGCAGGTGGCTGCGGCAGCGGTCGCACCCGGCGATCCAGTCGGCGTCACGGTGGTCGGCCAGGTCTCCCGACAGTTCGGAGCCGGGGCCGATCAGGTAGCTCGGGTCGTCGAGCAGGTGGATCATGCGGATGTCGCCGTCCTCCGGCTCGGTGTCGTCGTAGCGGAAGATGACCGCCACGTCGACGCGCCCCGCCCGCAGCAGGCGCAGGGCCTCGGGCGGCTCGGTCTCGGTGAGCTGCAGGCGCAGCCCGGGATGCTCCTGTGACAGGCGGCGCGCGGCCTCCGGGACGAACGTGCCCAGCGCCGAGGGGAAGGCCGCCAGCCGTACGCGGCCCGACCTGAGCCCGACGTGCGCGGCGAGCTCCTCGGAGGTGGCGTCGAGCCGTTCGATGATCTCCGCGGCGCGCTCGGCGAGCAGGCGTCCCGCCGAGGTCAGCCGGATGCCCCGGCCGACACGCTGCAGCAGCTTGGTGCCGGTCTCGGCTTCGAGGCGGGACAGGTGATGGCTGACGGAGGGCTGGGAGTAGTGCAGGTCGCGCGCGGCGGCGGTGAGCGAACCCCGGCGCGCGACGGCGACCAGGACGCGAAGCCGGGTTACATCAAGCATATCTATATATAACCCCAAATACTTCTGTTGGACCTATAGGTAGGTCGTGGAGCAGTGTAAGAGGGGAAGGAGATAAAACTCTATTCCCTAGGGGGAAACCATGAATATGGTCGCGACCCTGACCCGCCCCGGCCTCACCACTCTGGCCGACGGCGTCCGCCGCATCGCCGCCACCGGCCGGCCCGAGCGCGAGACCGCCTTCGCCGTCGCCGACTTCCTGCGCGCCCACCTTCCAGGGCTCGACATCCTCACCGAGGAGGAGCGGGTGGGGAAGGCCGAGAGCTACCACTCGTTCGCGCTCCACGCGGAGGCGGGCTTCTCGATCGTGGCCGTGGTGTGGCGACCCGGGCAGGGCACCGTGATTCACGACCACCTGTCGTGGTGCGCCTTCGGGGTGCTGAGCGGGAACGAGCACGAGACGCTCTACCGCGACATGGGTGACCACCTGGTGGAGATCGGGCGCGCGGACAACCGCCCGGGGGAGGTCAGCGGCTTCGCACCGCCCGGGGACATCCACTCGGTGATCAACACCAGCGACGAGGTGGGGGTGTCGATCCACATCTACGGCACCGACGTCAGCCAGACGGGGAGCAGCGTGCGGCGGGTGTACGACCTCCCCATCCTCTGACGGCAAGGTCCTCCCTCCTCGGGCGCTTCGCGCCAGGCGGGTCGGGCTCCCCTCCTTTGGGGGGCCGAGCCCCCCAAGACCCCCAGCCGGGGCTGCCGCCCCGGACCCCGCATGGTTGCCGTGGTCGACGGGGTCTTGGGGTAATCGTGCGCGCAAGGGGTCGTCTGGCCTCTCGCATCGAGGGGGAGCCGCGACTACGTCGCGCTCGATGTACTTGGTCATGAACTTGGTAACACTCGGCTGATGGGCGGCTGGCCGTCCATGGCAGTGCGGGCGGGTGAACTGCGGCCGGAAGCGCAGTGATGCGGATGCTCGTAGCGATGCGTGCTGTGCTGGGTGGCACGGATCGGATTGCCGGTGACGGGGGCATGGCGCGTGCGGGGCGACGTGGTGAAGAGCGCGACGTGAGCTGAGGCGTGGTCCGCTCCGCCGCTCACGCCGTCCGTCGCAGCCTTCGTTGTGGAAGCGGTTGACCCAGCGATGTCCACACGGGCCACGGGGCCGACCTTCGAACACGACACCATCCCCACCGCGCCCCAGGAACCGGGCCTTCCACCGCTGGCACGGTCACGCGCCCGCTGGCTTGCGCCGGCGGTCGTCCTCGGCGGAAGGGTGATCGGCGAGACGGGCGAGGGTCCGGTTCACGTCTCCCCGTTCGCCCGGTGGCAGCGGCGCGCCCACGGAGGCGCGCAGTGCCTCCGCCTCGGCCAGGAGCCTCGTCGCCTCCTCCGGCTCTCCGGCGAGGGAACGGGCCCCGGCCAGGCCCTCTTTCGCCAGCGCCACGGCGCGCGGATCGGCTGTCGCCTCCGCGGCGGCCAGGCCTTGGAGCTGCAGCCGGGTGGCGGTGACGGCGTCGCCGCGCTGCTCGGCGACGAAGCCCAGCTCGGCCAGCAGGAACGCGGTGCCTGCCAGGCCCTTGACGTCGTCGAGCCAGCTCAGCCACCTGCGCAGCCGGGTCTCGGCCTCGTCGAGCCGTCCCTGGCGGCGGGCCACCATGCCCAGGCCGACCTCGGAGAACTCCAGCGCCGACCGGTACGACTGGCGGGTGGCCAGGTGGACGGCGCGCTCGTGGAGGGTTCTGGCCCGGTCGAGGTCGCCGGTGAGCAGGGCGACGCGGCCCAGGGCGGCGAGCCTGAACGCCACGGCGGGCCACAGGCCCAGCTCCTCGGCGTGTTCGAGGCCTTCCTCGCGCAGTCTGGTCGCCTGGTCGTAGTCGCCGCCGATCTCGGCGAGCATCGCCAGGGAGTCGGCGGCTTCCAGCTGGCCCCAGCGGTCGCCGAGCTCGGTGAAGGCGGCCAGTGCGTGCTCGCCGTCGGCGCGGCTCGCGGCCAGGTCGCCCAGGGCCATGGCCAGGTGGGAGCGGGTGGCGAGGGCCGCGGCCCTGGTCCAGGCGTCGCCCTCTTCGCGGGCGCGCTCCAGCACCTGCTCGATGCGCCGCAGGTTCGCGGCGAAGTCGCCGTAGGCCCACCGCACGTGCACGGCGAACCACGAGGCCCTGACGCCGCCCGTGGCGAGGGTGTCCGGGGGTTCGCCCAGGGCCGTGGACATGCCCGCGAGCCAGGCGCGGTCGCCTCCCGACTCCGCCAGCGCGTCGCGCGCCTCCACCAGGCGTCCCCGCAGGTGCCGGTACCAGGCCAGCGCGTCCGCCAGCCGCGCGTCGCGCACGAGGCCGAAGTCGGCGGTCTCCGCGTCGAGCCGCGCCAGCCACTCCCGCTGCCGTGCCCCGCGCACCTCGGGCTCGGCCCGTACGGCCAGGCCGACGAAATACGCGTGATGCAGTTCCCGGATCCGCGGCTCCTCACCCGAGTCGGCCAGCTTCTCGCGGGCGTAGGCACGGATCGACTCCAGCAGCAGGTAGCGCGGCCCTGGCCCCACGGCCACGAGCGACCGGTCGGCCAGCCGCGCCAGCTCCTCGGCTCCGACCCCGACCGCGTCGGCTGCCTCCAGCGTGCAGCCCCCGGCGAAGACCGACAGCCGGCGCAGCGCCGCACGCTCCGCCTTCGACAGCAGTTCCCAGCTCCAGTCGATGACCGCCCGCAGGGTGCGCTGCCGGGCGGGCAGGCCGCGGATCTCGGGGCTGAGCGTGGCGAAGCGGTCGTCCAGCCGCCTGGCCAGCTCCTCCAGCCCGAGGGCGCGCACCCGGGTCGCGGCCAGTTCCAGGGCGAGCGGCAGGCAGTCGAGCCGGCGGCAGATCTCGGCGACGATGCCGCCCGGTTCGACGGCGGCGCGTTCGGCGAACAGCTCGGCGGCGGCGGGTTCGCTGAGCGGCTCGACCTCGAATCTGGCCTCGCCCGGCAGGCCGAGCAGCTGGCGGCTGGTGGCCAGGATCCTCAGTCCCGGCGCGGCCGCCAGCAGGGTGCGGGCGAGCTCGGCGACGTCGTCGATCACTTGCTCGCAGTTGTCGAGGAGCAGCAGGGTGCGCTTGTCGCGCAGGGCGTCGGTCAGGGGGATGTCGTCGCGGATGCCGAGCGTCGCGGAGATCGACCGGGTGAGGTCGGCGGCGGTGCGGGCCGCGGCGAGCTCGACCAGCCAAACCCCGTCGGGGGAGGAGGGTGACTGCCCGGTGGCCGAGGCCAGCGCCAGGCGGGTCTTGCCGACGCCGCCCGGCCCGACGAGCGTCACCAGTCGCGCCCGACCGAGCAGTTTCCCGACCCGTTCCACCGCTGCGTCGCGTCCCACCAGCCGGGTCAGCGGCGCGGGCAGGTTCGTCCTGGCGGGCTCCTGCCGGATCATCGCCAGGTGAAGCTCTTGCAGCTCAGGACCGGGGTCGACGCCCAGTTCGCCGGCCAGCCGTACCCTGAATCCGTCGAACGCCGTGAGCGCCTCGTGCCGCCGTCCGGCCCGGTCGAGCGCCCTGAGGTGCAGCGCGAGCAGCCGCTCGCGAAAGGGGTGCGCCTCGACCATCGCGCCGAGCTCGACCGCCCTGCCCAGCGCCAGCCGTACCTCCGCCTGCTCCTCGATCAGCGTCAGCCGCAGCTCCTCCAGCCGCGTGGCGTACGGCACGGCGAAGTCGAGCCCTTCCAGCACGGGACCGCGCCACAGGCCCAGCGCCTCGTCGAGCAGGTCGGCCCTGGCGGTGAGCTCGGAGGCGGCGCGGGCGGCAGCGGCCAGGCGCTCGAACTCTGCGGCGTCGAGCCATCCGGCGGCCACCTGGTATCCGCCCGCCCGTCGTACCACCAGCCCGCGGTCGCCGAGGGCCCCTCTGAGCTGCGAGACGCGTGCCTGCAGCACCGCGGCGGCGTTGCGCGGCGGGTCGTCGCCCCACAGGTCCTCGATGAGGATCTCGGCGGGCACCGGCCGGGGCGCGTGGATGAGCAGGTCGGCCAGCAGCGCGCGGACCTTGGTCTCGGCCACGGCGAGCGGCCGGCCGTCGTCCGCCCACACCGCCAGTGGACCAAGCACTCCGAACCGCACCAGGTCAGGCTATCCGTAGGAAACCCGTAGCCCGCTCCGGCACAGTCACGGTCATGACGAAGAACGTGACGATTGCCGGTCTGGGCGCGATGGGTTCGAAGATGGCCGAGGTCTACCTCGACCACGGATACGAGGTGACGGTCTGGAACCGCACGGCCGCCAAGGCCGACCCGCTGGTCGCCAGGGGAGCGGTCAGGGCCGACACCGCCGCCACCGGCTCATTGATCCTGCTCAGCCAGGTCGACTACCGCTCGATGTACGACAGCCTCGGCGACGCAGACCTGAGCGGCAAGGTGCTGGTCAACCTGAGCTCCGACACCCCGCAGACCCTGCGCGAGGCGGCCCGCTGGGTGAGCGAACGCGGCGGCGAGCTGGTCACGGCGGGCATCATGGTGCCGCCGCCCGGCATCGGCCAGCCCGGCGCCTACAGCTTCTACAGCGGCGACGAGAGCCTGGTCGAGCAGCACAGGCAGACGCTCGAGGTGCTGGGCGAGGTGAAGTTCATGGGCGAGGACCACGGGCTGGCCATGGCCTACTACACAGCGAGCCTGCACCTGTTCTTCTCCACGCTGGCCGCCTTCATGCAGGGCGCCGCGCTGGTCGGCGACGCGGGCAAGTTCCTGCCGTTCGCCCAGGAGACCATGGTCGAGCTGGGCGGCGACGGGCCGATGGGCTACCTGAAGATCCTCGCCCGGGAGATCGAGCAGGGCGTCTACCCCGGGGGCGAGAACAACATGCACATGATGGCCGTGAGCATGGAGCACATCCTGCACGCGAGCAAGGACGCCGGCCTCGACGTGACCCTGCCGGCCGCGCTGTCCGAGGTGATGAACAGGACCGTCGACAGCGGACACGCCGCCGACGGGCTGGGCAGCGTCTACGAGGTGATCCGGCCGCGCAACAGGTCCATCAGCTCGGCGTGAACCTCCTCGATCGAGCGGCCGGGCTGCAGCACCTTCCGCTCGATCGAGACCGTCAGCACCATGCCGAAGACCGCCGTGGGCGCGACGCCTCCTGGCACGTGGCGCTCGTAGACGCTGATGACCCGGGTGCGCAGCGCGGTCACGGCGTCCTGCCAGGCCGTACGCCACATCTCGGCCAGCAGGACCCGCGCGAACGGCCCGTAGCGGGCGAAGAACTCGAGCTGGGCGAGCACGGCGGTGTCGAGGTCGCCGGCCTCGCCCATGGCGTCGGCCAGCAGGCCGATGCCGTAGTCGAGCAGCTGCGCGAACAGCTGCTCCTTGCTGCCGAAGTTGTAGAAGACCGTGCCCTTGGCGACTCCGGCGCGTTCGGCGATGGCCTCGACGGTGGTCGCCGTGTAGCCCTGCTCGGCCATCAGCTCGATGGCCGCGGCGAACACCTTGAGCCGGGTCTCCTGGCGGGTCACAGCGCCAGTTCCGGGTGGAGCCTGCGCATGGACCAGGTGCGACCCCGGTGTACGGCCAGCACGGTCAGCGCGAGGCCCAGCAGAAGGAAGGCGGACAGCACCCCGCAAGCCTGCCACACCACGGTGAGGTCGCCGCCACTGATCAGCCTGCGCAACGCCGCGACCAGCCAGCTCATCGGCAACCACGGCGAGATCGTCTGGAAGAAGCCGGGCGAGGTCTCGATCGGGTAGGTGCCGGCGGCCGAGGTGAGCTGGAGCATCAGCAATGCCAGCGCCACCACGCGTCCGGGCGGCCCGAGCAGCGCGTTGACCGCCTGGATCAGGGCCAGGAAGGCGGCGCTGGCCAGCAGCAGCATGCCCGCCAGGCCCCACCGGTGCGCGGCCTCCAGGCCCAGCAGCCTGAGCGCGCCGAGCAGGATGCCCACCTGGGCGACGCCGAGGATCGCCGCGGGCACCCAGCCGGAGAGCGCGGTCCTGAGCGCGCCGGTGGTTCCCGCGAGCAGGCGGGGGTTGAGGGGCCGCAGCACCATGTAGGCGATCATCGCGCCCACCCACAACGCCAGCGGCACGAAGAACGGTGCGAAACCGGTGCCGTAGTTGGGCACCTCGTTCTCCACGGAGGTGGCGAGCTTGACCGGGTCGCTCATGACCTCGCTGCGGCTCGCGCGCTCGTCGTCGGAGTAGTCGGGGATCTGCGAGGCGCCCTTGCCGAGCCCGTCTGCGAGTTCGCCCGAGCCGTCGGCCAGCTTGTCGAGCCCCTGGCCGAGGCCGTCGGCGCCGTCGTGGAGCTTGCCGACGCCCGCCTGGAGCGAGCCCGCGCCTTCGTGCAGCTTGCCGACGCCGCTCTGCAGTTGCCCGGCGCCGTCGCTGAGCTTGCCGATCCCGCCGCCCAGCTTGCCGACGCCGGCGCCGAGCTCGGTCAGCCCGTCGCCGACCTTGGCGGACCCGGCGGCGAGCTTGGCCGCCCCTGCCTCCAGCTGTCCTGACGCGGAGCCGACCTGGCCGAGCTTCTCGTGGACGGCCGCGGCGCCGCCGGCCAGCTTGGCCAGTCCCGCGTCGAGCTCGGCGAACCCGTTCCTGACGCCGTCGAGCTTCGGGCCGAGCTGCGGCGCGATCCTGGCGATCTCGCGTGCCTGCCTGGCCAGCTCGCGTGCCTTCTCCGGCAGGTCGCTCGGGCGGGCGCCCAGCTCGCCCGCCTGGCCGGACAGGGCGGCGCTCTGCTCGGAGGCCCGCTCGGCGGAGTGGGCCGCGCCCCTGAGCAGCTCGCGGACCCGCGGGT
This sequence comes from Nonomuraea sp. NPDC050663, assembly GCF_044456985.1. Classification (NCBI taxonomy): domain Bacteria; kingdom Bacillati; phylum Actinomycetota; class Actinomycetes; order Streptosporangiales; family Streptosporangiaceae; genus Nonomuraea; species Nonomuraea sp. NPDC050663. The sequence continues at coordinate 848,636 of NZ_JBITGL010000001.1, forward strand.
CGGCGTCGGGGCCGAGCGCGTCGAGCGCGGAACGGGCCTGCTCGGCGGCGCTGGTGGCGTTCTGTCCCACCTGGTCGGCCTTGGCCGCGATCCGTTCCGCGGCGCCGCTGTCGGCTCCGTCGGCGAGGGCGTCGGCGGCGTCGGCCACCGCTTCGGCCGCGGCGGCGACCTTGGGCCCGTACTCGTTGAGCAGGGGCACGTAGGTGTCGGCCAGCCGGTCGACGGTGGCGAGCTGGGCGTGCACCTGCTCGTAGGCCTGGCGGTTGCCCTCGGCCAGCGGGCCGGTGCCCTCGTCGCGCAGCTCGGCCACGCCGTCCTGGAGCTCGCCCAGCTTGTCCTGCAGCGTGGTCAGCCCCGTGGTCACCTGCTGCGAGCCGTCGTGCAGTTTCACCGCTCCGGCCGACAGCTTGGCGGTGGCGGTGCCGGCCTCGTTCAGTCCCACGGTCAGCTTCCTGCTGCCCTGGACGGCGGAGCCGAGGCCACCGGTCAGCTCGCGGGTGCCCTGCTCGGCGTCGCCCAGCCCCTGGCTCAGCCGGTCGGCGCCCTTGCCTGCCTCGGCCGCGCCGTCGTGGAGCCGGCCCGCGCCGCCGGCCGCCTCCGTCGTCTTGTCGTGGATGTCGGAGAAGGAGAGGAAGACCTTGTCGAAGTAGCCCTGGACGGCCGTCCTCGACGCCGCGGCCCGCACCTCGTCGAAGACCGCGTCGGAGATCGTGCCCATGATGTAGGAGCGGCCGGTGTCGACGCGCACCCCCAGCTCGGCGGGGTCCTTCGTGCCGGTCAGCCGCGAGCTGAAGTCGGCCGGGATGGTCAGCGCGACGTAGAAACCGCCGTCGCGCACCCCGTCGGTCGCCTGCCGCGCGTCGACGTCGCGCCAGCCGAACACCTTGCGCTCGCGCAGCTCGTCGGCGAGCTCGGGCCCGTACTCGCCGGTGTCCTCCACGACCAGCGCGACCGGGAGCTTGTCGAGGTTGCCCTGCGGATCCCAGAACGACCACAGGTACAACCCCGCGTACAGCAGCGGCAGCAGCACCACGCCGGCCAGCGCCGCCCTGGTCAGCCTCGACCTGGTGAACCTGCGCAGCTCTCTCATCACAACTCCACCAGGTGGTCGAAACGGGCGGGCGGCTGCACGCAGGAGGCGACCACGGCGACGTCGAGCCCGCGCAGCAGCTCCCACAGCTGGTCCTGGCGGTCGGCGGGCAGGCCCCTGTCGACGTTGTCGGCCAGGATCACGCCAGGCCGGTCGAGGAGGGCGAGCGCCAGGCCGAGCCGTACGGCCTGCTCGCGGTCCAGCTCACCGGCGGCGGTCCGGTCGCCGCCGGTGAACCCGACCCGTTCCAGGACCTGCTGGTACGGCACGCGCCTGCGCTCGCGCAGGTGCTCGCGGACGGTGAGCTGACGGTCCAGGTCGGTGACCCCGTCGACCAGCGCCAGCGCGGCGACCCGGCGGATCTGCCTGGGCTTGGCGTGCCCCGCCACCGCCAGAGTTCCCGACGACGGCCGCATCCGTCCGGCGAGGGTCAGCAGCAGGCTGGTGCGCCCGCTGCCGGCCGCCCCCGCGGCGACGGTCAGCTCGCCGGAGGCGGCACTGAGGGTGACGTTCGAGAACACCCCCTCGACCGACAGCTCCTTCGCGACGATCACGTGGCCCTCCTTTAAACTGACCAGTCAGTACAAAAGGTAGCGCACAAAAAGAGGGCCCCGTCCGCCGGGACCCTCTTCCCCTCTAGCGGAGCTCGCCTTCCAGCAAGCCCATCATCACCATGTCGTGCCACTTGCCGCCCCGGCGGAAGCCGTCGCGCGCGACGCCCTCCTGCACGAAGCCCACCTTCTCGTACACCCGGCGCGCCGCCACGTTGTCGGCGACGACCCAGAGCTCGATCCGGTGCAGCCGCATCTCCTCGAACCCGTAGCGGCACATCACCCGCATCGCGTCGCTGGCCAGCCCCTTGCCCCACTGGTCCTTCTCGCCGATCCACAGGTCGAGCTGCGCCATGCCCAGCTCCGGCTGGGTGTCGCGCAGCCGGATCGCCCCGACCAGCTTGCCGTCGTCGAGGGTCTCGATGCCCAGCAGGGTGGCGGCGTAGGAGTTCGTGTCGCGCTCCAGATGCCGCTTGGTGAGCTGGGCCAGGGACTCGGGATAGCCCGCGTTCATCCAGCGCACCACCTCGGGGTCGGCGCCCCAGCGCCACAACGACGGGCCGTCGTCGGGTTCGAGCGGGCGGAGGCGGACCTTGGTTCCAGTGAACATGCCTTCTGTCTATCAGGGGTGGTCAACCGGTTTTCCCCAGCGGAAAGCCCGCGGCGGGACGCCGCGGGCTCTCATGGGACGACCTAGACGCCGAGCGCCGAAGGAAGCCCGAGCTCGCGCAGGAACAGCGCCTCCGCCGTCGCGGTGCGGCGCAGCTCCTCCAGGTCGAGCCGCTCGTTGGGCGCGTGGATGTTGGCCGCTTCGTCCTCCGCGCCGAACAGCAGGATCTCCGCCAGCGGGAACTGCTTCAGCAGCGTGTTCACCAGCGGGATCGACCCGCCGGCGCCCACGTCGCGCGGGGCGCGGCCGAAGGCGCGCTCCATGGCGCGGTTGAGGGCCGAGCGTGCCTTGCCGCCCGAGTCGGCCTGGAAGCCCGACCCGACCGTCAGGTCGCCGAACGACACCTGCACGCCCCACGGCGCCACCTGGCGCAGGAACTCCATGACAGCGTCGGAGGTGGTCTTGGGGTCGCCGGACGGAGGGACGCGGACGGTGACGCGGGCCCGCGCGACCGGCTGGACGGCGTTGACGGCGCCCGAGACGGTGGGCACGTCGAGGCCGGTGACCGTGATCGCGTAGGAGGCCCACAAGCGGTCGGCGAGCGAGCCGGAGCCGACCAGCGAGACGCCGTCGAGCACCCCGGCGACCTCGCGGAACTCCTCCTCCGACGGCCCCTGGCCGAGGAAGGCGCCACGGGGCAGGCCCGGCACGCGGATGTCGCCGTTGTCGTCGTGGAGCGCGGTGAGCATGCGCATCAGCGCTGCGAGCGCGTCGGGCGCCGCCCCGCCGAAGGAGCCGCTGTGCAGGGCCTCCTTCAGAGAGCGCACCTCGATGGTGAAGGCCGCCATGCCGCGCAGCGAGGTCGTCACCGAGGGGTCGCCGACCTTCGGGTTGCCGGTGTCGGCGACCACGATGGCGTCGGCGCGCAGCAGCTCGGGGTTCTGCTCGACGAAGGCCTCCAGGCGCTCGCCGGCGTACTCCTCCTGGCCCTCGATGATGACCTTGATGTTGACCGGGAAGTGGCCCTGGAAGGCGCGCAGCGCGATGACGTGGGAGATGATCCCGGACTTGTCGTCGGCGGCGCCGCGGCCGAAGAGCCGGCCGTCGATGAGGGTCGGCTCGAAGGGCGGGGTGCGCCAGTTGGCCGGGTCGCCGGCGGGCTGCACGTCGTAGTGCGCGTAGAGCAGCACGGTCGGAGCGCCGGCCGGGCCTGGCGCCTCGCCGTAGACGGCGGGGAAGCTGCCCTCCACCGGGATCTGCTGCACGTGGTGCAGGCCCACGGAACGCAGCAGCTCCTCGGTCACGGCGGCGGCGGCGAGGACGGGCTCCTCCGGGTGGCCGGGAAAGGCCACCGACGGGATGGCGACAAGGCGCTTGAGCTCCTCGACAGCCTGGGGCATCGCCGCGGCGACAGCGCTTTCGATCTGGTCAGGTGTCACCGGACTAATCTCCCGGATCGTTCTCGTCGTTGAGTTCGGTACGTCTCATTGGATCACACACGGTTACCCAGCGTGCAAATCGGGTTGACTCGCCGAACAAATCTACCTGCGGATTTCGTTGCCGTTACAAGTCGAGATTGCGGATACCTGATTTCTTGCAGAGTGTTGCCACGCTTTCGCTTGGCAATACCCGCTGTGACCAGGCACACTGTGGGAAGTTCGACACAAGGGAAGATACAGATGAGCGCACAGCAGGCGGCTCAGGACCATCTCTGGCTCCACTTCACACGGCACTCCGGCGGCAAGATCCCCATGATCGTGAGGGGTGAGGGTTCCTACATCTGGGACGCCGACGGCAAGCGTTACCTCGACGGACTGGCGGGCCTGTTCGTGGTCCAGGCCGGACACGGCCGCTCCGAGCTGGCCGAGGCGGCCGCCAAGCAGGCCCAGGAACTGGCCTTCTTCCCCCTGTGGTCCTACGCCCACCCCAAGGCGGCCGAACTGGCCGCGCGCATCGCGGAGCAGACGCCCGGCGAGCTGAACCGGGTCTTCTTCACCACCGGCGGCGGCGAGGCCGTCGAGACCGCGTGGAAGCTGGCCAAGCAGTACTTCAAGATGGTCGGCAAGCCGCTCAAGCACAAGGTCATCAGCCGCCAGATCGCCTACCACGGCACCACCCAGGGCGCCCTGTCGATCACCGGGGTGCCCTTCTTCAAGCAGATGTTCGAGCCGCTGGTGCCGGGACGCGTGGCCGTACCCAACACCAACCACTACCGGGCCGACGAGATCACCGGCGTGCCCGGCATGACGCCCGAGCAGTACGGCATCTGGGCCGCCGACCGCGTGGCCCGCGCGATCGAGATGGAGGGCCCCGACACGGTGGCCGCCGTCTTCGCCGAGCCGGTGCAGAACGCGGGCGGCTGTTTCCCGCCCCCGCCCGGCTACTTCCAGCGGCTGCGCGAGATCTGCGACCACTACGACGTGCTGCTGGTCTCCGACGAGGTCATCTGCGCGTTCGGGCGGCTCGGGACGATGTTCGGCGGGCAGAAGTTCGACTACGTGCCCGACATCATCACCTGCGCCAAGGGCCTGACCAGCGGTTATTCGCCTCTGGGGGCGATGATCGCGCACGAGCGGCTGTTCGAGCCGTTCAAGGGCGAGGGCGAGATGTTCGCCCACGGTTACACCTTCGGCGGCCACCCGGTCTCCGCCGCGGTCGCGCTGGCCAACCTCGACATCTTCGAGCGCGAGGACCTGCTCGGGCATGTCACCCGCAACGAGCCCGTCTTCCGTCAGACGCTGGAGAAGCTGTACGACCTGCCCATCGTGGGCGACGTGCGCGGCTCCGGCTTCTTCTGGGGCATCGAGCTGGTCAAGGACAAGACGACCAAGGAGACCTTCAACGCCGAGGAGTCGGAGCGGCTGATCAGAGGCATGCTCAGCCACTCCCTGTTCGACGCGGGCCTGTACTGCCGCGCGGATGACCGGGGCGACCCCGTCATCCAGCTGTCCCCCCCGCTGATCGCGGGCCCGAAGGAATTCGACGAGATGGAGTCCATCCTGAGAAGAGTTCTTTCGGACATTTGGGCCAAGTTGTAAAATTCTTTCAACGACGAAAGAGGAACCGAGATGAAGATCGGCGTCCCCGCCGAGGTGAAGAACCACGAATACCGTGTCGCCGCCACCCCCGCCGGCGTGCACGAGCTGGTTCGCCACGGCCATGAGGTCCATGTCCAGCGGGGCGCCGGTCTGGGCTCGCACATCACGGACGAGGAGTACCTCGCCGTGGGCGCCAAGATCGTCGACACCGCCGACGCGACCTGGGCGGAAGCCGAGATGGTGCTCAAGGTCAAGGAGCCCATCGCCGAGGAGTTCCACCGGCTGCGCGACGACCTCGTGCTCTTCACCTATCTTCACCTGGCCGCCGGCGCCGACTGCGCGAGCGCGCTGCTCGGCGCGGGCACCACGGGCATCGCCTACGAGACCGTCCAGGTCGGCCATGCCCTGCCGCTGCTGGCCCCGATGTCGGAGGTCGCCGGCCGCCTGGCTCCGCAGGTCGGCGCCTACAACATGATGCGCTTCAACGGCGGGCGAGGCGTGCTGCCCGGCGGCGTGCCCGGCGTGGCCCCCGCCAAGGTGGTCGTCATCGGCGGCGGCGTCTCCGGGCTCAACTCCGCGCAGATCGCCGTCGGCATGGGCGCCGACGTCACCGTGCTCGACACCAACATCGACCGCCTGCGCTTCATCGACGCCATCTACCAGGGCCGCCTGAAGACCCTCGTCTCCAACTCGCTCACCATCGAGCAGGAGGTGCTCCAGGCCGACCTGGTCATCGGCGCCGTGCTCATCCCGGGCGCCAAGGCCCCGACGCTGGTCTCCAACGACCTGGTCTCCCGGATGAAGCCGGGCTCCGTGCTCGTCGACATCGCCATCGACCAGGGCGGCTGCTTCGAGGACTCGCGCCCCACCACGCACGCGGAACCGACCTACAAGGTGCACAACTCGGTCTTCTACTGCGTGGCCAACATGCCCGGCTCGGTGGCCAACACCTCGACCTACGCGCTGACCAACGCGACCCTGCCCTACGCGGTCAAGCTGGCCGACCTGGGCTGGCGCGAGGCGCTGCGGGCCGACGCCGCGCTGGCGCTCGGGCTCAACACCCACGCGGGCGCGCTCACCAACGAGCCGGTCGCCGAGGCCCTGGGCCTGCCGTACACCCCGGTCTCCGAGGTGCTGGCCGCCTAGTAGCCGGTGTTGCGCACGATCTCGTCAGGGGTGAGCTGCTCGCGCGCCGTGGTCACCGACCACCGGTGGCCGAAGGGGTCGCGCAGGACCCCGTAGCGCTCACCCCAGAACATCTCCTGCACGGGCATGAGCACCTCGGCCCCGGCGTCGATCGCGCTGCGCGCGACGGCGTCGGGGTCGTCCACTTCCAGCAGGATCATCACCGGGCTGCCCCCGACGGTCGGGGGCGCCAGCGCGCCCAGTTCGGGCGTCTCCTCGCTCACCAGCAGCCGTCCCGCGCCCACCTGCAGCTCGACGAAGAGGATCACCCCGTTGGGCAGCGTGTTGCGGAAGACCTCCACCGCCCCGAAGGCTTCGCGGTAGAACTCCACGGCCCGTTCGGTGCCCAGCACGAACAGATGGGGGCTCAGCCCCGTCGGCCTGATCGACGTCATGTCACTCCCGCCTCCCTGGCGGCCTCCACCATGCGTGTGAGCAGCGCGACCTCGGATCGCAGGGTCTGCTCGCCCGGCCCGGTGAGGCGGTAGTAGCGCCGTCGCGCGTCGTGCGGCGCGCCGGGGTCGTCCTCGTCGGTCTCCTCCACCAGCCCGTCGGCCAGCAGCCGGCTGATGGTGCGATACAGCGTGCCGGGGCCGAGCCTGACGGCGCCGTCGCTGACCTGCTCGACGAACCGCATCACCGCATACCCGTGGGCAGGGCCCTTGGCCAGGGCCAGCAGGACATGGAATCCGGCGCCGGTCAGCATGTTGACACGATAACACCACGATGGTTATATCCAAATTGGGTATAACCACGAGGAGGACATCATGGCCATCACCGTCAGCCAGGTCTCGCTCTACTACCAGGACCAGGACGCCGCGCTGCGCTTCTGGACCGAACAGGTGGGCTTCGAGGTCGCCACCGACCTGCCGTACGGCCAGGACCGCTGGATCGAGGTGGCCCCGCCCGGCGGGGGAGTGCGGCTGGTCCTCTACAAGGCCGCGCCCGACTGGCCGTCGTTGTCGTCCGACAAGCCCAACTACGTGCTCTTCGAGGCAGACGACCTCGTCAAGACCCACGAGGAGCTCAGCGCGCGCGGCGTGCGGTTCACGATGGAGCCCAAGCAGGAGGGGTGGGGCTGGTCCGCGGTCTTCACCGACCCCGAGGGCCACCTGTTCCACCTCGGCCAGAAGCGTTAGCGGCTCTCCAGCTTGCCGCGCAGCTGGCGAGCCGTCGCCAGCACGTGCTCGACCTCGGTACGGCTCGGCCACGGCGCGGTGCCCGGCCGCAGCAGCGTGGCCCTGACCGAGGCCAGATGCTCGATGGCGGCGGCGTGCAGCCCGCTGCGCTGGGTCAGCCACACCACCACGTCCGCGTGATCACGCAGCGGCCGCGTGACCAGGTCCCACGTGCCCAGGATCTCCGTCAGATCGGGTACGGCCAGCGGCACCGCCCCGCGCCTCCCGGTCGCCGCGGCGGCGAGTTCGGCCCGCGCGGTCAGCTCGGGCTCGGCCAGCCGGTCCCACGTCGGCGGGGGCGGATCGGCCAGCCACTGCTCGGCCTCCTGGGGCCGTCCCGTGGCGGTCAGCAGCCCGCCCAGCTCCATCGCCGCCCGGTGGTGCCCGGCCAGCGCGGCCTGGCGGAACCAGTGCTGCCCGCCCGCCAGGTCGCCGTTCTCGGCGATGAGCAGCAGCCCGAAGTTGAACGCCGACTCGGCGTCGCCGCTGGCCGCGGCCCGTCCGAACCAGTGGCTGGCACCCGCGGAGTCGGCCAGCTCCACGCAGACGAAGCCGGCCATGCGCTGGTCTTCCAGACGCCCGGCCGCCGCGGCCCGCTCGAACCAGGCCAGCGCCGTGCGCAGATCCCTGCGCGACAACGCGATCCCGCCCAGCTGCGAGGCCGAGCCAGGGTGCTCGCTCTTGGCCGCCAGCCGGTAGAAGGCCTCGGCGCCCTCCGGGTCGCGCCGGGCCTGCAGCAGGAGTCCGAGATGGTAGGCCGCCTCCGCGTGCCCGCTGCGCGCGGCGTACTCCCACCACTGCGCCGTGTCGCCCTCCTCGCCTCCGGAGTAGGCCAGGAACCCCAGGTCGTGGGCGGAGGCCACGTCGCCCTCCGCCGCCGCCCGCCGGTGCCACTCGCGCGCGATGGGCAGCTCGCCGGCGTCCTCGCAGATCAGGGCCAGCCGCCTGGCCGCGGTGCGCGACCCGGCGTGCGCGGCGCGCTCGAACCACACCCGCGCGCCGGCCAGGTCGCCTCGCTGCTCCAGCAGGAGGGTGGCCAGGCTGAGCGACGCCTCGGTGTCGCCCGTGCCCGCGGCCAGCTCGTACCAGCTGACCGCCTCCTCCAGGCTGCCGTGCTTCTCGTGCCAGACGCCCAGGTTGAAGGAGCTGTCGACGTTGCCGGAGACCGCCGCGCGTTCCCACCAGTGACGGGCTGCCGCCCGGTCGCCGCGGGCCGCGTAGTGCTTGCCCAGCCGGTGCGCGGCCGTGGCGTCACCCCGCTGCGCGGCCGCCAGCAGCTCGGGTTCGTCTCCCGTTCGTGGCGCGGGCACGGCGGCGGTCGCCTGCTCGGGCTGCTCAGGCTGCTCGGGCTGCTCCGTCTGCTCACTCTGGTCGGTCTGCCACCACGACATGTGCCCCTCCCCGGGTGTGATGGACAGGGTGACATGTGACGGCATTGTTGCGGAGCGTAATCGCCGTATTTTCTCGCTCCAGCTTTTCCTGTTGTCAGCTTTTCTTGTGATATTCCCGGGGCGCCGTATTTGTTATGAGGCTGTTGTTTCCATAGGAAATGATGTGGCCCCTTGGATCGATCCAGAGGGGTATCAGTGAAATCGTTGATAGTGGCGTTGCGCCGGGTGGGGGGAACCTTGGCCGCCATGGCCCTGGTCTCCGGCGCGCTCGCCTCGGGAGCTGCCGCGGCGCCGACACCAGTGGTGTTCGGTACGGCTACCGCCACGCCCAAGACCCAGACCGTCGAATGCCCGACGACCGTGAAGCTGGCCACCACGGCCAAGGTCAAGGCACCCGTGACGCTCAAATACCAGTGGGTCTTCGGCAACGGCACCAAAAGCACGGTGAAGCAGTACAAGATCGGCGGAAAGGGCATAAAGTCCATTCGCCTCACCACGACCATCAAGGTCAGCGGTGACGCGAAGGGCTGGGGCGCCGTCCGCGTACTCTCACCGGTCAAGAAGGTCTCCAAGAAGGCCTGGTTCTCGGTCTCCTGCACCGGAGCCGACGCCCAGACCGGCGGATCCACCTGGGTGGGCATCGGCTACCTGCACGAGCCGGACAAGCCCGCCCAGCCCGAGGCTCCCGCCAACCCGGTCACCTCGGCCACCCTCAACGGGACGCCGAAGGAGTACGCCGGTCGCTGCCCGACCGAGGTGGCGCTGACGGCGAGCTTCCAGCACTCCGCCTCGCCCAAGGCCTTCGAAGTCGCCTACCGCCTGCGCGACTCGCTCGGCGACGTCGGCCAGTGGCGCACCACGACCGTGGCCGCGGGCCCCGCCTCCGCGCGCACCGTCGACCTGGGCAAGGTCAAGGTCGCCAAGACCGGCTGGCACCAGCTCGAGTTCGCCCAGCCCAACGGCCTGCTGTCCAACCGCGCCGCCTACACGATCGTCTGCGGCGTGCCCGCAGTCACCCTGAACAAGACCACGGCCTACCCGGGCCAGACCGTCACCGTCAACGCCGCCTTCGTCGGCTCCGACGTCAAGACGATCTCCTCCAAGGCGTTCGACCCCGAGACCCACACCGCCCCGGCGGGCAAGCGCGACCACACCTTCGACGCCAAGGTCTCGGCGACCCTCGGCGAGCACGAGGTCAAGGCCGTCTTCGCCGACGGCGACACCGCCACGGCCAAGCTCACCGTCGTGGCCGACCCCAGCCCGGTCAAGGGCGTCAAGCTCACCCTCGACCCGGCCGCCCACGAGGGCCGCTGCCCGATCAAGGTCAAGGTCGGCGCGACCTTCGACCTGACCGGCTACCCCGCCCAGGCGCTGTCGATCAAGTGGCGTCCGGCCGGCGCCGAGCAGTGGAAGACCGCCGCCGTGCCCGCCAACCACGGCGGCAGCTTCACCGCCCAGCTCGACGAGCTGACCGTCACCGAGAGCAAGAAGGGCGCCTACCGGATCGAGATCCAGCAGGCCGACAACCTCAAGTCCAACGAGGTGCCCTTCGAGTACCTGTGCGGCGAGCCCACCATCACGCTGTCCGCGACCACCGCCCACCCGGGCGACACGGTCAAGGTCACCGTAAAGGGCTTCGGCTCCGACGTGAAGACCGTCAGCTCCAAGGCCTTCACGCCCGAGCTGCACACCGCTCCGGCCGGCAAGCGCGAATGGTCCTTCGACGCCACCGTCTCCGCCGCCCAGGGCGAGCACGAGGTCAAGGCGGTCTTCGCCGACAACGACACCGTGAGCGCCAAGCTCAAGGTCGAGCCGGTGCCGAACCCGGTGCAGAAGTTCACCGTCGACGTCGACCCGGCCACCTACGTGGGCAAGTGCCCGACCGACCTCGAGGTCACGGCGAAGCTGGCGGGCATCCCCGCCGGGGTGAGCAGCATCCAGTACAAGCGTGTCGGCACCGACACGTGGATCACGCTGGCCATCCCCGCCGGGCACGCCGAGCCGTACGTGGTCAAGCTGCCCTCGCTGCGCTACACCGAGTCCGGCAAGGCGAGCGTGCAGTACGTGATCAACCAGCCGAACAAGCTGGAGTCGAACACCGAGCAGGTCGTCGTCACCTGCGGGGAGCCGACGATCACGCTGAGCAAGTCGGAGGCCTACCCCGGTGACCAGGTGAAGGTCACGGCCAACGGGTTCGACTCCGACATCAGGAAGATCTACTCGGACGCCTTCGAGCCGTCCACCCGCGACCCGCTCGGCACGCCGCGCACCTACGAGTACGTGGCCGTCGTCGGCGACGAACTGGGCACGCACACCGTCACCGCCGAGACCCTCAACGGCGGCAAGGCGACCACCACCATCAAGGTCGTCCCCGACCCCAACAAGGTCAAGGGCGTGCACATCTGGTTCGGCGACGACGACTACAAGGGCCGCTGCCCGGTGTCGCTGCCGCTCACCGTCAAGTTCACCGGCCTGCCCAGGGGCAAGCAGACGATCCAGTACCGGATCGCCGGCACCGCCGCCTGGCAGTCGATCGAGGTGACCCCGGTGCTCGGGATCGCCATCGAGACGGTGCGGGTGCCCGTGACGCAGTCGGGCAAGGGCACGGTGAAGATCGAGATCAACCAGCCCGACAAGCTGACCTCCAACGCCGAGGGCTACGAGGTCGAGTGCGTGGAGCCGAGCATCACGCTGCGCCCGTCCGTCACCCGCGCGGGCGGCGAGGTCGAGGTCGAGGTGAAGGGGATCGACTCCAAGGTCGTGCGCGTCCACTCCGACGCGTTCGACCCGAAGGAGTACAAGCCCAAGTACCCCGACGAGTACTACGAGCGTGACCACCGGGTCGGCTCCAACGTCGTGGCCGGCACCTACGAGGTGAGCGCCACGCTCGCCGACGGCACCGTCGTCAAGGCCCAGCTCACCGTGGCGCCTCCGCAGGTCAAGAGCATCTCGTTCGCGACCAGCCCGCCGGTGCCGACGAACAACAAGATGGCCTGCGGCACCGTGGTGACCGTGAAGGCCACCCTCACCCTCACCGCCCCGGCGGGCGCGGCGCAGGCCGTGCTGTGGAAGCTCGAGAACGGCGCCTGGAAGACGGCCACCGTGCCGGCCGGCCAGTCGTCGGTCACGGTCGACGTGCTGTCGTACACGGTCACCACGAGCAAGCCGGCCGACAAGTTCATCGACGTCTCCGTCAACCAGGCGGACGACATCAGCGAGACCTTCAAGTTCGAGCCGTACTGTCACGGGTGAACCTGATGAAGCCGCTGTACATCCCCATCGAGCACGTGTAACGCAGCGTGCCAGGAGGGTGCGGCGGTAGCCGGACGGTCGCCGGGAGCGCGTAGTCGCGACCGGCGATCGTCACGGTCCTGGTGCAGCCCGCCTCGTGTGTCTTGAAGACCAGCTCCACCGCCTGCCCCGCCGGGGCGGTGACGAGGGCGGGGCGGTAGCCGGCGGCGGTGGCCCAGATCGTGAGCGGTCCCGTCGAGGCTGCCGCCGGGGCGGTCGACCGGGGCAGCCAGCCGCCGAGGCTGAGGCCCGACCCGATCGTCCACACGCCTACGGCGAAGGCCGCCACCCCGGTCAGCAGGGCCAGGCGGGTCTGGGAGATCCTGCGCAGGATCACGCCCAGCAGGGCGAAGGCGGGGGCGGTGCCCACGACGAAACCGGCCATCACGGCGGCGCCGCCGAGGGCGGAACCGCTGGAGACGGCAACCATCTCCATGCCGAGCGTCACGCCGCAGGGGATCAGGATCGTGGCGGCGCCCAGGAGCAGGGCGCTCCTGCCGAGGTGCCGTGGCGGCTCATGGGGAGCGCAGCCCGCCTTCTCGCGCCTGATGAGGCGGACGGCGAAGACCAGCACCGTCAGTCCCGCCGCGACGAGCAGGACCGCGCGGAGCCGCGGTGACAGGGTGATCGCCGACCCTGCCAGGCCGAGCAGCGCTCCGGCCAGCACGTGCGAGGCCAGGCGGCCGGTGAGGAAGCGGCCCAGGACCATCGGATCGGCCCGGGGCGGGCGGCACGAGGCGCAGCACCCACCGCCGCACCGATCCGTGCGATCCACCAGGCCCACCAGCAGACCGCCCTGCACCGCCGTGCAGGACGCGGTCCCCGCGACCAGGCCGGCTGCCAGCCCGCTCAGGAACAGCGAGACCGGCTCCACGCGGTCAGTGCACGACGGTCAGGTTGTCGAGGCTGCCGTTCTTGGCCAGTTCGACGATCGAGCCGAACTGGTCGAGGCTCATCTCGACCCGCTGGCCGAAATCGTCGGTGATGACGACCTGCTTCTCCTCGGGGGCCGCCGGGTCGAAGAACAACTCGGGGCACCCGCAACTGCACTGGCCGCAGAACCTGGCGATCGACTGCATCTCGTCCCTCGCTTCTCGATGTAGTCCTGTACGGAAGGTAACCGCGGCGCCTGACTGCGGCCAGTAACAGTTGTTTCACCCCCTGGCACGGTTAGGAGCGGGCTCCCTTGAGCACGGAGACCTTCTCGAAGTACTCGTCGTCGCTCATCTCGCCGCGGGCATACCTTTCCGCGAGGATCTGCTCCGCGCCCGCGATCGGACTGGAGGCGGCCGGTGTACGGCGTCGCCATCGGGTGACGAAGAAGGCGGCCACGGCCACCCACAGAAGCGGGACGATCGGCCAGAAGAAACCCCAGTGTGCGTGCATCTCTTTCCTCCTTTTGACGTATCTCAAGGATCGCCGGAAGGGCCGCGGGCCACATCGGCTCGCGGGCTCGTCGCCGTATGCGACCGCTGGTGTGCATTCGCCACCGGGCGTCTCCTCCTGTGGTCGGAGACGGCGCTCATCACCCTGATAAATGAGTGGCAGCCCGCATGAACCGCGGGTTATCTTTTACTCATCGAACGCGACGAAAGGAATGAGGAAACGTGGAAGCCATGACCGCGCGAATCCTCGCGGAGGCCCGCGGGTAGCTCACACGCTCCCTCATCGGCCGCCGCGGACCCCACGTCCGGGCGGCTTTTTCGTTGCCCCGCAGACAACTCCAGAACCGGAGAACGAGCTCTTCCGTTCTCCGATGGCTGTCCTCTTCCCGCAATCCACACTGCGGGTACGGCAGAGCCCGTGGGCACACTACCGCGACGGGCAAATACGTTAGGGCTGATGGTGAAACAGGAATCACACCTGCCTTGCAAGCAGGAATTCGGGGTTCGATTCCCCGCCGGTCCACGCTCCCGCGGTCTGCCGTACGGTCAACGCACCGGGCGGCGGCGCGATGGAACCACGGACACCGTCCTAAGTCGTCCAAGGTGAAGTCGCGGGCCGCGGGAGAGCACGGCCCGTTGGTCTAGTGGTGAGGACACCTGATTCTCAATCAGGAAATCACCGGTTCGAATCCGGTACGGGCTACGCGACGCTCGGTGGTGCAACGGTGGCACGCAGGCCTCATAAGCCTGAGGTTCGGGGTTCGAGTCCCTGCCGAGCGACCTGCCGAGCGACCGGGTCACAACCAGCCTGGCTTGACCAGGCCGGACTCGTAGGCGATCACGACGAGCTGCGCCCGGTCGCGGGCGTGCAGCTTCATCATCGTCCGGCTGACGTGGGTCTTGGCCGTCGCGGGCGACATGAACAGTTTCGCCGCGATCTCGTCGTTCGTCATGCCGGTGCCCACCAGCGACAGGACCTCGCGTTCGCGCTCGGTGAGCTGGTCGAGGCCGGTCATCTCCATGGGTTCCTTGGCGCGCGAGGCGTATTCGGCGATGAGTCGCCGGGTGACGCTCGGCGACAGCAGCGCGTCGCCTGAGGCGACCACGCGCACCGCCTGGATGAGCTCGGTGGGCTCGGTGTCCTTGACGAGGAAGCCGCTGGCGCCGCCGCGTAGCGCCTCGAAGACGTATTCGTCGAGCTCGAACGTGGTCAGGATGATGATGCGCGGACCCTCGGGCATCTGCCGGGTGGCAGTCAGGCCGTCGGTGCCCGGCATGCGGATGTCCATGAGGACCACGTCGGGCTGGTGCTGGGCGGCCAGCCGCACGGCCTCGGCGCCGTCGGAGGCCTCGGCGACCACGGTCATGTCGGGCTGGGCGTCGAGCAGGGCCTTGAATCCGGCGCGGACCAGGGCCTGGTCGTCGGCGAGCAGCAGTTTGATCATAGTCGTCATTCTGACGTCTCCAGCGGCAGGCGGGCGGTGACGCGGAAGCCCTCGTCGGTGGGTCCGGCGGTGAAGGTGCCGCCGAGGGCCGCGGCACGCTCGCGCATGCCGGGGATGCCGTTGCCGCCGCCCTCTTCGGCGACGGCGGCGGGCGCGTGGCCGCCCTTGCTGGTGACCTGGACGAGCAGCTGCTTGCCGTACTCCAGCAGGACGGTCACGCGGGCGCCTGGCGCGTGCTTGGCGGCGTTGGTGAGCGACTCCTGGACGATGCGGTAGGCGGCGCGCTCGACGCCGGGCGGCAGCGGGCGGGTGCCCGCGCGGGTGAGTTTCACGTCGAGACCGCAGCGTTCGACGAGCTCGTCGAGGCGGTCGAGGCCGGCGGTGGGGGATCGGGGCGCGCCCTCGCGCAGCACGTTGAGGACCGAGCGCATCTCGCCGAGCACCTCCTTGGAGGCCGTCTTGATGGTGGCCAGCGCCGTGCGGGCCTGCTCGGGGTGGTCGTCGATGAGGTGCAGCGCGGTGGAGGCCTGGACGTGGATGAGCGAGATGTTGTGCGCCAGCACGTCGTGCAGCTCCTGGGCCATGGTCAGGCGTTCCTCGCTGGCCTGGCGGCGCGACTCCTCCTCCTTGGTGCGCAGGGTCTCGCGCCGCCGCTCGCGCACCATGCGGCCCAGCTCGGCCGCGACCATGAGGAGCATGGTGGAGGTGCCGATCCAGACGCCGTGGAACGGGTCGCGCTGCCCGATCGACCAGGCGTAGACGATGAAGGTGATCAGCGTGCACCCGGCGATGAGCCAGGCGGCCAGGCGCCTGCCGTCGAGGACGAGCGCCACCAGCATGATCATCGGGCTGAAGAAGACCGGCCCGTACGGATAACCGCCCCACAGGTAGAGGAAGGTCGCCAGGAGGGTGACGAGCGTGGCCGCGACGGGATATCTGCGGCGTACGGCCAGCATGGCGGGGCCGATGAGCAGCAGCACGTTGGCGTAGACGTCGGGGGCCTGGCGCGGCAGGTCCTTCTGCCCCAGGTAGGCGGCGGACGACAGCGCCACCTGCACGAGGGCGACGATCGCCGCCGCCAGAA
The DNA here is from genome assembly GCF_044456985.1 of Nonomuraea sp. NPDC050663. NCBI lineage: Bacteria > Bacillati > Actinomycetota > Actinomycetes > Streptosporangiales > Streptosporangiaceae > Nonomuraea > Nonomuraea sp. NPDC050663. The sequence continues at coordinate 864,884 of NZ_JBITGL010000001.1, forward strand.
GGTCCTTTTTCCGCACACGACCACGCTAGGGCACCGCGCTGACCGGCTGCATCCCACCGGTGTGGGAGAAGGGCCTACCCCGGGTGGTGTAGCTGAGTCATGGTGATTGCATGATCCGACTCATCCTCGTGGGAGCGCTGATCGCTCCGTTCGGGCCCGCCGCTACGACGGACCCGGGCAAGGTCCCGGTTCAGGAGGGGTACGGCGGTGCGGTCTCCACCGTCGACCACGATGCGAGCAAGGCGGCGATCGAGGTGTTGCGCAGGGGCGGCAACGCCATCGACGCCGCGGTGGCCGCAGGAGCGGTGCTCGGCGTGACCGAGCCGTACTCCGCGGGCGCGGCGGGCGGCGGCTTCATGGTCATCTACTCGGGCGGCCGTGTCCACACCATCGACGGCCGCGAGACCGCGCCGAAGGCCATGACCTCGACGTCCCTGGAAGGCATCCCGTTCGAGGAGGCCGTCACCAGCGGCCTGTCGGCGGGCGTCCCCGGCACGGTCGCCCAGTGGGAGCTGGCGCTGCGCCGTTTCGGCACCATCTCCCTGCGCGAGGCGCTGCGCCCGGCGATCTCGGTCGCCGAGAACGGCTTCGTGGTCGACCAGACCTTCCACGACCAGACCGCCGCCAACGCCGCCCGCTTCAAGGACATCGCCTCCACCGCCAAGCTCTACCTGCCCGGCGGCGCGCCGCCGGTCGTCGGCTCCGTCTTCAGGAACCCCGAGCTGGCCGACACCTACCGCCAGCTGGCCCGCCGCGGCCCGAACTGGATGTACGGCGGGCAGCTGGGCCGTGAGATCGTCGCCACGGTCAAGAATCCGCCGGTGACGCCCGGCTCCACCCGCAACGTGCGCCCCGGCCTCATGGAGCTGCGCGACCTGCGCGACTACCAGGCGCTGATGCGCGAGCCCACGCGCATCGACTACAAGGGCATGCAGGTATACGGCATGGCGCCGCCCTCCTCCGGTGGTTCCACGGTCGGCGAGGCGCTCAACATCATCGAGGCCCTGCCGCGGGTCGGACTGCACGAATACCTGGAGGCCTCCCGCCTGGCCTTCGCCGACCGCGGCAAGTACGTCGGCGACATCCCGGGCGTGCCGCTGCGGCAGCTGCTCTCCGACGGCTTCGCCAAGGAGCGCGCCTGCCTGATCGGCGAGCGCGCCATGCCCCACCCGGCCGCCCCCGGCGTGCCCGACGGCGACTACTCCGGCTGCTCCGCCTCCGCCTTCGAGCCGGCTCCGGTCGCGACCGAGGGGCCGGAGACCACGCACCTGGTCGTGGCCGACCGGTGGGGCAACGTGGTGGCCTACAACCTGACCATCGAGTCGACCGGCGGCAACGGCATCGTCGTGCCGGGACGCGGGCTGCTGCTCAACAACGAGCTCACCGACTTCACCTTCGGTCCCGCGCCGGGCGACCCCAACCTGCCGGCCCCCGGCAAGCGCCCGCGTTCGTCGATGGCGCCCACGATCGTCTTCAAGCACGGCAAGCCGGTGCTGGCCGTGGGCTCGCCCGGCGGTTCGACGATCATCACGACGGTGCTGCAGATCCTGCTCAACCGCTACGAGTTCGGCATGGAGCTGCCCGCCGCCCTGGCCGCTCCGCGGGCCACGCAGCGCAACACCGCCCAGACCCAGGCGGAGCCGGGCTTCCTGGCCGAGCACGAGGCGGCGCTGGAGGCCCTGGGCCACGACCTGGTGCTCAATCCCGAGATCGGGGCGGCGACCGCCCTGGAGTTCGTCGGGCGAGGGCGGGTCCAGGTCGTCGCGGAGCCCACCCGCAGGGGAGGGGGCAGCGCGCTGGTGGTCAACCCGGCTCGATGAGGCCCCGGCCACCCTGCTCCCCGGGGCAGGGTGGCCCGCGCCGCGAACGGGGCACACTCACGTATGTGGCGCAGGTCGAGCACGTCGTCGTGCTGATGCTGGAGAACCGGTCCTTCGATCACATGCTGGGCTTCCTGGCCCACCCCGATCCCGCCTTCGACGGGCTCAGACACGGCGGGCCGTACACCAATCCCGGCTGGGAGGGCGGCCCGCCGGTCGCGGCGACGCCCGACGCGCGGCCGGTCATCCCGGTCGACCCCGACCACTCGCACGACGCGGCCGTGGAGCAGTTCGCCGAGGGCAACCAGGGCTTCGTCACCTCCTTCGAGCGCAAGGCCAGAGGGCTGGCGCAGCCGTCCTTCGGCGGCCTGCTCGGGCCGGTGATCAACTTCTTCTTCCGGCTGTTCAGCAGGCCGACGGAGAAGAAGGGCATGGGCCCGATCGTCATGCGCTGCCAGGACCCGGCCAACCTGCCGGTGCTGGCGACGCTGGCCACGGAGTTCGCGGTGTGCACGCGGTGGTTCTGCTCGGTGCCGGGCGAGACCTGGCCGAACCGCAACTACCTGCACGCTGCGACCTCCGACGGCGAGACGTCGATCCACCCGCGCTTCTACACCAACAAGACGATCTTCGAGCTGCTGGAGGAGGCCGGGCACGACTGGCGGATCTACCACGACGACGTGCCGCAGGCGTGGGCCTTCAGCAACCTGTGGAACTCCGCCGGGCGCATCGCGCGCTGGCGCGACATCTCCGAGCTGGCCGCGGACGCGGCCGCGGGAGACCTGCCCGCCTACACCTTCGTCGAGCCCAACCACCGGCCGCCGGTCAGGCTCAACGACCGGCCGAGCAACAGCCAGCATCCCGGCAACAACGTCGCCGAGGACTGGAAGCCGGGCGACGACACCGACTTCGCCCGCGCCGAGGCCCTCATCGCGGGGATCTACGAGGCGCTGAGGGGCAATCCCGCGCTGTTCGCCACGACGGTCTTCGTCGTCACCTACGACGAGCACGGCGGGCTCTACGACCACGTCGCGCCGCCGACGGGCCTGCGCGACCCCGGCACGGCGCCCAGCCTCCTGGGCCGCATCCTGCGCTTCCTGGCCTACAAGAACAGCTCCGCCTTCGACTTCTCCAGCACCGGCGGCCGGGTGCCCGCCGTGGTCGTCTCGCCGCTCATCCCGCCGGGCACGCTGTGCACGGCGACGATGGAGCACGCGTCGGTGCCCGCCACGCTCAGGGCGCTGTTCGCCCCGGACGCGCCGCCGCTGACCGCGCGCGACGCCGACGCGGCCCGGTTCGACATGCTCTGCACGCTGCCCGCGCCGCGCTCCGCCGTACCCGACCTGTCCGGTTTCGTACGGCACGCGCTCACGATGGAAGCCGCGGCCGAGCCGCCCGCCGGGAGACTCCCCGAACACGCCCAGGAGCTGGCCGTCCTGGCCAGAAGGGTGAAGGCCAGGCTGGAGCACCGTCCCGCCGTCTTCCCGGGCTTGGGCTGGCAGGCCAGGGACCGGCGCTCCTTCGGCCCGGCACTCGACTCCTTCCGCGAGGCCGCCGAGCAGGCCCGCGTCAGTAGATGACCTCGTAGGCGCCGGTGTTCACCCTGCGGGTGCGTGCCCAGTACTCGAAGGTGAAGCCCGGCCACAACGTGCGGTTGACGCCGTGCTCGTCCAGATACCAGGAGCGGCAGCCGCCCTCGGTCCACACCAGCCGGTCGAGCCGCTCCTGCAGGCGCCGGTTGAAGGCGCGCTGGTGCGAGGGGAGCACGTCGATCGCCCTGGCCTTCATGCGCGACAGCAGCCGCAGGCACTCCATGACGTAGCGCACCTGCGACTCGATCATGAAGACCACCGAGTTGTGCCCCAGGCCGGTGTTGGGGCCGAGCAGGAAGAACAGGTTGGGGAAGCCGGAGGTGGTGATGCCGTAGTAGGTCTCGATGCCCTCGCGCCAGGCGTCCTGGATCTTCAGGCCGTCGCGCCCGATGATGCGCTGCTCGTTGAGGGCGTCGGTGACCTTGAACCCGGTGCCGTAGATGATCACGTCGACCTCGATCTCCTCGCCGGAGGCGGTGACGACGCCAGTGGGCGTGATCGCGGTGATCGCGGAGGTGTCGAGGGTGACGTTGGGCCTGGTCAGCGCCGGATAGTAGTCGCTCGACAGCAGGATGCGCTTGCACCCGATGGTGTAGTCGGGGGTGAGCTTGGCGCGCAGTTCCGGGTCGGGCACCTGCCGCTCCAGGTGGCGCAGGGCCATGCGCTCGTGCGCCTTCATCAGGCGCGGGTCGACGGTGAAGCCGAGCGCGCGGGTCTCCAGGGCCCAGTAGACGGCGTTGCGGATGGTCCTGGCGCCGCCGGGGCGTTCCACGAACTTCTTGAGCCGCCCGGTGATGGGGAAGTCCGGCTTGGGCTGGATCCACGGCGGGGTGCGCTGGAAGAGGGTCAGGTGGGCGGCCTGGGGGGCGATCCGCGGCACGAACTGGATGGCCGAGGCGCCGGTGCCGATGACGGCGACGCGCTTGCCCGTGAGGTCGATCGAGTGGTCCCACTCGGCGGAGTGGAAGGCGGGACCGGCGAACGACTCCCGCCCCGGGATATCCGGAAATTTCGGGATGTGGAGGGCGCCGATGCCTGACACGACCGCCTTGCAGCGCAGCGGGGAGCCACCCGCGACGGCCACCTCCCACTCCCGCGCCGCGTCGTCCCACTCCAGACCCACGACCTCCTGGCCGAAGCGGAAGTGCGGGGCCAGGCCGTACCTCTCGACGCAGGAGCGCATGTACCGCCAGATCTCCTCCTGCGGCGAGAACATGCGCGACCAGCCGGGATTGAGGTCGAAGGAGAAGGAGTACATGGGCGAGGGCACGTCGCATGCGCACCCGGGATAGGTGTTGTCGCGCCAGGTCCCGCCCAGGTCGCCGGCCTTCTCCAGGATGACGAAGTCGTGGTACCCGGCTTCCTTCAGCTTGATCGCCATGCCGATCCCGGCGAAGCCGGAACCGATGATCACAATGCCCGGCTCAGCCATGGGCTCTCCTGTAGGACTCGAACTCTCGATGCGCCGGTGAGACGGCGATGTAGGCGAGCGCCTGCCGTACGTCGCCCTCCTGCGAAGGGTGGAAGCCGGGCCGTAGGTAGCGCGGCATGGCCAGGGCCAGGCTGCGCAGCGTGGGCACCCGCCCCTGGCCGGCGCGGTAGAGGTAGTGCGACCACTTGGGCACGATCCGCCCGCGCACGATCGGGTCGTGCTCCAGCAGGAAACGCCCGCCGTTCCTGATCAGGTAGATCATGGCCGGCCCTGTGCCCGCCATCGTCCGCACCCGCCGCGCGTAGGAGCCGTCGAGGTGCGTGAACAGGTCGTAGGCCACGCTGCGGTGCTCGACCTCCTCGGCGCCGTGCCAGCGCAGCAGGTCCATCATGACCGCGTCGGCGCCCGCCTCGTCGAGGGGCCCGGCGTCGAGGATCCACTGCCCGAGCACGGCGGTGTAGTGCTCGATGGCCGCGATGATCGCCACCCGTTCCAGCAGCCAGAAGCGCCGGGCCGCGGGCGGCAGCGTGTGGTCGCCCAGCAGCCGTTCGAACAGCCACTCCACGTTCTCGACGTACGGCGCCGGGTCCAGCCCTTGCTCGCGCAGGTGCTCCAGCACCCGCTGGTGGGCCACGGCGTGCGTGCCCTCCTGTCCCATGAAGCCCTTGACCTGCTCCCTGAGCAGCGGGTCGGTGATGTGGGGCAGGGCCTGCCTGAAGACGTGCACGAACCAGCGCTCGCCGGCGGGCAGCAGCAGGTGGAGGGTGTTGATCAGGTGCGTGGTGAACGGGTCGCCCGGCACCCAGTGCAGCGGCGTGTCCTCCCAGGAGAAGCGCACCCTGCGTGGCGCGATTTTATTGGACACAGAGTCCAATGTAATAACAGAACAATATTCAGTCTAGAGTGACCGGTGTCACACTGTCTCGTGACATGACGAAACCGCGCCGTGAGCGGACTCCCGCGGCGCGGACGTGCCCGCCGCCGTCAGCGCAGCAGCAGGTAGGCCACGACGCCGACGATCGCGATCGCCAGGACGACCGCGATGATGGGCAGCGCCATGGAGCGCTTCTTCGGCTGTGTGGCCTCGTTGTCCACCCGGTTCGCGTACGCGCGGAACTGCTGGGTGTTGCCCGCGGGATCGAGGTGCTGGTCAGACATGACCAGCACTGTATCCGCGAACTGTGGTCGATTTGCACCTTTTCGACACATCCGAGGGTCGCAGAGGAGACCGGTCGTATCTGCGGATACCTTTGAGTCATGCTGCGAACCCTCCTCGCCCCCCGCCTGTGGGGACTGCACCTGGTGGTGATCGCAGCCGTCGCCGCCTTCATCTTCCTGGGCCGGTGGCAGCTGGGCGTCTTCGAAGACTCCGGCCGCCCCCACGCCGCGGACGATCCCGCCCCCGTCGCCGTCGAGCAGGTCATCGAACCCGGCTCCGGCTTCGACGGCACACCCAGACACAGGGTGACCGCGAGCGGCACCTACGACCCCACGCTCCAGCTGTTCGTCGTCGACCGCAAGCCCGACGCCGACGCCGTCGGCGGCAAGGCCTCGCGCGACGAGGGTTTCTGGGTGCTCACCCCGATCCGCCTCGACGACGGCACACTCGTGCCCGTCGTGCGCTCATGGGTGGCGCAGCAGGCCGACGCCCCCGCGGTGCCCAGCGGCAAGGTCCAGGTGACCGGGCGGATCAGCCCGCCCGAGTCGACCGACAGCGTGCAGCGGCGCTCGGGGACCCGGCCGGGGCAGGTGCAGACCGTCTCGACCGCCGAGCTGATCAACCTGTGGCCCGGGGAGAAGGTGCGCAACGGCTTCGTCGTCGCGTCCGACTCCGGCGTCGCGGCCGCACCACCCCAGCAGGGCGGTAGCGTGACCTGGCGTAACCTCGCCTACGCGCTGAACTGGTGGATCTTCGCGGTCTTCGCAGTTTTCATGTGGTTTCACTACGTACGCGAAGCCGTACGGACATCGAGAGGACAGCAGTGGAGTCAGCCCTCAAGCCCTTCAGAGTTCTCGCCTACATCGTCGGGGTGATGCTGCTGGTGCTGTGCGTGGGCATGGTGCTGAAGTACATCGTCGGCGTCGACTGGTGGCCCTCACTCGTCATCGCGCAGATCCACGGCTTCCTCTACATGGTCTACCTGGTAGCCACCATGAACCTGGGCATGAAGGCACGCTGGAGCTGGCCGAAGATCCTGGGCGTGATGCTCGGCGGCACCGTGCCGTTCCTGTCGTTCTACGTCGAGCGACGGGTGACCGAGCAGATCCATCAGGCGGAGGAACCGAGCGGATCCCCCGCCTGACGCGGGACTCAGTGGCCGATGCCGCGCCTGCGGGCTCTCTTGAGCCGCTCACGCTGCGACTGGTCGAGCATGAAATAGCCGACGACAGGCGCGGCGATGACGCCGAGCACGACCAGCGTGGTGATCCAACCCCAGCCGAAGATGAACAGTGAGAGCAGAACGGCGGCGCCTGCGCCGATGGCGTACTTCATAACGGGCGACATCATCAACTCCTAGAGACGCGGGCCCTTCCCATTCTGCAACGTCTCATACCCTCATGACGGTTCCTGGGCGCGATATATCGCATCCCTGATCCTCGCCAGGTCCTCCTCCAGGGCGGGCGAGGCGGGCATGCCGCAGGTCAGGCGCATCGAGGCGGCCTCGTCGAGCAATCGCGCGGCCTCCTCGAACGACCCGTCGAGCGCGTGCGCCCCCGCCAGGCCCTCCAGCGCGCCCGCGATGTCGCCGGGCGCGTCCATCGCCTTGGCCTCCTCCAGCGCCTGCCGGTGCAGCTCCATCGCTGTCGCGGCCTGGCCACGAAGCTCGGCGATGTAACCGAGCTCGATGAGGATCATCGTGTTGTGCACCGCACCCGGCTCCAGCAGCAGGCGCAGGTGGCGCTCGGCCAGGTCGAGGCGGCCGCTGCGGCGCGCGGCATAACCCAGCACGGTCCTGGCGAACACCAGCGTCGTGCGGAAACCCTGCTCCGTGGCCAGATCCAGAGCGCGCTGCCCCAGCTCGAACGCCTGCTCATGCTCGCCGCGCTGGGTGGCGATCCAGCCCAGCCAGCACAACCGGTCGGCGGCGTCGGGCCACAGCCCCAGCTCCTCGGCCAGGCGCAGCGCCTCGGTGTTGGCCAGCATCGCCCGCTCGTAGTCGCCGGTCATCTCCGCCAGCGCCCCCAGCCACTCGGCCGCGCGCAGCGAACCCCACGGGTCGTCGCGCAGCAACTCGGCCGCGCGCGTCGCGGTGCTCTCCAGCTCGGCCAGGTCGGCCCGCATGTGCGCGGCCATCGCCGAGAGGATCAGCGTCGCGCCCTCACCCCACCGGTCGCCCACGGCGCGGAACCGCTCCAGCAGCTCGGGCGCGCGGTCCAGGTCGTTGGTGGCGATGGCGTGGAACCACTCGGCACGCGCCCGCTCGCCCGGGTCGGCGATGTCTTCGTACGGCACGGCGTGCGCCGCGCCCTTCCGCTCGCCCTGGGCCGCGGCGAAGGCGGACTGCCACGCCAGCGCCTTGGCCCGCTCGCCCGCCCGCGACGCCCCGGCGCCCTCAGCGCCCTCAGCGCCCTCCGCCTCCAGGGCCGCGGCCAGCGCGCGGCGTGCCTCGACCAGCCTGCCCCGCAGGTACCAGTACCAGCCCAGCGCGTTGACCAGCCGCAGCGCGTACGGCCCGCGCTGGGCGGCACGCAGGTTGGCCGCCTCGGAGTCCAGACGCTTCAGCCACTCGGCCTGGCCGAGCCCGTGCAGGTCGGCCCGTTCCGCCAGCTCCGCGTAGTAGGCCGCGTGCCGCCGCCGTACCTCGCTCTCCTCGCCCGCCTCCCGCAGCCGCTCGGCGCAGAAGGCGGCCACCGACTCCAGGAGCCGGTAGCGGGTCGCGCCCGGCCCGTGCACGACCGTGACCAGCGACCGGTCGACCAGCCTGACCAGCAGATCGAGCACGTCGAGCCCCGGCTCCGCGCAGACCGACTCCGCCGCCTCCAGCGTGCAGCCGTCGGCGTGGGCGGCCAGGCGGCGCAGCACCACCCGCTCGTCGTCGGAGAGCAGATCCCAGCTCCAGGCGATCATCGCGGTGAGGGTCTGCTGCCGGGGCGGCGCACCCCGGTGGCCGGTCTGCAGCAGCCGGAACCGGTCGTCGAGCCGGTCCACCAGCCCGTCGACGCCGAGCGCGCGCACGCGGGTGGCCGCCAGCTCCAGCGCCAGCGGGATGCCGTCGAGCCGCCTGCACAGCAGCGCGACGCCGTCGTCCTGGCCGTCGGCCACCTTGCTGCGCGCCCTGAACAGCCGCATCGCGTCGGCTAGGTCGAGCGGCGGCACGCTCCACACCGCCTCGCCCGGCACCCCCAGCGGCTCGCGGCTGGTGGCCAGCAGGCTCAGCCCGGGAGCGCCGCGCAGCAGCCGCCCGGCCAGCTGCGCTGCCTGATCGATCACGTGCTCGCAGTTGTCGAGCACGATCAGCATCGAGCGCTCGCGCAGCGCCTCCACCAGCGGGACGTCGTCGCGCAGCCCCAGGCTCGCCGCCAGATGGGCGGCCAGGTCGGTGCGCGCGTCCGCCCCCGCCAGCTCCACCAGCCACGCCGGCCTGCCCCTGGCCGCCTCCAGCGCCAGCGTCGTCTTACCGACCCCGCCCGAGCCCGTCAGCGTGACCAGCCGGTTGCCCTCCAGCAGCGCGCCGATCTCGGTCAGCGCCTCGTCGCGCCCGATCAGCTCGACCAGCGCCGCCGGCAGATTCGACACCGGCGCGGCTCGCGTCGCCGAGAGCGCCGGATCCTGGCGCAGGATCCGCTGGTAGAGCTCGGCCAGCTCCGGGCTCGGATCCAGGCCAAGCTCGTCGGCCAGGCGGTCACGCAGGTCCTGGTAGGCGTCCAGGGCCTCGCTCTGGCGCCCCGCGCGATACAGGGCCTTGACCTGTACGGCACGCAGCCGCTCACGCAGCGGATGCGCATCGACGAGCTCGGCCACATCGACCGGCATGCCCAGCTCCAGCCGGGCCTCGGCCAGCTCCTCCGCGCAGGCCAGCCGCTGCTCCTCCAGCCGCGCCACCGCCGCCCTGGCGAACTCCTCGTCGGCGAAGTCGGCCAGCGCCGGACCCCGCCACAACCCCAGCGCCTCCTCCAGCAGCCGCACCCGCGCCTGGGCGTCGCCCGGCGTGTTCACCAGCTCGTGGAAGGCCACCACGTCGATCGCGTCGGTCCGCACCAGATAGCCCGGGGCACGCGAGACGACCAGCTCGGCGCCGATCGCCTTGCGCAGCTGCGAGACGCGCACCTGCAGGCTGGCCGTCGGATTCGAAGGCGGCTCCTGGCCCCACAGGTCGTCGATCAGCCGGTCCACCGAGACGACCCGGCCGTGGCTCAGCAGCAGGTCCGCCAGGAGCGCGCGCACCTTCAGGCCAGGCACGGACACCGGCTCGCCGTCGTCCGTCCACACCGCAAGCGGTCCAAGCAGGCCAAAGCGCATAAGCCCCTACCTTAAGACTTCGGTAAGCGAGGCCCGGCATCGTTACGGCCATGAGGGAATTGCGGATCGCGGTCATCATCGCCAGCACACGGCAGGGGCGCTTCGGCCCCACCGTCGCCGGCTGGTTCGCCGAGCAGGCCCGCAAACACTTCCAGGTCGACCTGATCGACCTGGCCCAGGCGGGACTGCCCGCGGTGCTCCAGGACGACGAACCCGCCGAGGTCGCCGCCCTGGGATCGAGGCTGGCCGCGGCCGATGGTTTCGTGATCGTGACTCCCGAGTACAACCATAGTTTCCCCGCTCCGCTGAAGACCGCGCTCGACTGGTACTTCGAGGAGTGGCACGCCAAACCGGTGAGCTTCGTCGCCTACGGGCGCGAGAGCGGCGGGCTGATGGCGGTCGCGCAGCTGCGGCAGATCTGCATCGAGCTGCGTGCCGTACCCATCCGCGAGATCGTCGCCCTGCCCAACTACTGGGAGCTGTTCACCGCGGAAGGCGCCTGGCCCAGGCCGTACGCGGTCTGCGACGAGGCAGTCAAGACCATGCTCGACCGGCTCGGCTGGTGGGCACAGATTCTGAGGAACGGAAGGACCGTGTCATGAGGAAGATCATCAACTCCACGTACGTCACGCTCGACGGTGTGCAGGAAGACCCGCAGGACTGGTCGTTCACCTACTTCAACGAGGAGGCCGGAGCGCTCGCCCAGGAGCAGCTGTTCTCCAGCGGCGCGCTGCTCATGGGCCGGCGCACCTACGAGGGCTTCGCCGAGGCCTGGCCCGGCCGCGACGGCGAGTTCGCCGACCGCATCAACGGCATGCCCAAGTACGTGGCGACCACCACGCTCGACAAGCTCGACTGGGACAACTCCCACATCATCACCGGCGACCTCGTCACCGAGGTGACCAAGCTCAAGCAGGAGGACGGGCAGGACATCCTCATGTACGGCTACGGCCCGGTGGCGCGCAAGCTGCTGGAGAACGGCCTGCTCGACGAGCTGCGGCTGTGGGTCCACCCCGAGATCGTCGGGCGCGGCGGGCCCGCAGGGCTCATCTACCACGAGGGCAGCGCGGGACGGCTGCAGCTCGCCGACGTCAAGACCTTCGCCACCGGGGTGGTCGTGCTCATCCTGCGCGCGAACTGACGATCGCCTTGAGCTCCTCCCGCAGCGCCTCCGGAGCGGGGCGCTGGGCGGGGTCGCCGGACAGCAGCTTGAACAGCACAGTCGCCAGGGAATCCGCCCTGGTCAGCGGCGCCCCAGGAGCCGGCGGCCGGCCCTCCACGGCCGTGTAGAGCGTGGCGCCCAGCGACCACAGATCGGAGGCGGGCACCAGGTTGCCCTCGGGGGCCGTGTACGGACTGGAGGCCCGCGGGGGCGCGGGGGGCGTCAGGCTGGCCTTGCCGTCGTCGGCCAGCAGCACGTTCTGCGGGCAGACGGAACCGTGCCGGCCGCCGTTCGCGTGGATGGCGCTCAGCTGGTCGAGCAGGTCCAGCCCCAGACCGGCCACCTCGGCCGGGGGGAGCGGGCCGTCGGCCTCCAGGAGCTGCTCCAGCCGCACGTCGGAGGCGGGGGGAAGGGCGGGCGCGGGGTGCTCTACGGTGACGGCGTTGGCGAGGTCGGGGGAGACGGGGGACGGCTCCGGCACGGCGAACGGCGCCTCGGGCGACGCGGCTACGGGCGCTCCGGGGACGGACGGGCCTTCGCTGGGGGCGGCGACGCCAGGCGACCCGGCCACCGGCGCCCCGGGTGCTCCGGCCCCGGGTGCTCCGGGCATAGGCACCCCAGGCATGGGTGCCCCGGCAACCGGCGGTCCGGCATGCGGCGCTCCGGCGGCGGGAGGCGGCGCGGACGGCGGCATCGCGGGCTGCGGCTCGGCGGCTCGCTTCTGCTTGCGGCGGAAGACCCGCATCAGGCCGCGCGGACGCTCAGGCTCCGGCCCGCCGGCACCCGGCGCAGCGCCAGGCACCCCGTGCGGCGGAGTCGGCCCCGACGGCGGCGCGTACGGCGCGCCGCTCAACCCGGGCGGCGGCCCTGAAACCCCGGCACCCGGCGCTCCAGCGCCGTGAGGTCCGGCGTCGAGCCCCGGCCACGCGAGCGGTCCGCCCGGCGTGCCAGCGCCCGGTGCCCCAGCGCCCGGCACCCCAGCGCCCGGCACCCCAGCGCCCGGCCCATCGAGCGCCAGTTCCGCCAGCGCACGGCCGACCCCCTCCACCGGCACCTGCCCGTCGAGCATCGCCCGCACCAGCCCGCGCAGCGGATCCACCGCCCCCACGGGCTCGCCCCCGGGCGGCCGTCCTTCCAGGGCGAAGTGCAGGGTGGCCGCCAGCGACCACAGGTCCGCCGACGGCGGCAGGTTCGGGTGCGGTCCGCACAAGCCGGTGAGCACGGCCCGCCCGGTCGTGGTGAGCATCACGTTCCCAGGGTTCACCCGCCCGTGCACGAACCCGGCGGCGTGCGCGCAGGCCAGAGCGTTGAACACCTGCAGCCCCACCCGTGCCGCCTGGACCACGGGCAGCGGGTGCCGTGAGGTGACGGCGGTCTCCAGTGACGCCCCCGACACGAACTCCATCACCAGCCAGCCCTCGTCGAGGACCTCGTGCACGTGCACGAGCGACGCGTGGCGCAGCCCTGCGGTGGCGCGTGCGTCACGCACGGCGTCCTGGAGTGTCTGCGGCGGAACCCGCAGCTCCTTGACGGCTACGTCGCGGTGGAGCTCCTCGTCGAAGGCCAGCCGTACGGCACCGTCGCCGAGGGGGTTCAGCAGCCGATAGCGCCCGGCCAGCTTCATGAAAAGCCACGATATCGGTTGGTAAGGCCCGCAGGCATCGACCGTTGCGCAATTCGTCTACCACCGATAGCGTCGATGATCAGGTCCTCGCGACACGGATGGAGGTGAGGAGACGCATGTACCCCATGGTGATTTCGCGCTCCCGCCTCGGGAGGCGCTCCTAAGCTTCTGGAGCTTTCTTGTCCCGTTTCATCCAGGGAGAGCTTGAGCTCTTCCACCGTTGTGCGTATGTGCCCGCGAGCGTGGGCACCTTCAAGCATCCCTTCGACGACTCGCTGGCGAAGGGCATGTACCGGCCCGAGTGGACCTTCGTCGCGCTGGCCGGCGACGAGGTCGTCGGCCGGATCGCCTTCTGGGGCCCGCCTGACAGTGAGCACCCCTTCCACCTCGACTACTTCGACTTCGACACAGTCGAGACGGGCGCCGCGCTGCTCAGGCACGCGTACGGCACGGTCGTCACCGGCGGCTACCGCGCCCCGGTCGGACCCCGCCCCACCTACGAGCTGTTCCTGCGCGACGGCTGGGACCAGGTGCCCGGCGCGGAGGGCGAACTGCGGGCGCGGCGGGAAGCGGCCGAGCAGGGCGGGCTCACGTTCCTGCGCGAGCGGCTGAACCTGAAGTGGCTGCCGGAGTACGGCCTGCCCGAGCGCTCCACCCGGCTCGCCTTCACCCCGGCCGACGACGACGAGCTCCTGCTGGAGCTGCTGTCCCGCATCGTGGTGGGCAGCCTCGACGTCTCCGACCAGCAGGAGCTGGCCACCAAGCCGCCGAGGCAGGTGGCCGGGCAGACGCTGGAGGAGGTCGCCTCGATGCCGGGCGGGCGCTCGCGATGGCGGCTGGGCCTGCATGACGGCGAGCCGGTCGGCGTGGTGATGGGCACCCGCAACCCGGGTTCGGCGACCATCGGCTACATCGGGGTCGACCCGGCCCACCGCGGCAACGGCTACGCCTTCGACCTGCTCGCCGAGGCGATGCACCTGTTCGCGGAGGAGGGCGAGCCCCGCATCGGCGACGCCACCGACCTGGGCAACACCCCGATGGCGGCGGTGTTCGATCGCGCGGGTTACCGGGTGACCGGGCGCATCATGGTGTTCATCTAGCCGCGAGCCATTCCTTGTGGGCCCGCCACACGCGGGCCCACAACCGCTCCCGGTCGGCGGAGCCGAAGGTCAGTCCGAAGACGTCGGCCAGCGCGGCGAAGTAGTCGTCGGGCGTCTCCAGCGTGGCGACGAGCTGCCCGTTGCGCGTCAGCGTCAGCCCGCGCAGGGAGTCGACCCCGGCGGAGTCGCGCCGCTGGACGGTCGCCACCCGTACGAAGCCGGACTCCGGCGAGGTGGTCAGGTATTCGTGCTTCTGGGCGAACGCCGACATCTCGGCCGGGGCGAGGCCGAAGTCCATGCCCTCGAAGGAGCCCGACGGGTCGTGGTCGAAGCGCCACCCGAACTCCGACGGGCGCAGGCCGTACTCGAACGGTCCCTGCCGGTAGCGCCCCTCCACGAGCGGCAGCGGTTCGTGGATGGCGTCGCCGAGGCCGAGGTCGGCCAGCCAGAGCCCGTCGGGGAAGGCGACGGTGAGCACGAGGTGGTTGGCGGTGATGCCCGGCGCGACGCCACTGGTCTGCACGCCGCCGACGTGGCGCGTCACCTGGAACCCCATCGCTCTGGCCAGCTCGGAGAAGGCGCCGTTGAGGTGGTAGCAGTAGCCGCCGCGCCCGCGCATGATGCGCCCGGCAGATTCCAGCGGGTCGACGGTGGTCGGCCGCCCGAGCCAGATCTCCAGGGCCTCGTACGGCACGCGCTCGATGTGGGCGACGTGCAGCTGGATCAGGGTGTCGACGGTGGCCGGAGCGCCGAGCAGGTCGGGGCGGCCGAGGCGGGCGAGGTAGGCGGCGATGTCCACCCGGAACAGTCTGCACAGAATGTGCACGAATGAGGAAGTGCCCTCTGCACAGCCACTCTCTAGGCTACGAAACGTGAAACGGGTGCTACTGGTCGAAGACGACGCGACGATCGCGCTGGCCGTACGTGATCGGCTGGCGGCGGAGGGCTTCGACGTGCGGGTCGCCGGGGACGGCACGCGGGCCCTCGCGGAGTACGGCAAGGCGGAGCCGGACCTGGTCATCCTCGACCGCCTGCTGCCCGGCCTGGACGGGCTGGAGGTGTGCCGCCGGATGCAGGCGGCCCGTCCGGTGCCGGTGCTGATGCTGACGGCGCTGGGTGAGGAGACCGATGTGCTCGTCGGCCTGGGCGTGGGCGCCGACGATTACCTCACCAAGCCGTTCAGCATGCGCGAGCTGGTGGCCAGGATTCACGCGTTGTTGCGCCGGGTGGAGCGGGCGGCGCAGCTCGCGACCGAGGACACGGTCATCCGGGTGGGCGAGGTGGAGATCGACACCGCCGCCCGCAGGGTGTTCGTGGGGGGCGTGGAGGCGCAGCTGACCAGGACCGAGTTCGACCTGCTGCGGCGGTTGGCCGAGCGGCCGGGGCAGGTGTTCGAGCGTGACCGGCTGCTGTCGGACATCTGGGGTTTCTCGGAGGCCGCGGCGACGAGGACCGTCGACAGCCACGTGCGGGCCCTGCGCAAGAAGCTGGGGCCGGATGTGGTCCGTACGGTTCACGGCGTGGGATACGCGCTGGTGCGCCGATGAGGCCGCTCGACTTCCTGGGCCGGATCAAGGTCAAGCTCGGGCTGATCATCGTGCTGGCGGTGGCCACGGCCTTCGCCGTCTACGAGTTCGCCGCGCCGCTGCCGCGCGAGTGGCGCATCGTCGTGGCGGTGGCGCTCGCGCTCGTCATGGTCCAGGTGCTGGCCCAGGGCATGACCAAGCCGCTGCGTGAGATGGCCAAGGCGGCGCAGACCGTCGCCAAGGGCCGCTACGACCTGCGTGTCAGCGCCACCTCGCGCGACGAGGTGGGGGAGCTGGCCAGGGCGTTCAACGCGATGGCCGCCGACCTGGGCGAGGTCGACAGGCAGCGCAGGGAGCTGGTCGCCAACGTCAGCCACGAGCTGCGCACGCCCATCACCGGGCTGCGTGCCGTACTGGAGAACGTCGTCGACGGCGTCTCGCCGCCCGACACGCTGCGCACCGCGCTCGCCCAGACCGAGCGGCTCGGCCGCCTGGTCGCCCAGCTGCTCGACCTGTCGCGCCTGGACTCGGGGACCAGGCTCGTCGAGGCCGAGACGGTGGAGCTGGCGCCGCTGGTGGAGCAGGTGGTGCGCGAGTCGGCGGCGGCGCGCGACGACGTGCGCATCGAGACCGACGTCCCGCGTGAGGCGGCCGTGCGGGCCGATCCCGACCTGCTGGCCCAGGTGCTGGCGAACCTGCTGGACAACGCGGTACGGCACAGCCCGGAGCGCGGAATCGTCACCGTTTCCGTCTCCGGCAGCACCATCACCGTGGCCGACCGGGGGCCTGGCATCCCCGAGTCGGCCCGTGCCCGGGTGTTCGAGAGGTTCTCCCGGCTGGACGCCGCCCGCGCGGCCGACGCCGGGGGAGCGGGACTCGGGCTGGCGATCGTCAGGGAGATCGTCGAGTTGCACGGCGGCTCCATCCACATAGGCGACGGCGCGGGCTGCCGCATGATCGTCGATCTGCCGGGGAGGCTCACGATGGCGGAGACGCCGTTGGAGACGGTGGCCGGGGAACCGGCCGCCGAGAGCGTGGGTGTTCGGGGTTCAGAGGTCGTGGCCAAGGCCGAGCCCGCCGTGGTGGCGGCTGCGGTCGAGGAGCCGGAGGCGGTGGTGGCCGCGACGGCGGGGCCGGTCGTGGCCGAGCCCGAGCGTGAGGCGGTCTCCGCGGGCGCGCCGGTGGCCGTGGCGAACTCCGCTCCGGTCCACGTGCCGGTGTTGGCGCCGGGCGGCGCGGCGCCTTACGTGGCGCCGCTGATCATGCCCGGGATGGGCAAGCTCGTGGCGGGATGCGTCATCGGCGTGAGCGGCGGCTTCTTCGCCGGGCTCGTCGCGGCGGTCTTCGCCTCGGTCGGCCTCGGTGGGGGTGCGGCGATGCTGGTGCTCATCGTCTTCATCCTGGCCGGCGGCTTCTTCGGCACCTGGGCGGGCGCGGCGAGCAGGCGGCGCAGCATCGAGGAGGCCCTGGCCAGGCAGCAGGCGGACGCGCGCAGGGCCGCGGCGATGTCCGTCCACCCCATCGACACGAAGCAGGTCGCCGTGAACCAACCCCCGCCCCCGCAGGCCCAGGCCCACGGGAGCCAGCCGCAGGCCGCGCAGCCGTACGGCCCGCAGGCGCAGGCCGCCCAGCCGTACGGCCCGCACGCCGGGCAGGGCCAGGCCTTCGGGCCGCCGCCTCCGCCGCCGCTCTACGTTCCCCCGCCCCTGTTCCCGAGGCCGGACCTGCCCGAGACCCCCCGCTGGCTGCTGCCCGCGGCGGCCGGGGCAGGCGTGTTCGCCGCCGTCGCCATCCCGGACTCGGCACCCGGCCTCGGCCTGGTCCTGGTGGCTCTCGTGGTGGCCGCGGCCGCCCTCCCCGCGGTGGCCAGGCGGGTGACGCCGTGGACGCTGGCCTTCGGCGCGATCGCCGTCGGCCTGATCTCGGTGGCCGCCTGGCGCGACGCCGACTGGCTGGTCGCCCTGTGCGTGATGGGCGGGTTCGGGCTGGGCGCGCTGGCCGTCTCCGGCGCGGGCGCCGGGTGGCTGGGCGTGATCCGCGGCGGCGCGTCGGTGCTGCTGTCGATGATCCCGGTGCCGTGGTTCCTGGCCGCGCCGCTCAAGCAGCTCACCGCGCGCAGGCGCATCATGCCCATCGTGGGCGCGCTGGGCATCACCGCCTTCCTGCTGCTGATCTTCGGCGGGTTGTTCTCCTCGGCCGACGCGGTGTTCGCCGGCTACGTCGAGCAGCTGCTGACCACGCCCGCGTGGGCGGAGTCGATTCCCGGCCGGCTGTTCGTCTTCGTGGTGGTCGGTGCGGGGCTGGCGGCGCTGGTGCTGGTCGCGCTGCGCCCGGTGGTGGATCCGGTGAGCCCGTCCTTCAGGACGCAGGTCAACTCGGCCCTGTGGGTGGTCCCGCTGAGCGCGCTGAACGTGCTGTTCGCGCTCTTCGTGGCGCTGCAGATCACCGTGCTGTTCGGCGGCGACGAGCGGGTGCTGCGCACCTCGGGCCTGACGTACGCGGAGTACGCCAGGCAGGGCTTCTTCCAGCTGGTCTTCGTCAGCGTGATCGTGGTCGCGATCGTCGCGGTGACCAGCGCGGTGGTGCGCACGGGCAACCGCAGCCGCTGGCTGCTGGCGGGCGAGCTGGGCACGTTGTGCGCGCTGACGATGGTGATCCTGTTCTCGGCCTGGCACCGCATGGACCTGTACGTCGAGGCGTACGGCTGGACCCGGTTGCGGATCTCGGTGCAGGCGGCGATCTACGGGCTGGCGATCCTGTTCGTGCTGATCCTCATCGCCGGCGCCGTACGGCTGGCGGGCCGCGGGTCGGGCTGGCTGCCCAGGACCGTGGTGCTCGTCGCCGGGCTGGGGCTGTTCGCCTTCGCGCTGGTCAACCCCGACTACCAGGTGGCCGTCTCGCAGGTGGACCGCCAGCGCATGGACGCCTCCTACCTGCGCGACCTGGGGGCGGAGGCGGCGCCGGCCCTGGATCGTGCGCCCGAGCCGCAGCGCAGCTGCCTGTTGCGGTCGGTGGGGGCGAGCGACGGCCCGAACGACTGGCGCTCGTGGAACCTGGCCAGGTCCCGCGCGATGGAGCTGATCGCGGCCAAGGGACTGGTCGAGGGGCCGTGCCGGTGACGGTGCCGGGCACGAATCAGGTTTAATCACGGAGTGGCTTTCGATGTGATCATCCGGGGCGGGCAGGTGCTCGACGGCACCGGCGCTCCGGCGTTCCGCGCGGATGTGGCGGTCGACGGTGACCGGATCGCCGCGGTCGGCCGGTTGGAGCAGGCCGAGGCCGGGCTCGTGGTGGAGGCGGCGGGGCGGTACGTCGCGCCGGGGTTCGTCGACTGCCACGCGCACGGCGACGCCGTGTTCGACGACGAGGAGGTGCAGCTCGCGGCCCTGCGCCAGGGGGTGACCACGTTCGTCCTGGGGCAGGACGGGCTCTCGTTCGCCCCCGGCTCCCCGGACACCGTGCGCTACGCGACGCGTTACTTCGCCGCCGTCAACGGCGGGCTCGACCTGCCGTGGTCGCGTGACCTGCCCGCGGACGGCTCGGTCTCCGTCGACGATCTGCTGTCCGTCTACGACCGCAACACCGCGCTCAACACCGCCTACCTGCTGCCGCACGGCACGATCCGCTACGACGTCATGGGCGCCTCGCCCGACGCGCCCTCCGGCGACCAGCTGGGGCAGATGTTGCGCCGCGTGGAGAAGGGCCTGTCGGAGGGCGCCGTCGGGATGTCGTCGGGGCTGGAGTACCTTCCCGGCCGCTACGCCACCGCCGCCGAGCTGGCCGCGCTCTGCCGCCCGCTGGGCCGCCTGCCGTACGTGACCCACATGCGGGCGTACGGCGCCCGCGCGGGCGTGGGCATGAACGAGGTGATGGAGATCGCCGCCCTGTCAGGTGCCGCGATGCACGTCTCGCACCTGCACGGACCGGCCGAGGTGCTGCTGCCGCTCGTCTCCCGTGCCCATGACCGTGACGTCGACCTGACCTTCGACACCTACCCGTACCTGCGGGGGAGCACGATCCTGGCGATGGTGGTGCTGCCGCCGTCGGTGCCCGCGGCCGAGGTCGGCAGGGCGATCGAGATGCTCGAGTCCGACGTGCTCGACGAGCACTGGGAGTCGCTGGAGGAGGTCTGGCCCCGCCTGACGATCTCGCACGCACCCGGGCTGACCTGGAGCGAGGGGCTGACCATGGTCGAGGCGGCGGAACGGGCCGGCCAGAAGCCCGCCGACTTCTGCCGCAGGTTGCTGATCAAGACGGAGCTGGAGGCCGGCTGCGTCTCCGCCCGGCCCGACGAGGGACCGGAGGGAGAGGAGTCGGTGCGGCGCATGCTGCGCCACCCGGCGCACACGGGCGGCTCCGACGGCATCTACGTCGGCGGTCACCCGCATCCGCGCGGTTTCGGCGCCTTCGCCCGCTTCCTGGGGCGGCACGTGCGCGAACTCGGCGACTGGAGCTGGCCGGAGGCGATCGTGCACCTGGCCTCCCACCCGTCCAGGCGCTTCGGGCTCGACGACCGCGGCCTGGTGCGCCCGGGCTTCGCCGCCGACCTCGTCGTGATCGACCCGGAGACCGTGGCCGACCTGGCGACCTACGCGGCTCCGCGCACGCTCGCGGCGGGCATCGACGAGGTCTTCGTCTCGGGCGTGCGGGTGCTGTCGGGAGGGGCGCTGACGGGCGTCACTCCTGGTCGGGCCCTTCGTTCTCATTGATAGGGTCGGTTGCGGACAAAGGGGGTGCATCGGGGTGGGCTCGATCTTCGACGGTTCGTACGGCTTCCCCCTGATGGTCGTCCACCGCGACGCGCTCGAGCACAACATCGCCACGATGGCGGCCTTCACGCGCGAGCACGGCCTGGAGTTCGCCCCCCACGCCAAGACCCACCTGTCACGTGAGATCGCCACCCGGCAGCTCGCCGCCGGAGCCTGGGGACTGACCGTGGCCACCTGGCGGCAGGCGCAGGCCGCCGTCTCCTTCGGCGCGCCGCGCGTGCTGGTGGCCAACCAGGTCGTCGACCCGCACGGGCTGCGCTGGATCGCCTCGCAGGATGCCGAGATCTTCTCGTTCGTCGACTCGCGGGCCGGCGTCGACCTGCTGGCGCGGCATGCCGGGGCCCGGCCGTTCCCGGTGATGGCCGAGCTCGGGCACGAAGGCGGCCGGGCCGGCTGCAGGACCCTCGACGAGCTGCTCGACCTGGCCTCCTACGTGCAGCGGAGCGAGGGTGTCACGCTCGCGGGCGTCGCGGGCTACGAAGGCTCGCTGAAGAGCGCCGACGAGGTCAGGAAATACCTGCGGCTGCTGCAGGACGCCGTCGAGCACCTGCGCGTCAAGAACCCCTACCTCACGGTCGGCGGCAGCCAGTGGTTCGACGTGATCGGCCGCGAGCTGGTCACCACCCAGGCCAGGGTGCTGCTGCGCAGCGGCGCTTACGTCACGCACGACGACGGCTACTACCGCGAGCGCACCCCCTTCACCCGCATCGACGGCTCGCTGCAGCCCGCCCTGGAGGTCTTCGCGCACGTGCTCTCCACGCCGGAACCCGGCCTGGCCGTCGTGGGCATGGGCAAGCGCGACGCGCCCTTCGACGAAGGGCTGCCGATCCCGCGCAAGGCCGGCCTCGAGGTCGTCAAGATGCAGGACCAGCACACGATCGTGCGCGGCCCCGCCGAGGTGGGCGAACTGCTGGCCTTCGGGATCTCGCACCCGTGCACGGCCTTCGACAAGTGGCGCGAGATGCCGCTCGTCGACGAGGACTACCAGGTTGTCGAGACGATAAGGATCTCCTTGTGAAGAAAGAACTGCGGACCGACGAGGGCGCGGCGCCGGTCGGGGCCTACTCCCAGGGACTGGTCGTGGGCGACTTCGTCTACACCTCGGGCATGGGGCCGCTCGACCCCGAGACCGGCGAGGTCGTCGGCGACGACATCGAGACCCAGACCCACCAGACGCTGAAGAACCTGGGCGCCGTCCTGGCCGCCCACGGGCTCGGCTTCGACGACGTGATCAAGTCGACCGTGCACCTGCAGGACCTCAAGGGTGACTTCGCCCGCTACAACGAGGTGTACAAGTCCTACTTCACCCCGCCCTTCCCGGTGCGCACCACCGTGGGGTCGCAGCTGATGGACATCCTCGTCGAGATCGACTTCGTCGCTCACAAGAGCTCCTGAGCATGGACAGCTCCGTGTTCGTCTTCGCGGAGGACCTGCACGGCGAGGGCGCCGAGCGGGTCCTCGACCGGGTGCGAGGGTACGGCGCGGCCGGGGTGACCGTCGCCGCCGTCTACCACGCCTCGCGCGACGTGACGCCCCACGGGCTGTCCAAGCTGACCACGCGCCACGACGGGGTGCACTTCCCGCTGCCCGCCGAGCTGTTCGCCGGGCAGCGGCTCAAGCCCCCGGCGGGCCTCACCGAGACCTTCGACGGGTTGCGCGACGCGTGCCGTACGAGAGGACTCAAGCTGCACGGGTGGACGGTGTTCCTCCGCAACGGCACGCTGGGCGCCGAGCATCCCGACGTGACCGTGCGCAACTGCTTCGGCGACCGCGGCCACCCGATCGACCTGTGCCCGGCCCACCCCGACGTACGGCAGTACGCGGTCTCGCTGGCGCGTGCCGTGGCCAGGCTCGGCGTCGACAGCGTCGTGGCCGAGTCGCTCCACTACCGCCCGCTGCGGGCCGAGCGCTCGTTCGTGCCCTTCGGGCCGATGGACGCCTACCTGATGGCGCTGTGCTTCTGCGACTACTGCCTCGGCAGGGCGGCCGACCTCGGGGTCAACGCCGAGGCGGCGCGAGAGGAGTGCGCCAGGGTCGTCGCCGGGGTGCTCGCGGGCGACCCTCCCGCGCAGGGAGAGGTGACCAGGGCGGCGCTGACCGCCTACGCCGGCCCCGAGGTCGTCGCCTACGCCCGTGCGCGCACCGAGACGGTGACCTCGCTGGTCTCGGAGGTGGCCCAGGCGGTCGCCGCCGAGGGCTCGCGGCTGGTGTTCGTCGACTCGACGGGCGCGGTCAAGGGCTACCGCGACGGGCTGCCCACGCCGGGGCTGGCCGCGCACGACGCGTGGCAGTTCGGCGTCGACCTCGTGGCGCTGGGCGACCTGGTGCCGTCGTTCGCGGTGCTCGCCTACGCTCGCGACGCGGCCCGGGTCGCCGACGACGTGGGCGCCTACCTGCGGTCGGTGGGCAAGGACCGGGAGGTGCGCGCGGTCCTGCGCCCCGGCTACCCCGACAGCGACTCGGCCGACCGGCTCGCGGCCAAGGTGCGCGGCGTCAAGGCGGCGGGCGCCTACGCGGTCGACTTCTACGCCTACGGGCTGATGTCGTTCCCGGTGCTGGAGCGGATACCGCAAGCGCTCATCTGAGCGGCTCGGTGAGAAGTGGGAGCGCTCTCTCCAGTTCTCGCGTCCAGTACGGCCAGGCATGGGTGCCGGGGCCGTACAGGCTGACGGTGACCTTCGCGCCCGCCTTCTCGGCGGCGGCGACGAATCGCCGGTTCTGCTCCTCGATCGTGGCCTCGCCGTCGTCCTTGGGGGTCGACGGCGAGTCGAGCGGCCCCGGCTCGCCGTTGCCGCAGGCGACGTAGAGCGGGATGCCGGTGAGCTCGGCGATCAGCGACGTGGGGCTGTGCTTCGGGATGTCCTCGTCGCGCCACAGGTCGTGCGACTTGTCGCGCGCCAGGTAGTCGGCGTCGGCGCGGCCGGCGTCGAGCAGGCCGGAGAAGGAGGCGGCGGCCCTGAACATGCCGGGCTGGCGCGCGGCGTAGGAGAAGGCGCCGAGGCCGCCCATGGAGAAGCCGGCGATGGCGCGCTTGCCGTTGCCGCCGTAGGTCGACTCCAGGTAGGGGATCAGCTCCTTGACGTGGAAGCTCTCCCACTGGGGGCCGTCGGCCCAGTCGCTGTAGAAGCCGGCGTGGCCGCCCTCCAG
Source organism: Nonomuraea sp. NPDC050663 (assembly GCF_044456985.1). Taxonomy (NCBI): domain Bacteria; kingdom Bacillati; phylum Actinomycetota; class Actinomycetes; order Streptosporangiales; family Streptosporangiaceae; genus Nonomuraea; species Nonomuraea sp. NPDC050663. The sequence continues at coordinate 888,517 of NZ_JBITGL010000001.1, forward strand.
GGCGACGACGATGACCGGGAGGTCCTTGGTGAGCTCGTCGGCCCGGCCGCGGGCCGTCCAGTCGATCGTGCTCTCGTGGCAGCAGCCTTCGAGCAGGTAGAGCACGGGCCAGGTGGTGCCGGGTTTCCAGCCGGCCGGGAGGAGGACCTCGGCCAGGGTCTCCGTCTCGAGGCTGGGGGAGGAGAGGGTCAGGGCGACGCCCCGCTGCGTCTTTTTCTCGTTCACGACTTTCAAGGCGGGCTTCTGGGTCTTCGGGGGATCCGGCGGGGTGCTGCAGCCGACGGCGAGGGCGAGCACGAGGGTCAGGAGGAGGCGGAGGGCCACGGGAAGATTGTTGCGCTTCGCCCGGTGTCGATCAACGGCGGCCGGCGAAGGCGGTCACCACGCCCATGCCGATGTAGACGAGGCCGCTGAAGATGCGCAGGCCGCGCGCCCTGGCGGCCATCCTGGTGCCCAGCGCGCCCGCGGCGAACGCGTAGACGACGTTCGAGGTCAGGCCCAGGGCCGACAGGGTGATGCCGAAGATCACGATCTGCAGGGCGGGCGAGCCCGACTCCGGGTGCACGAACTGTGGCAGGAAGGCCAGGAAGAACAGCGCCACCTTGGGGTTGAGGACGTTGACCAGGACCGCTTCGAGGAAGACCTTCCTGAGCGGCTGCGGGGTGACCGCCCGCGTGGTCGCGGTGTCCTTGGCGGTGAGGGTTCTGACGCCCAGGTAGAACAGGTAGGCGACGCCCGCCCACTTCACGATGCCGAACAGGGTCGCCGACCGGCTGATCAGCACCGAGAGGCCCGCCGCCGCGGCGGCGGTGTGCACGAGCGTGCCGACCTCGACGCCGAACGCGCTGGCCAGCCCCGCCGTTCGTCCCTGTGCCAGGCCGCGGGCCGTGATGTAGAGATGGTTGGGGCCCGGGATCAGCACGAGGGTGAGGGAGGCGAGCACGAAGAGTGCGTATGTCGACCAGGTGATCACGGTAGTCGAGGATATTTCCTGGTCCGGTGGAGTAAGGGGTCCAATGCCGTCGCCGGTCGCTGGACCATTGGGTTGTCGGTCGCGCGTGGCATAGTGGCCAGCATGAACGGGTTGCTGATCGGACGCTCCGCCGAGCTGGAGGCGCTGCTGCGGGTGCTCGACGCCGCCGCGTCCGGCGTCGCGGGCACCGCGCTGATCGGCGGCGATGCCGGGATAGGCAAGACCCGGCTGGTGACGGAGCTGTCGGCCGAGGCGCGCGAGCGCGGCTTCCACGTCCTGGTCGGGCAGTGCGCCGAGCTCGGCGACGCCCTGCCGTACCTTCCCCTGATCGACGCCCTGCGCGAGCCGTCCATCCGGCCCGCGGTCGAGTCGCGGCCGATCCTGCGCGGCGAGGTGCTCGACGGCGGCGGGTCGGGGCTCACCCAGCAGCGGCTGTTCGGGTCGTTGCTGGAGCTGCTCGGCGAGGTGCAGCCGGTCCTGCTGATCATCGAGGACCTGCACTGGGCCGACCGGTCGACCCGTGATCTGCTGATCTTCCTCAGCCGCATGGTGCAGCGCGGGCAGGTCTGCGTGGTCGGCACCTACCGCACCGACGACCTGCACCGCCGCCATCCGCTGCGGCCGGTGCTGGCGGAGCTGCAGCGGTTGCCGACGGTGTCGGCGCTGGAGTTGCGCCCGCTGGGCGTCGACGACATGTCCCGGTTCATCGCGTCCCTGGGCGAGGCCCCCTCGATGGTGCTCTCCCAGGTCGTCGAGCGCGCCGAGGGCAACCCCTTCTACGCGGAGGAACTCTTCGCGGCCGCCGCCGAGGGTTCCGGCGAGAGCGTGCCCGACGGTCTGGCCAGCCTGCTGATGTCGCGGGTCGAGCTGCTGTCGGAGGAGGCGCAGAGCGTGCTGCGCGCCGCCGCCGTCGCCGGGCGCAAGGTCGACGACTCCCTCCTGCGCGAGGTCACCGGCCTTCAGGTGCCCGAGTTCGAGGAGGCCGTGCGCGAGATCGTCTTCCGCGGCCTGCTGCGCGTCGACGGCTACGGCTACACCTTCCGCCACGCCCTGCTTCAGGAGGCCGTCTACACCGACCTGCTGCCCGGCGAGCGCACCCGCCTCCACGCCGCCTTCGCCCGCCTGATCACCTCGCCCGCCGAGCTCGCCCACCACTTCCTGGCCTCCCACGACCTGGCCGGGGCGCTGGCCGCCTCCGCCCGCGCCGGACGCGAGGCCGAACGTGTCGGCGCCCCCGCCGAGGCCCACCGCCACTACGACCAGGTCCTGTCGCTGTGGGACCGCGTCGCCGAGCCCGAGGCGCTAGCCGGGGAAGACCGCATCTCGCTGGCCCTGCGCAGCGCCGTCATGGCCGCCGACAGCGGCGACAACCACCGCGCCGTCACCCAGCTGCGCGCCCTGCCGGCCAGCGCCGAGGTCAACGAACGCCTCTCCTACTACCTCTACGAGCTCCACCACGACGGCGCCGCCGTCGAAGCCGCAGAAGAGGCCGTCAGCACCGCCGCCGACGACGCCGTCCGCGCCCGCGCCCTGGCCACCCTCGCCCGCTGCCTGGCCTGGACCCCCCGCCACGACGAGGTCTCCGACATCGCCGCCAAGGCCCTCGACACGGCCAGGCGCGCCGGAGCCCGCGACGCCGAGACCAGCGCCCTGGTCACCCTCGCCGTGTTCGCCGAGAACGGCGGCCACCACGCCCGCGCCATCGAGCTCCTCGACGACGCCATCGCCCATCCCTCCGGCAACCTGGCCATCGACCTGCGGGCCGAGTTCATCCGCGCCCGCGTCTCCTACGACAACGGCGACCTGCCCGGCGCCGCGGCCGTCGCCGAACGCGGCATCAAACGAGCCCACGACAGCGGGCTGTCCTGGAGCACCTACGGCACCGACCTGCGGTTCCTGCGCTTCCTGGTCCACTACGTGCTGGGGGAGTGGGACCAGGCCGAATCCCTGGCCGCCTCCTTCGGCGCCCGCGTGGGGCGCGTCTCCGAGGCCATCCTGTCGTCGTTCGCGCTGTTCATCGAGGTCGCCCGCGGCCTGCCGACCGTCGAAGAACGGCTCACGTGGATCGAGCCCTTCTGGAACGAGCCGATCGCCTCCTACATGTCCCGGGGCCTGGCCGCCGAGCGCGCCCTGTGGCAGGCAGACCCCGAGCTCGCGCTGTCGCACGTGCGCGCCGTCCTCGACCTGATGGACGGCCCCGACCCGGGCGCGATCCGCATAGCGGCCACCGGGCTGTGGGCCCTGGCCGACCTCGGGCGCACCGACGGGGCCGACGCTCTCATCGCCCAGGCCCGCCTGTCGTTCACCACCGGGCCCGACGGCAAGCCGATCGTCCTCGGGCCCGAGGGACGGGCCTGGATGCTGCGGGCCGAGGCCGAGTACACCCGCGTCCACGGCGACCACGACGTCGCCCGGTGGAAAGAGGTGGTCGCGGCCTTCGACTACGGGTTCGTCTACGAGGTCGCGCGATCGCGGTGGCGGCTGGCGGAGGCGCTGCTGTCGACGGGCGAGCGGGAGGCCGCGCAGGCCGAGTGGTCACAGGCCAGGGAGGCGGCGACCTCCCTGGGCGCGGCGCCGCTGCTGGAGGCGCTGGAGGAGTTCGGACGCCGGGCGCGGTTCTCGTCGCGCACCTCGTCGCCGGGCGGGGGATTGACGGCCCGCGAGCTGGAGGTGCTCGGGCTGGTGGCGGAAGGTCTGCCCAACCGGGAGATCGCGGAGCGGCTGTTCATCGCGCAGAAGACGGTCTCGGTGCACGTGTCCAACATCCTGGGGAAACTCGGGGTCTCCACCCGGGGCCAGGCGGCCGCGGAGGCTCGGCGGCTCGGCCTCCTCTGACGACAGCGCGGCGCCGTGACGGGTGAAGGGGCCCGCGGCGGGGCTCCTTCATGCGTCATGGGTGTGTGAAGGGACCCGCGGCGGGCCCCTTCACGCGTCACGGGTGGCTAGCCTCCCGTGGCCGGTGGGCGGAAGGCCTCCCAGAGCTTCCAGAGGACCTTCCGGATCTTGCCGCCCTTCCCTCCCGGAGGCTGGTCCGACTGGTAGCGCGTGCTGGCCGGACCGTGCCCGGTGCCCTGGTCGGCGATGCCCTCCGTCTGCGACCTGGCGTTGCGGGTGTAGCTCGACAACTCGTCGTACCTGTAGCGCCCGCCGAGCTGCTCGTCGACCGACCGGCGCTGGGCCTCGGTCATGCCGCGCTGCCGCTCCGCCGGGCTGCGTTGCGATCTCGGCGGATGCGGTCGCTGCTGCGCCCGGCGCGCGGTCGGCCGGGTGTTGGGCCGGGACCTGGCCAGCTTCTCGCGCCGGGCCGCGGCCCGCTTCGCCCTGGACGCGGCCTGGGCGCGAGCCCGTGCCGCGGCCTCCCTCGCCCGTGCCCGGCCGGCGTTCGCCCTGGCTCTTGCCCTGGCGGCGGCCCTGGCCCTGGCCAGCGCGGCGCGCCGCTGGGCGGCCCGCTCGGCGGCCTTGCGCGCCTTCTCCGCCGCCCGTGCCCTGGCCTGCGCCGCCGCGCGTTTCCTGGCCAGGACTTCGGCCCGCCGCCTGGCCTGCTCCGCCGCCTTGCGCCGGGCGATGGCCGCCGCCCTGCGCCGGGCCAGCTCGGCGGCCCTGCGCCGGGCGGCCTCGGCGAGCCGGCGGGCGAGCGCCCGTGCCGCGGCGCGCGCCGCTGCCCGTCTGGCCGCGTGCGTGATGACCACCCTGACCACGATGGCGGCCACGAACCAGAAGGCCTGGCCGTCGGGGTCGGTCATGGACACCGGACTGTTGTTGGCGTAGGCGTAGCCGTGCAGTTGTTGCGGGTCGTTCTCGTCGATGATCGGGTCCACGGAGATGAACCTGCCGATCGTCGGGTCGTACTCCCTGGTGCCCAGCTGCACCAGGTTCGTCGTCGGGTCGACGTTCCCGCCGACGAACCCGCGTTCGCCCGGCCACCAGGCCGGGGAGGCGCCCCGGTTGGTGCCGAAGGGGGTCTGCCGGCGGATCGCCAGCTCCCCGGAGGCGGCGTTGATGGCGGCGTGGGCCGTGCCGTTGTGGTCGCTGGCGAAGAAGAAGACCTTCTCCGCCGAGGTGCGCAGGGCCACGGCCTCGCCGTTGACCGTGTAGTAGCGGCTGCCCTCCACGACGTTCTTGGCATGGTCCAGGCGCAGCTCCATGTCGTCGATGTAGAGGGTGGTGTCGCTCCCGGTGCGGCGGATGAGGCGGTCGCCGTCGGCGTCGTAGACGAACGACGTGGTCCTGGCGCCCTCGGTGACGGATTCCAGGTTGCCTTCCGCGTCCCAGGCCAGCCGCTGCTCCGTGGAGCCGGTCCTGCGCACGGTCGTGTTGCCGGCCGCGTCGTACTCGTAGGAGGACGGCTGCTCGGCGGCCGAGCCGGACGGCGTGACCGAGGTGAGCGCGTGCGGCCGGGGCTGCCCCGGCGCCGGGTAGGCGTAGGCGCGCACCACTTCCGGCCGGCCGGCGAAGGCGTGGTGGGTCTCCTTGAGCCGGTTGCCGGTGGCGTCGTAGGCGTAGCTGGTCGCGTAGGGCGCGACGCCTCCGATCAGGTCGGCGCGCGGCGCCCCGGAGCCGCAGTCGTCGGTCGCGGTCCAGGCCGAGGTGAGCCTGCGCAGGTGGTCGTAGGTGAAGCACTGGGTGTCGGCGCTCTGGCCGCCGGGGCGGTCGGCGACGCGCGTGATGTTGCCGGCGGCGTCGTAGGTGTAGTTCAGATCGAAGTCGGAGGCGGCGCCGGTGTCCCGGTCGAGCTGCGACCTGATCAGCCTGCGCGTGCCCTCCTCGTGGGTGTAGGTCAGCCAGGACTTGCGGTCGCCGGTGCTCAGCTCGTACTGGAGGGTCTCGCCGAGCTTGCTGTAGCGGGCGTCGGTGACGTACGTCGACAGGCCGGCGACCCGGTTCGTCTGGCGCAACGCGTCGTAGCCGTAGACCACGGTCTCGTCGGGCAGCCCGCCCGCCGCGGGGAAGGTGATCGACTGGACCTGGTCGTCGGCCGTGTAGCGGGTGTTGAACAGGTAGGTGCCGGCGAGCTTGCCCTCCCGTTCCGGGATGGTGACGCTCTGCCGGAGCGTGCGGTACTCCCGGTCGATCGCCTCGACCTTGGCGGAGTAGGCCTGGCCGGCGATGTACCTGATCGCCTCGTTCAGGTGGCCCTTGGCCAGCGCGTCGTAGCGCCACTCCGCGAGCAGGGTGCCGGTGGCCGAGCCTTCGCGCGTCGCGGTCTTGCGGCCGAGCGCGTCGTAGGCGTGGACCAGCGTACGGCCGCGGCCGTCGGTGGTGGAGACCTCCTCGTCCAGGTCGTTGAACACGCGCGTGGTGACGCCCTTGTCGGGGTCCTCCGTCTTGATCTCCCGGTCGCGCAGGTCGTAGTGGTGCCGCCAGATGTTGCCCGCCGGGTCGGTCACCGTGGCGAGCCTGCCCGACTTGTCGTAGGTGTACTTGGTCGCCTCGTAGGTCCCCGTCGGGGTGGCGCCCTTGTACTGGCGCATCTCGACGAGCTGACCTTCCGCGTTGGACAGGAGGGTGACCGGGGTGCCGCCCGGCGGCGGGGTCACGTGCGCCCGGTCGGCGGCCTGGGCGACGGTGGTCTTCCACTTCTCCGCGCCCTTGACGCGGAAGCTCTCCGTGACCAGTTCGCCCGAGCCGTCGTAGGTGGCCACGACCTGGCCGGCGACGTCGTCGTCGGTCACGCCGAGCAGCTTCGTCTCCGGATCACCCGTGGTGTAGTAGCCGTGGTTGGACTTGGCGACCTCGCCGTGGGAGTTGTAGAAGGTGTCGGTGACCACGCGTCCGCCGCCGGTCGCGGGTTCCTGCGTCTGCCGCGGGCGCAGCAGGCCGTCGAAGAGCTCGTGGCTGACGATGTAGGTCCCGTCGGTCGCGAGCGTCTTGGCTGTGACGACGTTCACGTCGTCCGTGCGGATCGCGTAGGAGTACTCCGTGTTGGGCAGCTGGCCGGCGGCCTTGCTCCGGTCGTGCTGCCAGACCTTGGTCAGGCGTCCGAGCGCGTCGTGCTCGAGATCGGTGCGGCGGCCGTTCTCGTCGACCTCCGCGACCGGCTCGCCCCAGGCCGGCTCGATGTAGGTGGTGTCGGCGTGCCCCAGAGGGTTGGTGGAGCGCACCTCCGTGGCCGGGCCGCCCGTCGCGGGCACGTAGGCCATGGTGGTGGAGCCGCCCGCCGCGTCGGTCTCTGAGGTGACGCGGCCGTAGGAGTCGTAGGCCCGCGCCATGTCCAGGACGTAGCGCGGCGTGCTCCCCTCGTAGGAGGCCAGCTCCTCCTCCCTGGTCATGTCACCGCGGACGGGCGCCTGTCCGAAGGCGCGGCCGTCGAAGTGGAACCGCTCGTCGGACAGCACGTCGGCCGGGCGCGCCGGGGTGACGGAGCACGGCTTGCTGACGGTCTCGACCCTGCTGGTGAAGTCGATCATCCAGGTGGTGGTGTCGCGGACGTAGGTGTTCCTGGTGCACGTGTCGTCGCCGGCGTCGGCCAGGTCGCCCTGGTCGGTCACCTGCGTGAGGAGGCCGTATTCGTCGTAGGCGCGCTCCTCGCCGGTGCGCCGCCAGGTGCCGTCCTCCTTCAGGTCCCTGGTGACGGCCTTGGCCGACTGCACCAGGTAGGCGCTCTTGGTCACGCCCTCGAAGGTGAACTCGGCCGTCTTGCGCCACCAGGGTTCCTCCACGGTGGACGACAGGACCTTCCCGCCGACACCGTCGAAGACGGTCGTCTCCAGATCGGCGCCCGCGAGCTGGTCGTGGTCGTCGCGGGCCTTGCCCTCGGTGTCGGTGACCTTGACGTCCGTACGGCTCCCGTCGGCCAGCCGGTCATCGTCCAGGCCGCGGTAGAAACGGTGCTCGGTCATGGTGCGCGGGCCGTCCTGGCCGTCGCCCTGCCGTACGCGGACCCTGCCGTAGCCCCGCCACTCGGACCAGGTGCGCTCCTTGGGCTTGACCAGGATGTGCTCGGCGTACCGCCAGCCCGCCCCATCGAGGTAGTCGTAGTCGGTGACCATCCACGGGGAGCGCGCGGTCCGGTCGATCTCGACGGTCTGGGCCACCACGTACTTGTGGAACCAGTCGACGACCTCCGTCTCGTCCTGAGGCGCCCACCGCTGGGGGAAGCAGCGGCGGGAGTTGCGGTCGGCCGCGGGCAGGCTCGTCGGCGTGCAGTCCTCCGGCGCGTAGTTGATCCGCACCTCTCCGCCGGTCTCGGTGTTGATCGCCTGGACACGCCACTTGTACAGGGGTGCGCGCCCCTCGTTCGAGTCGACCCGGTTGCGCAGCTGCACCCCGGCGAAGGTGATCTTCGGGAGGGTCACCGTGCCGCCGACGTGACCGCTCTGCTGGACCGAGGCGAGCCACAACGCCGGGCTGAGCCCGTCGCCCGTGGCCGGGAAGGACTGGGTGAGCGTCCAGGAGTCCACGTCGCGGTAGCCGGCGCCGGAGCGGATCTGGGTGGTCACCTTCGCCAGCCGCTTGCGGGTCCAGAACGTCGGGGACAGCCGCTCCGTGCACGACTGCCCGGCGTTGCAGTTGCGGTCGAACGGCACGTCCGGCCAGTGCGCGGCCGTCTCCTTGGTGAGCTGGCCGGGGTCGCAGGTGATCGTTCCGCTCGGGATGCAGCGCTCGGCCAGGGTGAACACCACGCGGGCCGCCGGGGTGCCGGTGAACAGCTCCTCGGTGCGGTAGCCGTAGTCGATGCGGGTCAGCTGGCCGCCCCTGGAGTACGGGGTGCCCAGGTCGGGCTTCTCGTTGCGGCCGTAGTGGTTGGTCTCGGGGGAGTACCAGTACGTCAGGGCGTTGCCGTGACGGTCGGCCGAGTAGTCGAGGTTCCACCGCCAGGCCTGCTGGCACCAGGCGTTGGCGGGCGTGGCGTTGTGGCAGGGCTCGCCCGTCTCGTTGCCGAACACCGGCACCGTCCAGGCCGACCGGGTCTCCGCCTTGCCCGACGTCCAGCCGGGCAGCCGGTTGAGTCCGAAGAGGTGCTGGGTGCCGTCGGTCGTCGTCAGCCTCCAGTGCTCGCCGTCGTTGTCGCCGTTGACGGCCCCGGTGAGCAGCTCGATCCGCGTGCCGTCGTCGCGCTTGGGCCGCCACGCCTTGGTCGCGGTGTCCTTGACGAGCTCCACGGACGAACCGTCCAGCACGAGCGTGGCGTTCTCGTGGTCCCAGCACAGGTCGCCGGTCTTGCGCCCGTCGGCCATGCACGCCTTGTACTTGCGCTCGATGTAGCCGCCGGGGGCCAGGTCGAACCCCTCGCCGGCCCAGGACACCTGGTTGTTGGTGGCCGAGGTCCGGCCGTCCACGCTCTGGGCGGAGTAGTTCAGTGCGACCAGTGGCTCCTCGCCGCCGACCGCGGGCGGCATGCGCATGGGCAGGCTCCAGCCGAAGTCGCCCGACTGCAGTCCCACGCTCCACTGCGACGACGGCGACAGCGAGGTCGCCGAGTAGTCGCCTGACGGCCCGGACGCGGCGGCGGCCAGCGCGTAGAGCCCGCCGCCCGCGGCCAGGTCCACCTCGGCGCGCAGCAGCCCGGCCCGAGCGTCGTTCGTGGACGGCACAGCCTGCGCCGCCGGGCAGCCGGCGGCGCCGGTCAACGCGCACTCCGGGATCTTGACCAGCCTCAGGCGCGCGGCGTAGTCACCGCCGAACGCGTGACGCAGCCCCGAGTAGTCCAGCTCGACCTGGGACGGCCCGGTGCGGGCCGTGGCCGCCCCGGGCGACAGGCGCAGCGCCACGCCGGGGATCGCGGGGGCCTTGGCCCGGTCGAGCAGCTCCGCCTTGACCGGCTGCGACGGCTGACCGGCCAGCCGTGCCACCACCGAGCCCGTTACGGCCGGGGCCGCCGTGAGCGCGCGGGCGGCTGCCGCGTCCTTGCCCTTGGGCAAGGACGGGACGTAGCTCACGGGCACCGGCTTCTCCTGCTGGATCGCCGGCCGTTCGCGCGGCGCCGCGTACGCCGGCACGGGTGCCACCAGCGGTACGGCGACGAGCACCGTCAATCCGGCGCAGGCGCGCAGGAACCAGCGGAACTTGCGCGGGAACCAGTCGAAGATCAGAAAGGTTGAGATTTCCGTACCTGGGGGCTCTTCGGAGTCGTACATCCTCACCGTCCAGTGATCGGGCATCGAGAGGCGGTCATTCGGCGGAGAGCCGGGCGACGTCCTCGTCGCTCAGCGCGCCCTGGTAGGTGCGGACGTCGTCGACGATTCCCGGCCAGTGCCCGGCGAAGGCGCCGGCCAGCAGCGAGCGGCCGAGCTGGAGCGGCCCGGTGGCGTTCCAGGCGCTGGTGTGGCCGACCACGGTGGTGGCCACGAGTTGCCCGCCCACGTAGATCTTGAGCTTCCTGTCGATGGCGTCGTAGACGCCGGCCACGTGGGTCCATTCCATGACGTACGGCACAGCGTCCGACCGGGTGCGGGTGACCGCGGCGCCGTCGGCGTCCGCGCCGGCCATGCCGAAGGCCCAGCGCGGGCCCTCCGCCGAGTAGCCGAGCGTGAAGCCGGCCGCCCTGGTGCCGTTCTGCGCCACCGCGACCACGTCGCCCGCGGGCAGCGAGTCGAGCTGCACCCAGGCCGTGACGCTGAAGCTGTCGTCGGTGCGCACCGCCGGTCCGGCCGCCTGCGCGTGACCGCCGGCCCCGTCCAGCGCCAGTGCTCCGTCGAGCCAGCCGCTGGTCCACGAGGCGCCGGGGCCGAGGGTGAGCGCCCCGGTCGTGTTCGCCGTGTCGGCGGCGCTCGTGCCGCTCTCCTCGTCCAGCCGCCAGTGGCCGGTGAGGGTCGCGACGTGGCTGACCAGCTTGGTCACCTCGTCGGCGGCCAGCGCCCGGTCGTGGACGCGGACCTCGTCCACCTCGCCCGGCCACGCGTCGGTCTGCCGGCCCAGGTAGAGGGCCTGCCCGAACTGCAGCGCCGTCGCCGGTCCCGCGCCACCGTGATACGGCACCGGCCCGGCGGCGAGGCGGCCGTTGACGTAGAGGAACAGGGACTTGGCCGCCGCGTCGTACACGCCCGCCAGGTGGGTCCACTGCCCGACCGCCGGCACGACCGCGGCGTTGTCCGCCCAGACGGTGGCGGACGCGCCGCCCGGATTGTTCATCATGAACGACCACGACTTGCGGCCGTGGTTGTAGCCCAGCCAGAAGCCGGCATTGTTCTGGCCGCTCTGGCTCACCGCCGCCGCGTTGCCCAGAGGGGTCGACGTCAGCCGGACCCAGGCCGAGACGGCCAGGTTGGCCTCCGTCGCCGCCACACCGCCCGAGGTGGCGGCGTACTGGCCGACGCCGCCGAAACGCAGCGCCTTCCCGGCGCGGCCTTCGGTCCAGGAGGCGCCCGTGACGGTCGCCGACCGGGCGCCCGCCGCGTCACCGGCGCTGGTCCCCAGGCCCTCGTCCAGCCGCCAGTAGCCGACCGGCGCGGTGCCCGCGCGCACGTTGAACACGTAACTGCGGATCGGTCCCTGCTTGCCGGCGCCGTCCACGCTGCGCACCGACAGCACGTTCGGTCCTTCCTCCAGGGGAGTGAGCCGGATCGTCGCCGAACCGCCCGTCGCACCGGCGGGGACGGCGGTCACCGGGTTGGTGTTGAGCCCGTACAGGAAGCCGGTCACGTCGGCGATGCCGTTGGCGCCGAGGGTGAACTCGCCGGCGCGGCCGACGCCGTCACCCCAGGCGTTCTCGGGATACTGCGGCGAGGCGACGGTGGGCTCGCGCACCGGGGCCGTCGCGTCGACCGCGATCTCGCAGTAGGCGCTCCACGCGCTCGTCGTGTGCCCGTCCTCGGCGCGCACCCGCCAGCGGATCACCGAGCCGTCGGCGTACTTTCCGGCCGGGATGGTGGCGTAGAAGGCGTTCCCCGACGAGGCGGCGGCCGTGAGGAGCTCGCCCACCTTCGTACCGGCCGCGTTGTACCACTCGAAGCGGCCCTTCACCGAGTTGTCCGCGTCGCGCAGCTTGGCCCACAACTTCGGCGTCGCCGTACCGATCAGCGGGCGGGCGGTGCCGGAGGCGCACGGACCGCCCGGGTCGGACCACAGGTCGGCGGCCACGGGGTTGGTCGGCACCGAGTTGTAGTCGACGACCAGCGTGGGATTGTTGCGGAACTTCTTCCAGCCGAACGTGTCGCTCTCGCTGGAGGCGCGCAGGCCCATCGTGATGTGCGCCCACTTCTTCGCCGACGCCTGGACCGCCGCCTCGGTGGCGTCGAACTCCACGCCGCCCGCCGGGCACGACGCGCTCCAGCCCTTGGCGACGCTCTTGGAGTCGAGCTTGGTCGCCCAGGACGGCTGGTTGTTCCACGTGGTCGACTTGCTGATCGTGCCGGTCAGCCACAACTCGACCGACCTGGCCGTGCAGGACCACGACCACGTCTCGTACGTGCGCAGGGTGGCCTTGATGATCTGTTTGCCGTGGATCGCGCTGCCGGTGTTCATCTGGAAGAACGACCGCGCGGTGCCGCCGGTGTCGCTCTCGTAGCCGACGCGGGCGATGTCGCTGGAATTGAGGTAGTTGGAGTTCGGGTACTTCTTCCAGACCGCCGTCCACGCTCCCCGCGCCGCCGACACCGACGGGTCCAGGTAGACGGGGTAGCGCGTGGCAGGGTCGGCCAGCATGCGGCGGTCCGGCGACAGCGTCATCGTCCCGCCGCGGGAGTTCACGGCCAGCTCCAGACCCATCACCGCGTGACGGGAACCCGGTCCAGGACCCTCTCCCGGCCGGTTCGCCAGCGCCATCGGCCTGCCCTGCAGGTCGGCGGGGGAGTCCCACATCAGCGGGGTGGGCGCGGTGAACACCTCGGCGCCCGTGCCGTCCACAGCCTCCAGCCCGCCGCCCTCGCGGTGCCGTACGGACAACCCGTCGGACCGTACGGCGAACCGCAGCCGGTCCAGCCGGCCGTTCAGCGCGGCCTGCCTGCTCTTCACCACCAGCACGTGGGAGAAGCCGTCGACGTCGGCCGTCACCTGGAGATCGACGCCGGGCAGCACCTCGGGGTAGGTGGCGGTGGCGCCGTCCAGCACCGGGGCGGGCAGCGGGCCAGGCCAGGCGACCGCGATCGACTTCGCGCCCCGGGAGACGGTGGCCATCGGGCTCTGCCCGCCACCGGAGAAGCGCAGGTCCACGGCAGCGGCGACGGGGGCGAGCGAGCCGTCGGGCATCGCGCGCAAGGTGGTGTCAACCGCGGTCCACCGGCTGTCCTGGCGCACGCGGATGGGGCGGGCGCTCTGCTCCAGGACGAAGGAGCCTTCGGGGGTGGCGTAGACCGTCCGGGTCTCCGTGCGCATGGAGGCCACCTCGACGCGCTCACCGCGCTGCCTGGCGGCGGTCAGCGCGCCCTGCTCGGTGGCTTCGGCGGCGCTCTGGGGTGGTTCGCTCGCGGCGGCGGCGGGGGCTGGGGGCATGACGGGCATGAGAAAAGCAGCCGCCGTGGCGACTGCTGTCAGGATCCGGATCGGTGAGGATGCCAAGCCGGGTAAGAAGCGGTGGCCTGGCGTCGATGCCATGCTCCTGACACGATCCATGTCGCCTCCGTCACGCTGCATGTGCGGTTTCACGGTCAGTGTCAGCGTGGTCAGGAGCATGATCAATAGCGGATTCACGAATTGTAGGATATTTACAGAAATATCCCGATCTTGGGCGTATTTCGCCATCCAGTCGGGGGTCCTAGGGTCAGACCCGCTTCCGCTCCGGCCCCATGGCCGCCAGATCCCGCACGATCCGGATCAGCTCCGCCGGATCGAACGGCTTGGTGAGATAGGCGTCAACGCCGATCCCCAGCCCGCGACGCTTGTCGTCGTCCTGCGCCCTGGCCGTGATCAGCACCACCCGGATGTGCCTGGTCTCCTCGTCGGTCCTGAGCCTGGTCGCGGTCACCCACCCATCGAGGTGCGGCATCATCACGTCGAGCGTGATGACATCGGGCATCACGTCGAGCACCCGCTCCAGACAGTCCTGCCCGTCGGTCGCCTGCTCGACGTCGAACCCCTCCAGGGTCAGGTTGACCGCGATCAGCTGACGGATCACTTCGTCGTCGTCGACGACCAGGACCTTGCCCAATACCTCGCCCACGGCCGCCAAGCTATTCCCTGGAGAGGGGGTCACGTGCGGTTTTCGTCGGATGTGGAGGTGGAGGATCAACGGCGTGCAGAGTGGTGGGGGATAGCTGATAGCCTTGTTCCGCATCGCTCCCGTAGCTCAGGGGATAGAGCACCGGCCTCCGGAGCCGGGTGCGCAGGTTCGAATCCTGCCGGGAGCACATCGAGGACAGCAGGGAAAAGGGCGGGTCTCCAGTCTCACGGAGCCCCGCCCTTTCTCGTCCGTAAGCTTTGATCATGTCCAGCATCGAAGAGCTCGTCATCACCCGCCGCCTGCGCGTCCCCGTCGACAGCCAAGCCGACGGCGATGGTCAGGCTCCCGCAACGCAGCTGGACGCGGCCCTGCTCAGCGTGGGCTTCGTCTGCTCACCCGCGCTGCTACGGCGCCTGGCCGGGTTGCCCGGCGAGCTGGTGATCGACCTGGGCGTCAGAGTGCTCGCGGCGGTGCGACGCCTGGTCGGCGACCACGTGCGGCACAACGCGTACTTCGTCGATTTCCCGGCCAACGTCCCGCGGACGGTGGACTTCTGGGCCGCCCTCATGCGTGAGACCGTGCCCACGTTCAACCTGCTCGACCTGCCCGGATACGGCCGTTACCAGCACACCTTCGCCGAGCTGGTGGCCGCGCACGGCGAGTTCGTCGCGATGGCGGGAGACCGGGTGACCGTGCTGCAGCTCGGCGGCACGCTGCAGGACGAGGCGCGTGAGCTCTATCTGTCGCTGGCCGGGTCGGAGATCCCGCTCGCGGCCGAGGATCTGGCCGCGTTGCGGACGCTGGCCGCCTTCTGCCCTGGGGAAACGCCGTCCAGGATTCCGGTGCGGGAGAACCAGGCGGTCGTCAACGAGGTGCGTTTGACGAGCGGATTGCCCCTGGCCGTCGACACGGTGACTGACGTGCTGCGGCTGGCCTGCGCCTGCTCGGGAGGGGACGTCACGCTGCTCACCCCCACCCGGCTGCGTTCCTTCCGCCGCCCCGAGCGCCGCGCTCTCCTCGCGGCCCTGGACTCGCTCAAGACGAGCAAGCATGCCGACGTCCTGCGGCACCGGGAGCAGTGGAAGCGCCTGGGTGAGCGGCTGCATCCGCACGAATACCCGCAGTTCCCCCGGGCCGCCCAGCTCTTCGAGGTCGCGAGGGGAGTGCGCGAGGTTCGCAGCGTGGAGGCCAAGGTGGAGATGGCCATGACCGCGGGCCGTACAGAAGAGGCGCTCGGCCTGCTGGAGCAGACGCCGGGGGCGCTCCTGCGACGGCTGGATCACCTGTTGCGGGCGGGCGGCGGCTCCTCCGTACTGAAGGCGGCGGAAAGGGCCGCACCCGACGTGTCCGGGCGCGTGCTGCTCTCCCTGCGCGAGCACCTGCAGAACCGGCTCGCGCCCGCGAGCCGCACGTTCACCAACCGGTACGGCAGGGCGTGGACGGCCGCCGACACCCGCCGGCCGCTTGACCAGGGGATCGTGGCCCACGCGCTGGCCATGCTCGACGCGGAGATCGCCTCCCGACTGCCCGATCCGGGCGAACTGGTCGTCGATCCCGATGTGCTGGAGGTGGCGTTGCCGTTGTCGGGCAAGGCGGTCGCGCCGGGGCTCGGGATGTTGCCGCGCGGGTCGGTGTCGCCGGTGGACGGTGAGGTGCTGCGGTTCTTCGTGCACTGGCGGGAGGCCTCGCAGCGGACGGACTACGACTTGTCGGCGCTGATGCTGGACGATTCCTTCGGGCGGGCGACGCAGATCTCGTGGACGAACTATCGCAGCAGCTTCGCCACCTATTCGGGAGATCTGACCGAGGCTCCCGAGGGGGCGTCGGAGTTCATCGACCTCAGACTCGGCAAGGTCGACAAGTCCGTCATCATCCCGCAGGTGAACATCTTTGCGGGTGAGGCATTCGATGAAGCGGCCGAGGCTTTCTTCGGCTATATGAGCAGGAATTCGACGCAGAAAGGGCTCCCGTTCGAGCCGCGGACCGTCCGGGCCAAGTCCGATCTGCGGGGATCCGGGCGGGTCGCTCTCCCGCTGGTCTTCCTGCGAGGGGACGACGGAGGCTGGCGAGCCAAGTGGTTGCACCTCTACCTGCGCGGATATCCGTCCTTCAACCAGGTCGAGGGAAATCGCGTAAGCACGTCCCAGCTGGTTCGCTCGATTGTGGAGCGCAACTATCTCACCGTCGGTTATCTGGCCGGCCTGCTGCAAGAGAAGGCGTCGGGGACCGGCCCCGTCACTCGTATCGGGCTGGACCCGTCCGCGGGCGGCTACACCCCTTCCACGCTGCACGAGCTGATCCCCGCCTGATACTGTCGCATTCGTGAGGCCATGGGAGGGCTTCCTTCTTCACACGTCTGGAAACTAGCTCTCCCGCTTTCCTCGCATTCACGGTGGGCGCGGCCATTCGGGTGCTTCCTTCTACCCTGGTTCGATTCCAGGGAGGCCCTTCGGGGCCTTCTGGCAGCTCCAGCGCCCGAGCCTTCCGCGCCCACCGAAACTGTCGGCGCCGGTCCCTGACCTCCAGGCATGACCACAGCGACGCAGGCGTGCGCTAGGACGTTTCGGTGGCGCGCCAGGCTACATAGTCGGCGACGGCCCGGTGGAGGTCGAAGGCCGGGGTGAAGCCGGTCTCGTGGGTGAGCCGGCTGATGTCGAGGTATGGGCCGCCGCCCTGCCCTCCGGGCAGGAGGACGGGGTCCGCGCCGGGGACGGCGGCCTGGACGGCGGTGGCGAGGTCGCGGTTGGTGAACGGGCGTCCGCTGGACACGTTGTAGACGTTGTGCCGCAGAGCGGGTGCCGTGGTCAGCAGGGCGATGGCGCGGCCGGCGTCGGGGGCGTAGCAGGTGTCGCCGCCGTCGTCGGCGTGCAGCTCGCGGGGCCGTTCGCCGCGCAGGGCGGCGTTGATGTACGGCGGGATCGGGTTGAAGGGCGACTCGGGGTCCATCAGGGGCCCCCACGTGCTGCCGATGCGGAGGATGAGCGGCTGGATCCCGGTCCCCTTGAGGGCGTCGGCGGTGAGGGGTTCGACCGCTTTCTTGAACGCGATGATCGGGTGCGGCAGGTCGGCCGTGGGCAGGGGGAGTTCCTCGTGCCAGCGGGTTTCGGGGCTGCCGATGTAGACGCCGAGGCTGCTGGCCACGGCGAATCGGCGCACGCTCCAGGCGCGGGCGGCGTCCAGGGCGTTGAGGAGGCCGGACAGGTCCGTGCGGAAGTAGGGGAGCGGGTCCTGGCCGGGGATGCTGCCCGCGAGGTGGACGATGTCGCCGATGGGGTGGCGGCCGGCCAGGGCGAGGAAGGCGTCGCGGTCGGTGACGTCGAGGGCTTCGACGGTGACGCGTCCGGCGAGGAACGACGGGACCTCGGTACGGCGGTGCGTCGTGACGACGACGTCGTGACCGAGGTCGGCGAGTGCGCGGGCGGTGTGGGCGCCGATCATGCCCAGTCCGCCGGTGACGAGAATCATGTCTCTCCTGGTCAGATGGCTTGGGGGAAGTCGAGAAAGCGATGAGGGTCGTAGGCGCGCTTGACCGCCGCCAGCCGGGTGCGGTTGCCCGCGTGGTAAGCCGGGGCCCAGTCGTCGAGCGCCGGGTCGGGGAAGTTGGGGTAGACGCGCCCGGAGCCGTCGGCGTGGGCCGTCGCCCAGGAGCGGTCGATCCAGGGGTCGTGCGCGTGGCCGATGTGTTCGAGCAGGAATCGTTCGCCGCGGTGGGCGAAGGCGGTGGCGTCCTCGGCGACCCGGTTGTAGGCGCCGCCCATGGCGGTGAACGCGAGCTTCCGGTGTCCGGTGCTTCCCGGCTCGGTGAGCTGGGCGAGGAGCAAGGCGAGGGTTCGGGAGGGCAGCTCGCGGGCGAAGAACTCGGATCTGATCCTCACCTCGCGGGGGTCCTGGCCGGTGAGGGCGTCCTTCAGGCGGTGGTACGGCACGCCGGGGCGCATGACGATCTCGGGGGCGAGGTGCTGAAGCGCGTCCCTGGTGGCCGCGACGTCGAGGGTGGAGGCGCCGGCGAGCGTGGCGTGGACGTCGGCCGTGCCCGGCATCGAGTCGAGGGTGAGGTTGACGGTGATGTCGTCGGGGAGGTCGGGCGCGAGGCTCTGCCAGGCGGCGGCCAGGTCGTGGACGGCAGTCCCGCTCCAGCGGCCCCCGAGGGGGATGGCGACCGGTTCGGCGACGGTGGCGAATCGCAGCGACGTGACCACGCCGAACTGCCCGCCGCCCGCGCCGCGCAGCGCCCAGAACAGGTCCGGTTCGTGCCGGGCGTCGCACTCCACGATCCTGCCGCCCGGCAGCACGACCTGCGCCCCGACGAGGCGGTCGCAGGTGAGCCCGTGTTTGCGGCCGAGCAGGCCGATCCCGCCGCCGAGGGTGAGGCCGGTGATGCCGACCGTGGGGCCGCATCCGGCGGGCAGGGTGCGGCCGTGGGTGTGGAGGGCGGCGTAGACCTGTCCGAGGCGGGCGCCGGCCCCGATCGTCGCGGTCCCGTCTTCGGTCACGGATATGCGGGCGAGCCCGGACACGTCGAGCACGATGCCGTCCGTCGTCGAGCGTCCGGCGAAGCAGTGGCCGCCGTTGCGCGGGGTGAGGTGGAGTCCCGTGGCTGCCGCGTACGCCAGGGTGGCGGCGACGTCGGAGACGGAGCGGCACAGGACCACGAGCCGGGGCCGCACCCCACGACGGAGCGGGATCGTGTGGTAGCCCGGCGACCCGGGGGTGAACAGCTCGCCGTCGAGCGAGGCGCGGAACGCGGCGAGGGCGGGATCGGGCACGAGGACGAAACTAGGCGCGAGACGACCGCGCGGGCTTGAACAAATCGCGCATGCTCAGCCCGGAGGCCGCGAGGAAGGGGCGGTACGAGGCGGAGTGGTCGTGCCCGCACGCGCACCGGTCGACTTCACCGCCGAGCAGCGCGCCCGGTGTCAGTCCCGTCAGCCGCAGGCACTCCCGGCTGAGATGCGCCTGGTCCGCGTACCCCACGTCGACGGCCGGCCCCGCCATCCCGTCCGCTCCACGTCGCCCCGATGCCACGGCACCGGCCTGGGCCAGCGCGAGGAACCCTTGGAACCGCAGCGTCCGCTGGAGCACCTTGGGGCTCACCCCGACCGCGTGCAGGCAGCGCCGCCGCAGCTGGCTGGCGGACAGCCCCAGGTGCGCGGCCAGGCCGTCGACGGACACCGGCTGCCACGGCATCAGGGCCCTCACCGCCGCGCCCACCAGGGGATCGACGCCTGCCGTACGCCGGAACTCCCGCAGGAGGCGGGCCTGCACGAGCATGAGCGCCCGCTCCGGCGTCGCCGCCTCGTCGGCAAGGCGGTCCGTCACGTCTCCCCAGAGCCCTTCCAGGCGGATCCGCTGGTCGACCAGGTCGTCCAGCATCGCGGGGAGCGGCGGCGCGGCCCCCGGGCAGAAGCGCACGCCGACGAGCGTGGTGCGCGGCGGTATGAGCTCGATCGCCGGTCCGGTCAGCGGTCCGACCAGCTGTGGAAATCCGCCGAGGGGAAAATGCATTTCCACCCCACCCGTGGGCAGATGCCTCTGTACATAGGCGGACTCACCGGTGCGCTGAATCCAGACCGTCCGCACGACTCCCGCCAGCTGCGGTAACGGCGGGCGCTCCACATAGGACTCCACCAAGCCATCGTCGCACCGGGCGACAGTCAGTACAGTGGAGACAGACGTCTCAGAAGGAAGGGGAGAAGGCCCACAGGGTTGCCACGCGTGGATATAGACACAGAGCAGGCGGTCAGCGCCCCCGAGGCGGTGTGGGAAGCCGCGCCGTACCCCCTACTCGTCGTGTCTCCGTCCGGCACCGTCGAGGTGGCCAACGCCGTGGCCCGAGCACTCCTCCCCGACGCCGCCCCCGGCGTCCCGATCACCGCCGCCGCCCCCGCCTGGTTGTCGCGGGCGTATGTCGAGGGGCCGATCGAGGCGGTCAGCGGCCCGATCGGCGAGCGCACCTACGAGGCCCACCCCTCCCGGCTCGGCACGGGCACCGCGTGGTGGTTCGCCGACGACACCGACCATCGCCTGGCCCGCGAGGAGCTGCGGCTCGAACGCGAGCGCACCGCCTTCCTGTCGCAGGCCTCCACCGAGCTGCTGTCGTCGCTCAACATGGACCGCTGCATGGAGGTCACCGCGAGGCTGGCCACGCGCCACCTGGCCGACGCCGCCCTCGTCATCACGCCGAGGGCCGGCCGCCGCTACCCGATCGCCTACTGCGGGCCCGACGGGCGGGTCGTGCGCGAGAGCCTGGTCGTCGACCCGAGCGTGGTGCCCGGCCTGGCCGAGGCGCTGCAGGGGTTCCCGCCGATGCCGTCGCGCTGGATCGACCCGACGTCGGCGCCCGAGTGGCTGGCCCGTCCGGAGTTCGGTCCCGTCGGCTCCGTCGTGGTGACCGCGCTGCCCGGCCACGGGGTGCCCGCGGGCGTGCTCGTCCTGCTGCGCCGTACGGATCACACGGCCTTCACCGACAGCGAGGAGATCGTCGCCCGCCTCTTCGCGGCCCGTGCCGGAGCGGCCATGTCCGCCGCGCGCCTGTACACCGAGCAGGTCTCCATCACCGAGACCCTCATGCGCGAGCTGCTGCCGCCGAAGGTCCAGCGGCTCGACGGCGTCGACATCGCCGCCCGCTACCGCGCCTCGGTCGACAGCGAGCTCGTCGGCGGCGACTTCTACGACCTGCACCCGGCCACGCAGGCCGGGCAGGAGTCCCTGATCGTGCTCGGCGACGTCTGCGGCAAGGGCCTGAAGGCGGCGGTGCTCACCGGCAAGATCCGCAACACGCTCCACGCTCTGCTGCCCATGGCCGCCGACCACCAGCGGGTCCTGGGCCTGCTCAACGACGTGCTCATGGACGAAGACACCGCCCGTTTCGTCACGCTGGTCCTGGCCTCCGTACGGCGTGACGCCCACCAGGTCACGCTGCGGCTGACCAGCGCGGGCCACCCGCTGCCCTTCGTCGTCAGGAACGACGGCACCGTCGAGGACGTCGACAGCAGGGGCACCCTCATCGGCGCCCTGCCCAAGATCCGCTCCACCACCGCCGAGGTCGTCCTGGCGCCGGGCGAGACCTGCCTGCTCTACACCGACGGCATCACCGAGGCCAAGGGCGGGCCGCTCGGCGACGAGTTCTTCGGCGAGGGCCGCCTGCGCGACGAGCTCCAGCAGTGCGCCGGCATGCCGCCCCAGGCGCTGGCCGAGCGCATCCAGATGCTCGCCTCCGAGTGGGTCGGCGGGGGACACCACGACGACATGGCCGTCATCGCCATCACCGCGCCGCGCGGACGCCACCTCAGCGCGGTAGGGGGGCGCAGCCGGGGCAGGTACACGGCATGACCCATCGCACCATCGCCGCATCCGGCGGCGTCGTCCCCGCATGGAAGGAACGGCTCTGGGAGGCCGTTCTCGACTGTGACGAGTTCACCGCGGTCGATCTCGTCGACGCCGTGCTCGACGAGGGAGTCGACCCCGAGTCCTTCCTCCTCGACGTCGTGGCGCCCGTGCAGGCCAGAGTGGGTGCCGAGTGGGCCGCCAACCGGCTCACCGTCGCCCAGGAGCACGCCGCCACAGCCATCAACGAGCGGGTCGTCGCCGCCCTGGCCCTCCACCCGGCCGCCCGCCGTACCTCCCGCTCGGCCGCGCCCGCGGGACGCGTCACCGTCGCCTGCATCGACGGCGAGTGGCACGCCCTGCCCGCCCGCATCCTGGCCGAGGTGCTGCGCCTGCGCGGGTGGCAGGTCGACTTCCTCGGCGCCCAGGTCCCGACCCACCATCTCATCGCGCACATCCACCGCACCGCGCCGCAGGTGGTCGGCCTGTCGAGCAGCATCCCGACCCGGCTGCCCACCGCGCACGCGGCCGTCACCGCCTGCCAGGCGACCGGCACTCCCGTCCTGGTCGGCGGCGCCGCCTTCGGCCCCGGCGGACGCTACGCCGAGATTCTCGGCGCCGACGCCTGGGCCCCCGACGCCCGCGCGGCCGCCGAGCTGATCCCCACGATCGCCCCGCGCAGCCCGGCGCCCCAGCAGGCCGCCATCGACGACCTGCCGCACCTGGCCGACCAGGAGTACACCATGGTCAGCCGTACGGCGGGCACGCTGGTCAAGAGCGTCATGGCCGGGCTCGAGGAGCGCTTCCCCGCGATGGCCTCCTACACTCCGAAGCAGCGCGGGCACACGGCCGAGGACATCGCCCACATCGTCACCTTCCTGGCGACCGCCCTGTACGTGGACGAAGAGCGGCTGTTCACCGACTTCGTCGACTGGACCGCCGGCATCCTCACCGTCAGGGGAGTGCCGGCCGTCAGCCTGGTGCCCACGCTCGAACTGCTGACCCAGGAGCTGTCCGACTTCCCGCGGGCGCGCGCCATGATCACCGCCGCCCACGAGAGGCTCACAGCCCCTCCGACCGACAACGCAGGACCCGCACACCCGCACGACCACGGAAAGCCCGCATGACCAGCTACGCCCAGGATTCGTTCACCGTGGACGAAGACTCCTCCAACCCCCTCACGGCCGCCTTCCGGCTGCACGGCGACCTCGACTACGTCAGCGCCGAAGACCTGCTCGCCGTCGTCATCGCCAGACTCGGCCGCGCCCCGGCACCGCTGGAGATCCACCTCGACTGCGCCGGGCTGGGGATCTGCGACTCCACGGGTCTGTCGGCCCTGATCGTCATCCGCCGCCGCGCCGCCGCCATGGGGGTGCGGCTCCACCTCGACAACCGTGGCGCCGCGCTGGACCGGCTCCTCGACATCACCGGCACACGAGAGCACCTCGTCGCCTGAAGCGACGAGGTGCGGGAGAACTCAAGCCGACCGTTGCTCGCCGGCCTGCTCGCCGCCGCCCTGAACGGTGAGCAGCGCCCGAGCAGCCTCCAGGCTGCGCCCTGACCGGATGTGCCCGGTCAGCCCGGTGCGCTCCAGCCATCCCTCGCACACCGGCGACGGCCGCGACAACACCAGCGCCCCACCGGCCGACGTCGCCGCGCGCCACACCATGATGAGCGCGCCGAGGCCGGAGGAGTCGATGAAACCCACCTGGGACAGATCGAGCACCACGGCGGGAACCCGGTCGTCGCCGATCAACGCCAGGACCTGTTCGCGCAGCGTCGTCGAGTTTCGGTAGTCGACGTCGCCGCTCACGTGGACGGCGAGCCAGTCGCCCCGGTCCTCGATCCTCAGCCGCAGTTCGACGTCGCTGACAGGAGCACTGCCTTCCAAGACGTCCACCTCCCTGCCCTGTCGCTACCCCGACGTCGCCCGATCACTCGGACCAACGTTATCGGTAGGAGCGATGTGTGTCAGGGCGGACCGGGATCGACGAGGAGAGTCGCCAAGCGGACCGAACACGTTATCGGGAAATGTAGTTTCTCTGTAGACGCGAGATTGTGATCAACAAGATTCCGGGCTCCCGTGTGCGGCTCCGGCGGCGGAGCTGCCGCCATCACGGAGGAGCGCTTACCGGACGCAGATAGAGATCTTTACGCTGCCTTTACCCCGTGTCACGATCGGCTCGTTTTGTCCCGTTAAGCCTGAAAGGGCCCACGTGAAACGGACTCGACCCACGTCCGGCTTATCCGCCGCGACGCGTCGCCGAGCATCTCTCCTGACGGTCTTCGCCATGGTGGCGTCGCTCCTCGCTGCGGCACCGGCGATCGCCGAACCGACCCCGACACCGGCCCCGACAGGGGCGACCGCCTCCCCCGATCTGGTCGACGCCGCCAAGGCCGAGGCCAAACACACCGGGAAAGAAGTGGAGATCCCCAGCCTCCACACCGAGAACATGACCACCGTGGCCACGCCCGGCGGCAAGACGGTCAAGACCTACGTGTCCCTCGCCCCGGTCCGCGCCAAACGCGCCGGCCAGTGGCTGGACATCGACCCGACACTGATCGTGGCGGACGGCGTCGTCAAACCCAAGGTCACCGCCCTAGACATCACCCTGTCCAACGGCGGTGACGGCCCCCTGCTCACCGCCAAGGGCGACACCCTCGGCGACAAGGACGATCCCGGTGAGATCGTCGTTGCCGCCCCTGGGAAGCTGCCCGCTCCGGAACTGTCCGGGAGCACCGCCACCTACCGCTCGGCCTACGGCCGCAACGTCGACCTGGTCGTCACTGTGACGCCGGACGGCTACCAGCACCAGATCGTCATCCGCGACAAGCCCGCCAAGCCGCTCAAGCTGACGGTGCCCATCGACCCGCCCAGCGGCATGAGCCTGGGCAAGTCCTCCAGCGGCAAGCCCGCCGCGCTCTCGGACGGCAAGCAGGTCGCCGACCTGTCGACGCTGCCGCTCATCGACGCGAAGGAGATCGTCTCCCCGGGCTCCGGCAAGGCCGGTCAGGTGACGACCACGGTGACGGGAACGGGCGACAAGGCCGCTCTGGTCCTCGCGCCGGATGCCGCATTCCTGGCCGACCCGGCGGTGACCTACCCGGTGACGATCGCCGCAGGCAACCCGACGCCGTGGCACGGCGCGGGTGCTCCTGCCGACACCTTCATCGCCAACGGCGGCAGCTACGTCAACGGCAGCTACATGGCGAACGACGCCGCGATCTTCGCCGGTCGTCGCGGGGGCTACAACTACCGCACGTACCTGAAGTTCAACCTGACGGGGGCGCCGTTCTACGGCCGGCAGATCCTCGACGCGAACATCATCTTGTGGAACTACATCTCCCACGCGTGCGGTGAGGTCGGCGGCATCTCCATGCACCGGGTGGCCGCTGACTGGACCCCCACGGGTATCACGTGGGGCAACCAGCCGCTCGCGGTGGCCGACGGGCACGTGATCAACCCGTACGGCAAGGACGCGAACTGCTCGGACTGGATGGCCGAGGGTGAGCTCTGGTACTCCATCGAGGAGATAGCGCAGGAGTGGGCGGACATGACGCCCAACCGCGGACTCATGATCCGCTCGGTGAACGAGTCGAGCGGGACCAACTGGCGTCAGTACCTGTCGGGGAACTACGGGGGAGTCGACGGACACCATCCGTACTTCTTCCTGGAGTACGAGGCACCCTCCTCTCCGCCTGAGGTGATCGTCTACTCGTATGAGGGTCCCAAACGGACAACGCTCCCCACCTATGAGGAAGCGCTGGCCATGCGGGTGGACACTCCCGGTGAGATCCCGTACACACCCCCGATGACCGAGAGCGACCTGCAGGCGCTGGTCGCCAGACAGAACCACGTCGCCGAAATATCGCCAGAGGAACTCGAACCCTTCACCGGAGAGTCCGGCGAGGAGTCCTGGGACGGCGGCACGGTGGAGGAAGGGGATCCGTCCGACACGACCCCTCCCACTGTGACGAGCACGGTCCCCGCGGCCGATGAACGTGGGGTCTTGACGGATACACCGATCAGAGCCACCTTCAGCGAATCGGTATGGGAGCCGGAGTTCCTGGTGACGGACCCCGCTGGCGGCAAGATCGAGGGATCCGTCACGGGCGATGCGAACGGGACGACGTTCACCTTCGCACCCGCGCAGCCGCTGAAGCCGGGCACCCGGTACACGGTACGGATTTCCGAAGCCATCGATGCTGCGGCAAATGCCGTTACCGCCTATCAATGGTCCTTCGAGACCAAGGCCGACGCGAGCGGGCACTGGACGTTCGACGAGGGCAGTGGTGGCACCGCGCATGACACCTCCGGCAAGGACCACGATGCAGCGCTCAACGAGACGGCTTCGTGGAATCCGGGGAAGAGCGGCAACGCGCTGACCAACACACCGAGTGCGGCCACCTCACAGAAGTCGTCGCCCTCGCGGGTGATCTCGGTGGCTGCTGCTCCGACGATGAGCGGGTTCGCTGTCAATCCGTCCCAGTCGGTGGACGGCGAGATCGTGACATCCTCGCTGACCCCGGAACTTCAGGTGAAGGTCACCGACACCGGTGGTAGGGCTTCCAAGGTCGACTTCCAGGTGGTGCAGGGCTTCTCGCCCTACAACACGGTGTGGTCGGGCTCGGTGGCGAGCGCGGCGTCCGGGACGGTCGCCAAGCTGGCGGTCGGTGCAGGGAAGCTGGCCGACGGCAAGGAGTATTACTGGCAGGCCAAGGCGACCGCCGGCACGGAGGCCTCTTCGTGGTCGAGTCCGCAGTACGTCACGGTGGATGTTCCTGAAGCGGTGGTGGACCAGTTCCAGGTCTCCCCGTCGCGCATCGTGGACGGTGAGACGATCTCCCTGTCGTTGACGCCTTCGCTGCTGGCCAGGGTGAGTGATCCGCTGGGTGGGGCGTCGAAGGTTGATGTGCAGGTGGTGCAGGGCTTCTCGCCGTTCGGCACTGTCTGGAGCGGTTCTGTGGCGAGTGTGGCGTCCGGGGCTCAGGCCGCCTTCCAGGTGCCGTCGGGCAAGTTGCTCGATGGCAAGGAGTACTACTGGCAGGTCAAGGCGACTACACCGGGTTCGACGCCGTCGTGGTCGAGTCCGCAGTACGTCACGGTGGATGTTCCTGAAGCGGTGGTGGATCAGTTCCAGGTCACGCCGTCGCGCATCGTGGACGGCGAGACGATCTCCTCGTCGCTGACGCCTACGTTGCTGGCCAGGGTGAGTGATCCGCTGGGTGGGGCGTCGAAGGTTGATGTGCAGGTGGTGCAGGGCTTCTCGCCGTTCGGCACTGTCTGGAGCGGTT
>NZ_JBITGL010000001.1:915244-970833 GCF_044456985.1 Nonomuraea sp. NPDC050663
CGCCGTCGTGGTCGAGTCCGCAGTACGTCACGGTGGATGTTCCTGAAGCGGTGGTGGATCAGTTCCAGGTCACGCCGTCGCGCATCGTGGACGGCGGGACGGTCACCTCGTCGCTGACGCCGACGCTCCACGCCAGGGTCACCGACCCGCTGGGTGGCGCGTCAACCGTTGACGTGCAGGTGGTGCAGAACTTCTCGCCCTACACCACCGTGTGGACGGGTTCGGCGGCCAATGTGGCCTCGGGCTCGGCGGCCGCGTTGAAGGTGGCGGCAGGGTTGCTGGCCGATGGTAAGGAGTACTACTGGCAGGTCAGGGCGACCACGCCGGGGTCGACGCCGTCGTGGTCGAACTCCCAGACCTTCACGGTTGACGTCCCTGAAGCCGTGGTCGACCAGTTCCAGGTCACTCCGGCGGAAACGCTGTCCGGCGCCACCCGCATCACATCGGTGACCCCGACACTGCACGCCAGGGTCACCGACCCGCTGGGTGGCGCGTCAACCGTTGACGTGCAGGTGGTGCAGAACTTCTCGCCCTACACCACCGTGTGGACGGGTTCGGTGGCCAATGTCGCTTCGGGGACGCAGGCCTCGATCCAGGTGCCCGCAGGCAAGCTGGCCGACCGTAAGGAGTACTACTGGCAGGTCAAGGCCACCACGCCAGGGTCGTCACCATCCTGGTCGAACTCCCAGACCTTCACCGTGGATGTCTTCGACCCCGCCACCGACCCGGCTGTCAGCCAGCTCCAGGTCGTGCCGTCGCAGCAGATAGACGGTGTGACGACATCCTCGTCGGTGACTCCGCAACTGCGGGCAGCGGTGTCGCACCCGCAGGGAAGCGCCTCGCGGGTGGAGTTCGAGGTCGAACACGATCCGGCCGCGCCGCAGGGACAGGGCCGCGGGCGGATCTGGACCACAGCCCTCGTCGGCGTCGCGTCCGGCAGCCAGGCGGCGGTGAACGTGCCGCAGAGCACCCTGGCCGACGGCTGGCTGGTGCGATGGCGCACACGCTCCATCGTGGGCACGACGACCTCAACCTGGTCGACGTGGCAGCAGCTGCAGGTGGCCGTCCCCAAGCCGGGCGTCGGACAGTTCCAGGTGACCCCTTCGTCGGTGGTGGACGGAAAGACCGTGACCACGGTGCTGACGCCGGCTCTGCACGCGCAGGTCACCTATGCCCCCGGAGGTGAACTGAAGGCTGAGTTCGAGGTCGAGCACGACCCGTCCGCTCCTGAAGGTCAGGGCAGCGGGCCGATCTGGACGGGCACCGTAGAGAACGTCCCGGCCGGGACGCAAACCTCGGTCGCCGTCCCGGCGGGCGAACTGGCCGACGGCTGGGCAGTGCGCTGGCGGGTGCGCTCCAGCGCGGGCACGCTCATCTCGCCCTGGTCGGACTGGCAATCACTGCTGGTGGACCGGCCGGACTCGGCGCCTGCCGTACAGGATCCGCAGGTCACCCCGTCAGCGCAGGTGGACGGCAGGACCGTCGCCTCGACGGTGACACCGCAACTGCGGGCAACGCTCCTCGACCCGCGCGGGGACGACCTCACCGCGGAGTTCGAGGTCGAGCACGACCCTGCCGCGCCTGACGGGCAGGGAAGCGGGCCGATCTGGGCCGGTGACGTCGCCGGCGTCGCGGTCGGGTCCCAGGCCGTGCTCGCCGTACCCGGCGGCGTGCTGAGCGACGGCTGGGTCGTGAGATGGCGGGCCCGTGCCGCCTCGGCAAGCGTGACCTCGCCGTGGTCGGACTGGCAGCTCCTCACGGTCGACGTGCCCAAGCCCGGCCTCGGCGAGGTGCGGGTCACCCCGTCGTCGGTGGTGGAGGGCAAGACTGTAACGCCGGTGCTGACGCCGTCGTTGTACGCACAGGTCACGTACGCGCCCGGTGGTGCCATGCGGGCCGAGTTCGAGATGGAGCACGACCCGGGCGCTCCGGCAGGACAGGGCAGCGGGCAGATCTGGGCGGCCTCGGTCGAGGGCGACGCGAACACGCAGGTCGTCGCTAGCGTTCCGGTTGGCGAACTGTCCGACGGCTGGACCGTGCGCTGGCGCGTGCGATCGCTGGCCGCTGATCTGACCTCGCCGTGGTCGGCGTGGCAGCAGCTGGTCGTGGACCGGCCGGAATCAGCTCCCGGCGTCGAAGACCTGCAGGTCACGCCCTGCAAGACGGTGAACGGCCAGACGGTCACCAACACCGTCACGCCGCAGTTGCGTGCGACTCCCACGGATCCGCGTGGAGACGCGCTCACCGCGGAGTTCGAGATCGAGCACGATCCATCCGCGCCCGACGGGCAAGGAAACGGGCCGATCTGGGCAGGTGCTGTGGCCGACGCGCAGCCGGGCTCACCCGCAAGCCTCGCGGTGCCGCTCGGGAAGCTGACCGACGGCTGGCTGGTGCGCTGGCGTGCCCGCGCGGTGTCCCCGAGCACGGCGTCGCCGTGGTCGGGCTGGCAGGTACTCAAGGTCGACGTCATCCATCCCGGCGAGGAGCCACTGGCGCAGACCGACGGGCCGGTGATCCGCACGGACGAGAGCTTCACCGTGGCCGCCTGGCTGAAGTGGAGCGACAAGGACGGCGCCTACTCCGTGATCGAGCAGAAGGGCGCTCACCAGGCGCCCTTCAAGCTCGGCAACGACCCGGAGGACGGGCTGGTGTTCACCTTCACCAGTGCCGATACGGCCGATGCGACGGTGGACGGTGTGCGGTCTGGAGTGGAGCCTCCGGTCAACGAGTGGTTCCACCTGGCGGGCGTGTACGACTCGGCGGGCAACACGGCGACTTTGTACCTCAACGGGGTGAACGTGGGTGCCGCCTCACTCTCAAGTACGCGCTGGCACGCCGACGCAGCGCTGAGTCTCGGAGCTCGAGCAGTCGGCGGTCTCGACGACGTCTGGGTCTACCAGCGTCCCCTCACCAGTGATGATATCGCCAGCCTGCTTATGGCTGGCGAGACGCCGACGCCTGCCCCCGCGACGGGCAAGGCATCGGAAACCGCAGGGACGCTGAGTGAACCGGATCCCTATGAGGTCAACTACCGGCACTTCACTCTCGACACGTGCCGGTCCAAGGCGCCCAAGGAGGCCATCTGGGGTATCTGGACGGACGCCACGGTCTTCAGCGGCTGTTCCGTCCGGTGGTTCGGGATCAGCATGTGGATGGACGATCTCGACTACCCCTCCGGCAGCGGGAAGAAGAAGAGAATCAAGCTCCCCGACGGTTCGGAAGGGTTGGACATGATCGTCCGCTCTACCGTCGTCATGAACTCCTATCTGGGAACCAGGGATGGCACGAGCATCCGCAAGCTGGGCAGCGACGGGGTGACGGGGCCGTTGTCCCCCAAGGAGTTCTCCATGTGGGTTGCGTTCGACCAGCTGGACTTCGCCCTGGAAACGGGTATCGGCAACTCGCGCATGAAGCTGGCGGTCACCGCTGCATCGGGGACCGACGGGGCGACATGCAGCAAGACCGTCAACGGAGACAGGGAGGCGCTCGTCAAGGATTGGGACGACACCACCAGGTACTTCCGGTTCAAGTCGGAGAGCACCACGTCGAAGGTTCGCACGTGTTCAGTGTCGCCGTGGGTGGAGGTCAAGGACCTCGTCACCAACGTGGGGCCCTCGAGTTTCCCGCTCTGGGGCAAGCTCAAGGACGAACAGCCGAAGGGAATCTGGACCCCGCCGACCGTCCGGTGTGACGATCTCACGCTCGGTCCGGGCGCCCCGGGGAACTGGCCGGAGGAGAAGCGCGTCCGTTACACGGGTGCCTGCATCTTCCCCGATGTGAGTCGCATCTACCGCACCGATGTGGATCATTCCAAGCGGGGTCCGGTGGCCGCACACATCTGGGCCGCCTTCAACGACACCGACAACACGGAGCCGAAGAAGGCGCCAGGGCAGAAGATCGTTCCCGGTAACTGGGATGGCAAGACCCCTGCCACCCGGGCGGCGCTCACCCGGATCAACGAGAGCGCACTGCGCCCAGGCGACCCCCGCGGTCGTACATGGGGTGCTGTCCAGGTGTCTGAGCGACGGAA
Source organism: Nonomuraea sp. NPDC050663 (assembly GCF_044456985.1). NCBI lineage: Bacteria > Bacillati > Actinomycetota > Actinomycetes > Streptosporangiales > Streptosporangiaceae > Nonomuraea > Nonomuraea sp. NPDC050663. The sequence goes on from NZ_JBITGL010000001.1 coordinate 919,275, forward strand.
GGCCTGCAGGGCCGCCAAGGTGGTCGGGGACTGCGACGAATTCCCGTTCAACTCCGTCAAGGAGGGCCCCGGCTGGGGGGATGGGAACTTCTCCGTCCGGGGTGTCCCTTCGGCGAACAACAAGAGTGACGGCTGGTATCTGTCGGTGTTCTACGCTCGCTATCGCGTTCTCATCCCGGAAGGGCCCGATCGGCCCAACGGTGACCGCTTCTGGGTGAGCGTCAAGGGCACGCCGTAGTTTCATGCTGCCGCCCGGCCTTCGGGCCGGGCGGCAGCCCCTGCCAAGGAGGAACGAATCATGCCAGGCGATCACCTCTACCACGTGCTGCGCTCCTACGACCCCAGCGACGTGTCGATGCAGGAGTTCTACGCCGTCTGGTGCGAGGGCATCGCGGCCGAGGAGGCCGTCTCGGTGCTCGGCGGCGACCCCGCGACGGGTGTGCCGGACCGTTTCGGCGAGTGGGGATCGGGCTCCGACGGCAGCGGCGAGCAGGCAGCAGGCCTGCTCGCCGGCACGTTGGGCGGCTGGATCGTGCTGATCGGCGATCACCGCTGTGTCGCCGACGAGGTGGTGGCGGAACTCTCCCGCGGCGACCGCCGGGCGCTCGCACTCGCGTGGGACTTCCACGGGGAGAGCCTGCTGAAGTACGCGCGATCAGGGGAACTGGTCACGGTCCTCGACGTCTTCGACCCAGGCGAGCGTTCGGGCGCCGATCCGGACGCTCTGGACCCCTACCTGGAGGGTCTGCGCTTCGACCTCGACGAGGGTGAGCCCGCCGTCGAACCGGCGGAGTCGTTCACCTCCGCGCTGGTCGCGATCGGCAGGGTGGTGGGCCGCGAGCTCGACCGGGAGTGGCTCGACGCACCGCACACCGGCTACCACGTCCCCGCCCACGAGTAAGGACTGCGACATGTCACCCCAGTGGGACCTGCTGTTCTCGTCCGGCTTCTCCGCCAGATTCGCCGGCACCTGGATCGAGGGAGGCGACCCCGAGTCCCTCGCTCGGATCCTGGGCGTCGATCCGGCCAGCCGCCTGGACTGCGACCTGCCGACCGCCCTGCAGTGGTACCGGCCGCACGGCACGGACGACGTCATCTGGATCGGTGAGCACGCGCCGGGCTGGACCCACATCATCAGCCTGAGCGGCCTGTGCATCTTCCCCGGCCCGCTGAGCGCCGAGGGCAGGAGGCTCTTCTACGTCGAGTACGACGGCGGCGAAGGAGGGCTCGACGGTCTCGACTACTGGCGAGACGGGGACCGGGCAGGGCGGAGCGGGCAGCACGCGATCGACCTAGGAGAACTGGAGCCGCTTTTCGAGCGGCACGCCATCGACATCGAAGCCGTCGACGACGACGAGGACGAGATGGACGCGTATCTGCGTCTGCTCGGCCATGTGACCGGGCGATTCATCGACCAGGAGTGGCTGGCCGCGACGCGGACGTTGTACCGCATCCCTGACAGCGCCTGACCGGCCACGATCCGCGCCCTGCCTCACGGCCGAGGGCGCGGATCGTGGGCGGGGTGTCACCAGCGCAGCAGCGCCGCCACCCCGTCGTAGTCCGCCAGCCCGGCGGCCGCCTCGGGGCCCAGGACGGTGAGCGTCGCCCCGCTGTCGAGCACGGCCTCGATCATGCGTTCACCGAGGTCCGCCTCCTCGACCCCCTCGCCCGACTCGAACAGGAACCCGTCGGCCCCCCGCACGCCGCTCCACCGTCCGGCCTCGTCCAGCAGCAGGTGCTCGACCCGGCCCTCGTTGAGCAGCGCGAGCGTCTGGTTGAGCCCGAGCGCACCCTTGCCGCCCGACTTGGCGGTGTCGATGGCGCGGGCGACGAGGGCCTGGTCGCGCGAGACGCGGGTGGCGGCGAGTTCGCCTGAGACGTGCTTGGCGACCTCGCCGGGGGCGAGGGCGTCGATGATGAGGTCGACGGTGACCGGCGTCATGGGGCGCATGGCCGCGGCCAGGACCTCGGTCACGGGTGGGGCGCCGATGAGCAGGACGTCGACCCAGCCACGCGAGCGTGCCTCGGCGGCGACCGCGGGGCCCGCGGCGTGGATCTGGCGGCGCAGGTTGTCGTCGACGCGCGACTGGAACTTGTCGGTGTGGGTGGCGACGGGCTGCGAGCCGCCGCCGGGGCCGCCGCCCGGGCCGGGGCCGCGCATGAGGCGCCAGTCCTCGGTGTCGACGTCGAACGGCTTGCGCTCGAGTTCCTCGGCCATGCCGTACCTGAAGTCGATGAGCCGGAGCCCGTCGCGCGAGACGACGACGAGGCCGGCGGGTGCGCTGGTGGCCATGGCGCTGACGAGCGGGCGTACATAGGCGGTCGATTCGAGGGTGGCGCAGTCCTCGACGGGCACCTGGAGCGAGATCTTCCTGATGTCGGAGCGGTCGCTCACGGAGGCGAACAGCGCGCGGCCGAGGCCGGGCTCGGAGGCGTCGGTGAGCTCGTGCAGCTCGGGCTCGAGGGCTTCGAGCCTGGCCAGGACGGCGGTGCGGCGTTCGCGGTCGGGCCAGGAGGCGGCCTCCTCGCGCAGCGCGGACAGCTCGTTGCGCAGGCGGATGCCCCAGGCGGGGCGCTTGGACGCCTCTTCCTGCGGGGTCGCGCAGGCGTAGAGCGACAGTACGCCGATCTCGTCCTTCATGGTCACGAGGTCGCGGAGGAAGGTCTGGTCGAAAGGCACGGCGTCTCCCTTGATGTCGTCCGTCTCTTACGACCTTACGAAGGAGAAATGTCCCTACCTGAGAGTTTTGCCGGATCTAGAGTCAAAGGTGGCAATGATCTGAAATCCGGAGGGCGATGTCTTTCATCATGAGTACATCACCCTTCGGGTCGTTCTTCGGTGAGGACCCCTTCCGTGGCTTCGACATGCTCGCGGGACGGCTGTTCGGAGGGGCTCAGGACTCCTGGCCGCCCAGCAGGCCGGGCACGCAGCGGATCGACGTGGGCAAGCTGCTCACCGAGCAGGCCAGGGAACTGCTGAGGCGGGCGCTGGCCCTGGCGGGCTCGCGCGGCGCCGCCGACCTCGATGTGCTCGACCTGCTCCAGGCCGCCGCGGGCGACCCCGCGACCAGGACGTTGCTGATGAACGCGGGAGCGAACCCCGAGAAGCTCGACGAGCTGATCAGCGCCATGATCCCCAAGGGGCCCGAGGGTGACCCGCCCACCACGCTGACCCCGGCGGCCAAGCGGGCGCTGCTCGACGCGCAGCGCATCTCGCAGGCCATGGGCGACTCCTACATCGGCCCCGAGCACCTGGTGACGGCCATGGCGGCCAACCCGGACTCGGCCGCGTCCAGGCTGCTCAAGGCCTCGGGCGTGTCGGCCAACGAGCTGCAGGAGTCGGCGCGCGACGAGCGGCAGCCCAGCAAGACGCCGACCGTCGAGGAGTACGGCAGGGACCTCACCGAGGAGGCCAGGGCCGGCGAGCTGGACCCGGTCGTCGGCCGCGAGGACGAGATCGAGCAGGCCATCGAGGTGCTCTCGCGGCGGCGCAAGAACAACCCGGTGCTGATCGGCGAGCCGGGCGTGGGCAAGACGGCGATCGTCGAGGGCATCGCCCAGCGCATCGTCAACGGCAGCGTGCCCGACACGCTCAAGGGCCGCCGGGTGATCGCGCTGGACCTGACGGGCATGGTCGCGGGGTCGAAGTACCGCGGCGAGTTCGAGGAGCGCATGAAGAAGGTGATCGACGAGATCACCGCCAACAGCCAGGACATGATCGTCTTCATCGACGAGGTGCACACCGTGGTCGGCGCGGGCGCCGTCGAGGGCGGCATGGACGCCGGCAACATGCTCAAGCCCGCCCTGGCCCGCGGCGAGCTCAACGTGGTCGCCGCCACGACGATCGACGAGTATCGCAAGAACATCGAGAAGGACGCCGCCCTGGAACGGCGGTTCCAGCCGATCCTGGTCCCCGAGCCGAGCGTCGACGACACCGTCGGCATCCTGGCGGGCCTGCGCGACCGCTACGAGGCGCACCACCAGGTCCGCCTCACCGACGACGCGCTGGAGGCCGCGGCCCGGCTGTCCGACCGCTACATCAACGACCGGTTCCTGCCCGACAAGGCGATCGACCTGATGGACCAGGCCGCGGCCAGGGTACGGCTGCGCGCGACGACGCCCGACGCGGGGGCGCGTGAGCTGGAGGAGCGGGTCGAGGAGCTGCGCAGGGACAAGGACCAGGCGGTCAGGAGCGAGGACTACGACCGGGCCAAGCAGCTGACCGCCGAGATCGAGCGGACGCGCGACGAGCTCGAGAACGCCCGCCACGGCCACGACGACGTCCCGGAGGTCACCGCGCAGGACGTGGCCGAGGTGGTCTCGCGCCTGACCGGCATCCCGGCCAGCCAGCTCACCGAGGCCGAGCGCGAGCGCCTGCTCAAGCTGGAGGAGCACCTGCACGAGCGGGTCATCGGCCAGGACGAGGCGGTGGTCGCCGTCTCCGAGGCCGTACGGCGGGCACGGGCGGGACTGTCGGACCCGAACCGGCCGATCGGCAGCTTCATGTTCCTCGGCCCGACGGGCGTGGGCAAGACGGAGCTGGCCAGGGCCCTGGCCGACGCGCTGTTCGGCGGCGAGGACCACATGATCCGCATCGACATGTCCGAATACCAGGACAAGCACACCGTCTCCCGGCTCGTCGGCGCGCCACCCGGCTACGTCGGCTACGACGAGGCCGGCCAGCTGACCGAGGCGGTACGGCGGCGCCCGCACACCGTGGTGCTCTTCGACGAGATCGAGAAGGCGCACCCGGACGTCATGAACATCCTGCTGCAGCTGCTCGACGACGGGCGGCTGACCGACGGGAAGGGCCGGACGGTCGACTTCACCAACACCGTCGTGATCATGACGAGCAACATCGGCTCCTCGCTGATCCTGATGAGCGACGCCGACACCACCACCCTCAAGGACCAGCTCATGGACCTGCTCCAGCAGCAACTGCGTCCCGAGCTGCTCAACCGGATCGACGAGATCATCGTCTTCCACCGGCTGGAGAAGCAGGAGATCCGCCAGATCACCGCCCTGCTGCTCGACAAGACCAGGCGGCGGCTGGCCGCCCAGGAGGTCGAGCTCAAGGTCACCGACCAGGCCATGGACTGGCTGGCCGAGCAGGGCTACAAGCCGGAGTTCGGCGCCCGTCCGCTCCGCCGTACGGTGCAGCGGGAGGTCGACAACCGGCTGTCGACCATGCTGATCAACGGCGACGTCAACCCGGGCGACCGGGTGCTGGTGGAGGCCGAGAACGGGCGGCTGACGGTGGTGGTCGACGGCAGCGGCGAGTTCGAGACCCGCGCCGGGCACCTACCGCCGTCGGAGGGTGACGATCGACTCGGAGTCGCCGTTGGCGACGGAGACGGCCAGCCACAGGTGTGAGGTGCCGGGGACGCGGGTGATCCGCGCGCGGGTCACCTTGCCGAGCGAGGGCGTGAGCTCGCGTGTCCAGGCGGCCCCGTCCCAGTGCAGGATGACGACGTGGCCGGGGTAGGCGTCGTCGGTCGCCGCGATCCACACCTCGCGCGGCCCCGCGGCGGTCACGCTGACCGGCCTGCCGTGCCGGCCGGGGAGTTCCGCCCGGGTCCACGCCCGGCCGTCCCAGTGCACGACCAGCGGAGACGTGCCCGCCGTGCCCACCGCCCAGACGTCATCGTCGCCGTTCTGCCAGACGTCGGTGAGCTCGCCCTCCTGCGATTCGGGCAGCGGCTCACGGACGAACGAGCCGTCACGTCCGTGCCAGAGGGCGGGGCGGCGGGAGACCGATCCCGTGACCCAGGCGTGGCCGGCGCCCGCGTCGGCGGCGGTCAGCGTCACCGTGTTCTCGTCCTGGTCGAGGACGGTGGTGAAGCGCGTGCCGTCCCACGTCGCGATGCCCGCCCGTGAGATGACGACCGCGCGGGGCCCGTCGACGGCGACGTCACGGGGGTGGACGGGCGTCTCGATCCGGCGCCAGGCGCGGCCGTCCCAGTGCATGGCGTCCTTCTCGCCGCCGACCGCCCAGACGTTGTCAGGGCCGTCGGAGTCGATCCCTCGGAAGGATCCCGCCTGCCCGGCGGGGAGCGCGCGCCAGCGGCTGCCGTCCCAGCGGCGCAGCGTCGCGGTGACGCCGTCCTCCCAGCCGGTATAGCCGACGGCCCACGCGTCGCCGGGACCCGCGGCGGTGATGTCGTTGAGGCCGCGCTCCCAGGCGTCGTCGCCGGGCAGGCCGCTCACGCGCTCCCACCGCAGTGACACGGGGATCTCCTCCGGCGTCGCGGCCGGAGAGGACACCCCAGCGGGAGAGGGCGAGGGAGCGGGCCGCGACGTGCAGCCGGTCACCAGCAGGCAGCTCAGGAGGACGAGGGCGCCACGGCTCATCCGGTCCTCCTCATGACGAACGGGCGCTCGTCGCCGCCCACGATCCACGGGCGACAGGGCCGACAGGGCGCTCGTCAGGAGGGCGGCGAGTCTCACGGCGCCGCCCGGCGCAGGTTCACGTTCGCGGAGCGCAGCGGCGCCAGGTGTTCCTCCGGCGTCCCGGCGTCGACGATCACCAGGTCGAAGTCGGTCAGTGCCGCCAGCCTGTGCACCCCCCGCTTGCCGAACTTGCTGTGGTCGATCAGCAGCACTCGCTGGTCGGCCGAATCCATCATGGCCCGCTTGACCGCGACTGTCTCCTGCGACTGGTGGTAGCAGGAGCCGTGGGTGACCGCGGTGGTCGAGGCGAACAGCAGGTCGGCGCGCAGCGACCTGACGGCGTCGGTGGTGCGCATGCCGAGGAAGGCGTCGTAGGCGGGATAGTAGGCGCCGCCCAGGGAGATGAGGTCGATGGAGGCCTCGCCGGCGAGGTGGTTGACCGCGGCGAGGAAGTTGGTGATCACGGTGAGCGGTCCGCGGGAGGGCAGCAGCGCGGCCAGGGCCAGGGCGGTGGTGCTCTCGTCGAGGATCACCGACATGCCCGGTTCGATCAGGGTGGCGGCCGCCTCGGCCAGGCGTTGTTTCTCGGCGGCCATGGCCTGCCTGCGGTGCCGTACGTCGCCGTGGTGGAGGGCGGAGGGCTGGGCGGTGGCGCCGCCGCGCACCTTGCGCAGCCAGCCCTCGGTCTGCAGGGCGTCGATGTCGCGGTGGATGGTCATGACGCTGACGCCGAAGGTCTCGGCCAGGTCCTCCATGCGGGCGAAGCCCTCGTCGGTGACGCGGCGGCGGATCTGGTCGCGCCGCTCGCGCGGTCCGGAAGCGTCCACGCCGTCAATCTAACAGCAGAAGTGTGAGATATCACGACTTGTTGACATATGGCGGTAGACGAGTGTTGGGTTTCCATCGTGAAAGGTGCGATCTGCGTCGATGCCGGCACCACGATGATCAAGGCGGTCGCCTACGACGGCGGCGGTCGCGAGACGGCGCTGGCCCGCAGGCCCACGCGGGTGACCCGGCCCGCGACCGGCCATTCCGAGCAGGACATGGACGAGGTGTGGGCGGCCGTGGTGGCCTGCGTCCGCGAGGTCGCCCCGGCCGCCGGGCCGGTCGACTTCCTGGCGATCACCGCGCAGGGCGACGGCCTGTGGCTGGTCGACGAGCGCAACCGGCCCACGGGACCCGCCATCCTGTGGAACGACGGCAGGGCCGCCGCCGCCGTCGCCGGGTGGGAGGAGCAGGGCGTGCTCGCGCGCGCCTTCCCTGCCAACGGGTCGGTGACCTTCGCCGGCCTGCCCAACGCCATCCTCGCCTGGCTGAACGAGCACGACCCGGCCCGGCTGGAACGCTCGGCCGCGGCGCTGACCTGCGGCGGCTGGATCTTCGCCAACCTCACGGGCCGCCGGGCGATCGACAGCTCCGACGCGTCTGCGCCGTTCACGGACCTGGCGACCGGCGACTACTCCGCCGACCTCCTGGCCCTGTACGGCATGAGCTGGGCACGACGGTTGTTACCCGCCAGGATCGCCGACGAGCATCGCACCGCCCCCCTGACCACGGCCGAGCTGGGCCTGCCCCCCGGCACGCCGGTGGTGATGGCCCCCTACGACATCGCCGCCACCGCCATCGGGGTGGGCGCGACCGAGCCCGGCCAGGCCTGCGGCATCCTGGGCACCACCCTGTGCACGGAGATCGTGACCGACGACGCCTCGCCGGGAAGCGCGGAGGCGGGCTTCACCATCGCGCTCGGCCTGCCGCGGCGGCACCTGCGGGTCTTCCCGACGCTCGCCGGGGTCGAGGTGATCCACTGGGCCTGCGCCCTGCTCGGCCTGCGCGACCCCGAGGAACTGGGACGCAGGGCCGCGCCCGACAGCAGGGGGCTGAGCTTCCTGCCGTACCTGTCACCGGCGGGGGAGCGGGCGCCGTTCCGCGATCCCGGCATCCGCGGCTCGATGCACGGCCTGACCGTGGAGCACGGGCCCGAGCACGTGGCGCGCGCCGTCCTGGAAGGCCTGAGCCTGGTCATCCGCGACTGCCTGGAGGCGGCGGGGAGCCGGCCCGGGGAACTGCGGGTATGCGGAGGGGGAGCGGCCAGCGAGGTGTGGACCCAGCTGATCGCCGACGCGACGGGGGTGACGGTGCTGAGGCCGGTGGACACGGAGGCGGGAGCCAGGGGCGCCTACCAGGTGGGACGCCTGCAGCTGGGGCAGGAACCGGCGGCCCCCGCCGTCAGGGACGAGTGGGTGCCGCGCCGCGACCTCGACGACGCCTACGAGCGTTTCGTCCGGCTGAGGGGCGTGCGGTGAGCACATGGATGGGCATCGACATCGGCACCCAGAGCGTACGGGCGATCCTGGTGACCGCCGACGGAGAGGTGGCGGGGATGGGGTCGCGGGCGCTGACCGGCCGCCGCGAAGGCCCGCGTCACGAGCAGGACCCCGAGCAGTGGTGGGAAGCGGTGGCGCTGGCGTGCAGGCAGGCGACGGGAGGCAGGAGCGACATCGAGGCCGTCGCTGTCGACGCCACCTCGGGGACGGTGCTGCTGACCGATGACGACGGCCGTCCCGTCAGCCCCGCCCTGATGTACGACGACACGCGGGCCGCCGCCGAGGTCGAGGCGATCAACGACAGGGGCGCCGGGGTCTGGGCCGAGCTCGGCTACCTGCGCATGCAGGCCTCCTGGGCGCTGCCCAAGGCGCACTGGCTGCTCGAACACCACGGCCACGGCCGGGTGACGCACCAGAGCGACTTCGTCAACCGCCGCCTGACCGGGCACGAGGTGGCCACCGACCTGAGCAACGCGCTCAAGACGGGCGCGCACCTGATCGAGGAACGCTGGCCGTACGAAGCCCTCGGCCTGCCCGGCGACGTGCTGCCGGACCTCGTGCGCTCCGGCACCATGCTCGGCGTGGTCTGCGAGCGGGCGGCCGGGGCCACCGGCATCCCCGCGGGCACGCCGGTGATCGCCGGCATGACCGACGGCTGTGCCGCCCAGCTCGGGGCGGGCGGTACCGAGCCGGGCAGCTGGAACTCCGTGCTGGGCACCACGCTGGTGATCAAGGGCGTCACCCGCGAGCTGCTGCGCGATCCCCTCGGCGCCGTCTACTCGCACCGCTCGCCCACGGGCACGTGGTTGCCCGGCGGCGCCTCCAGCACCGGTTCCGGAGTGATCGCCCGTGACTTCGCCGACCCCGACCGGCTCTCGGGCCTGGTGGCCCGCACCGACGTGCTGGCCTATCCGCTCCTCGGCCGGGGGGAACGGTTCCCGTTCGTGGCACCGGAGGCGGAGGCCTTCATGATCGGCGAGCCGCGCGACGAGGCCGAGCGCTTCGCCGCCGTGCTGCAGGGCGTCGGCTTCGTGGAGCGGCTCTGCTTCGACTACCTGGACCTGCTCGGCGCGCCCGGCGGCGGGCGGCTCACGCTGACCGGCGGCGCCGCCCGCAACCGGTACTGGTGCCGGCTGCGCGCCGACATCCTGGGCCGCCCCGTCACCCTCCTGGAGAACGCCGAACCCGCCCTCGGCATGGCGATCCTGGCCGCAGGGGAGCACGGCGGCACGATGGCCAGGGTCAGGGAGACCATCGACCCCGAGGGCACCGGGCGGTTCGACGAGCCCTACCTGCGCCTGGTCGAAGCGCTGCACGAACGCGGCTGGCTGCCCGACGCGCTCGCCGCGCACGCCGAAGAGAGGACATCACGATGACCCGCCTCGTCCTGGTCCGCCACGGGGAGACGGTCTGGCACGCCGAGAACCGCTACGCGGGCGTCAGCGACGTCGACCTGACCGAGCGAGGCCGTCAGCAGGCGGAACGGCTGGCCGACTGGGCGGGCTCCGCGGGCCTGGCGGCCGTCTGGAGCTCCACGCTGTCGCGGGCCCGCCTCACCGCCGGGCGCAGCGCCGCCAGGCTCGGCCTGCCGCTCGGCGTCGACGAGCGGCTGCGCGAGCTCGACTTCGGCCAGGGTGAGGGCCTGACCAGGCAGGAGATGGCCGGACGCTTCGCCGAGGCGCTGGAGGCGTTCAAGGCCGATCCCGTCGCCCACCACCTGCCCGGAGGCGAGGATCCGGTCATGGCCGCCGAACGGTTCGCCGGGTGTCTGGCCGAGATCGCCGCGGCGCACGAGGGCGGGCGGGTCCTGGTCGTGGCGCACACCACGGCGATCCGCCTCACGCTGTGCCGCCTGATCGGGCTGCCGCTGCGCGAATACCGGCGGGTCTTCCCCTCCCTGCGCAACTGCGCGCTGACCGAGATCGAGCTGGACGGCCCGCGCGCCGCCGTCCTGGAGTACAACGGAGCCCTCGCATGAGACTGCTGGCCGCAGGCGACCACTTCGTCCTCAACAGCCTGTTCAGGCAGGAGCTGCAGGGCTACGACCTGGAGATCGGCGAGCTGACACTGCCCTGGCCGGTGGAGCCGTTCGGTCGGGTCGCCGAGGTCCGCGAGGCCTCCGGCACCGAGGAGCAGCTGATCGAGGCGCTGCGCGGGGCGGAGATCTGCGTGACCCAGATGGCCCCGCTGACCGAGCGGGTCCTGGACGCCAGCCCCGATCTGAGGCTCTTCTGCGTCGGCCGCGGCGGCCCGGTCAACGCCAACCTGCGGGCGGCGGCCGAGCGCGGCGTCCGGGTGACCTTCGCGCCGGGACGCAACGCCACCGCGACGGCCGAGCACACCGTGGCCATGATCCTGGCCGCGATCCGCCGCATCCCGCAGACCCACGCCGAGCTGCGGCAGGGCGTCTGGCGCAGCGACTACTACCGCTTCGACGCCGTCGGACCCGAGCTGGAGGGCGGCACGGTCGGCCTGGTCGGCTACGGCGCGATCGGCCGCAAGGTGGCGCGTGTCCTGGAAGGCTTCGGCGCGCACGTGCTGGTCCACGACCCGTACGTGCCCGAGCGCAGCGTGCCGCTCGACGAGCTGCTCGCCAGGAGCGGCATCGTCACCCTGCACGCCCGCGCCACCCCCGGCAACCACGGCATGATCGGCGCGCGGGAGCTGGACCTCATGCCCGCGGGCTCGGTGCTGGTCAACTGCGCCCGCGGCAGCCTGGTCGACTACGACGCGGTCTGCGACGCGCTGGAGCGCGGCCACCTGTTCGCGGCCGCCTTCGACGTCTTCCCCGAGGAGCCCGTCCCGGCGGGCTCGCGGCTGCTGACCACCGGCGGGGTCGTCATGACCCCGCACCTGGCGGGGGCGAGCAGGCAGACCGCGCAGAAGGCCGCCCGCATCGTCGCCGCCGAGGTGGGCCGCTATGTGCGCGGCGAGCCCCTCCTCCACCTGGCGAACGGGTGAAGGGCTACGAGGCTCCCACGATCCGCAGCGCGAACCCGGCATAGGTCTCGGCGATCTCCTCGGGGGAGTACGGCACGCCCGAGCCGTACCAGTTGGCCACCCGCATGCCCATGCCGCTGATCGCGGTCACCGCCAGGAAGGCGTCGGGCACGTCGAACGCCTCCTCGCTGATGCCCTCGTTGATGATGTCCATGAGCAGCTGGCGCCCGTCGGCGCGCAGCAACATCGCGGGCGCGGCCATCTCGGGCGACAGCGCGTGCAGCTCGTTGTTGGAGACGACGGCCAGCAGCGGGTATTCGGCGTGGGCCAGGACGTGCTCGCGCACCACGTTGCGCAGCCGCTCGATGGAGTCGCGCCCCTGCGCGCCGACCAGGCGGGCGTGGTGGGCCTCGTGGCCGATGCGCACCAGCTCGGCCAGGACGTGCTCCTTGCTGGGATAGTGCGCGTAGAGCGTGGCGGAGCGGATCTGGCAGGCGTGCGCCAGGTCGCGGATCGAGGTGCCGTGGAAGCCCTGCTCGGCGAAGAGCAGCAGGGCTTCGCGCAGGATCCTGCCGGAGGTGCCCTCCAGCAGGACGCTCGGCGGCAGCCGCACGTCGGTGGTGCTGACCCGGCGCTGGTCGAGGTCGGGCAGGGCTGCCGATCGATCGATAGTCACAGGCTCATTCTGCCGTGATGTCGGCCTGGTTCGTCTCGGGCAGGGCCAGGGCGCTGGCCAGCGAGACGAGCATCGACAGCGCCACGTACGCGGCCACGCTCCAGGCGCCCAGCGAGGCGAGCAGGGCGGTGGCGATGAGCGGGGCCAGCCCGCCGCCCAGGACGGCGCCGATCTGGCCGGCCAGGGAGGCGCCGCTGAAGCGCACGGAGGTGGGGAACTGCTCGGCGATGAAGGTGATCAGTGGCGAGTACATGATCGTGACGAAGCCGAAGGCGAGCGCGTAGGCCAGGTAGATCACCATGGTGTCGCCGGTGTCGAGCAGGCGGAAGAAGACGAAGCTGTAGAGCGCGACGAGGGCGGAGCCGGTGACGACCATCGGGCGGCGGCCGAAGCGGTCGGAGAGCTTGCCGCACAGCGGCCCGAAGACGATGACGACCAGTGATCCGACGGCCACGGCGACGAGCGGCACCTGCGCGGGCAGCTTGAGTGTGGCGGTCATGTAGGAGCCCGCGAAGACGAGCAGCACGTAGAAGACCACGTAGAAGCCGAATCCGGTGCCCACGCCGAGCAGCAGCGGGCGGGTGTGGCGGCGGAAGACCTCCATGACGGGCATCGCGTGCCTGGTCCTGGTCTCGGCGAAGGCGGGGCTCTCCGGGGCCTTGGCGCGGATGACCAGGCCGACGACCACCAGGAGCGCCGACAGCAGGAACGGGATGCGCCAGCCGTACGACAGGAAGTCGGCCTTGTCCATGCCGGCCACGACCATGATGGCGATCGTGGCCAGCAGCAGGCCGGCGGGTCCGGCGGCGGGGATGAAGCTGCCGACGTAGCCGCGGCGGTGGCGCGGGGCGAACTCGGTGGTCATCAGGACCGCGCCGGTCACCTCGCCGCCGTAGGAGAAGCCCTGGACGACGCGGAGCACGATCAGCAGGATCGGCGCCCAGATGCCGATGCTCGCGTAGGTGGGCAGCAGGCCCATGGCGGTGGTGGCCAGGCCCGCGACCAGGAGGGTCATGACGAGCATGGACTTGCGTCCGACCCGGTCGCCGTAGTGCCCGGCGACGACGGCGCCGATCGGGCGGGCCACGAAGCCGATCGCGAATCCGGCGAAGGCCACCAGGGTGCCGACGGTGGGATCGCTGCTGGGGAAGAAGAGGGTGTTGAAGACCAGGGCGGTCATGAAGCCGTAGAGCAGGAAGTCGTACTGCTCGATGACGGTGCCGACGAAGCTGCCGACGGTCACCCGCAGCAGGGGACTCTTGGTTTCGACGGGCATGGGGGGTGCCTCCTTCGCGAGCCGATCGATCGATCGGTAGGCAGGGACTCTAGCGATCGATCGATCGGCTGGGAAGGGGGTGCTAGGGCACGAGTGCGTTGCGGCGCACGTCGGACCAGGTGCCCGTGTCGGTGCAGATCCCGCAGTTCGGCCCGTAGAACAGCGCGCGCGCCTCCTGGTCGCCCATCAGCTGGAAGCGGAACCAGGCGGTCGTGGGCGCCGCGAACGGTCCCGGGTCGCCGACGACCGTGAAGTGGTCGGCCCGCCGTACCTCGCCGTAGATCGCCGGGATGTGGTCGGCGTCGTTGTAGAACGACTTGACCAGCGCGGGGAAGACGATGCTGTCGTACTGCCCGGCCATCAGGAAGGCGGGCCCGTCGACGGCGTCGATGTTGGCCAGCGGGCCGGGCTGGATCGGCAGGATGGTGTCGACGCGCGGGTCGTCGCCGACCACGATCGCCGCGGCGCCGCCCTGGGAGTGGCCGGAGGCGCCGATGTGCTCCAGGTCGACCTTGCCGTGGAAGACGCTCGACGGGTCGGCGTCGCGGGCGGCCAGCGCGTCGATCCCGGCGCGCATCGAGATGCCCAGGTTCGACATCGGGGTGTTGGCCGCCGAGACGATGAAGCCGTGGCTGGCCCACTGGAGCATCAGGTCGCGGTAGACGACGGGGAAGGCGAAGGTGCCGTTGCCCCAGACGATCACCGGGTGGCGGCGGGTGCTCCGGGCGATGTCACGCGGATAGTACAGGGTGTTGACGGCGCCGACCTCCACGGCGGTGGCGTACGGCCCGGCCGCGCCGTAGTTCGTGGCCGCGTGGGCGGGCGGTGCGGCGGTCAGCATCGTGGCGATGAGCGCTGCCACGGGTAGCAGGCGTCGGAACATGGACGGTCCTCTCCAGGCTGGGGGCTTGAACGCATCCTGGATAAGAGATCGGCCCGCGTCTGTCCGCACTTGGGGCAATGATTGACGGTGCGGTTTGGGCAATGTGACGATCCGACGGTGCCCGACCTGTACTCCCGCATGGCCCCGCGGGTCCGAGAGCTCACCGCCGAGGTGGTCGCGCGGTGCGCCGCCGAGGTGCCCTTCTACCGGGAGCTGCCGCGCGAGACGCTCGACGGCGAGGTCACGCCGTCGGTCGCCGCGGTCTTCGGCCTGCTGCTGCGCTCCCTGCGCGAACCCGACGTCCTGGGTCCCGGCGAGCTGACCCGCATCATCGAGTGGTCGGCCCGCCGCGCCGAGGAGCGGCTGCCGCTGCCCGCGGCGATGACCGCCTACCTGATCGGCGCCGAGGTCTGGTGGCGCGCCCTGTGCGCGACGGCCACGCCCGGCGAGCTCGCGGACGCGGGCTCCGGGCTGCTCGGCTGCCTGCGGGCCGCGGTGCCCGCGGTCGCCCTGGCCCACGACCAGGCGGCCGAAGACGTCAGGGGCGAGGAGCGCAGGGTCAGGCGGGCGCTGGTGTCGGCGCTGTTCGCCGGGCAGCCCTACCAGGCGCTCGCGGAGGCGGCGCGGATCGAGGTGGCCCCCGCCTACGACGTGGTCGTCTACGTGTTCGAGGGCGGCCCGCGGGCACGCCTGGTCCAGTCGGCCCTCGACGCGCACGCGGGCACGCTGGTGCTGGCCGACCCCGACGAGGGCGTGGCGCTGCTGCCCGACCGGGGCACGCCCGAGCTCGGCTGCCTGGCCGGGCGGCTGACCGGGGACGTGGGCCCGGTGCTGCTGGCCGCCGCGCGCGCCACCGAGCCCGCCCGCATCCCCGCCGCGCTGGAGGAGGCACGCCGGGTCATGGAGATCGTCCAGCGCCTCGGGCGGCCACCGGGCCTCTACCGCTTCGACGACGTCCTGCTGGAGTATCAGCTGGCCAGGCCGGGCGCCGGGCTCGATCGGCTGGCGGCCAAGCTCGACCCGCTGGCCGGGCACCCGCACCTGGTCGACACCTTGCGCGCCTTCGTCAACCGCGGCCACAACCGCCGCCAGACCTCACTCGACCTGCACATCCACCGCAACACGCTCGACTACAGGCTGCAGCGGGTGAGCCTGCTCACCGGCCTGGACCTGGGCGTTCCCGCCCAGGCCAGACTCCTGGAGGCGGCCCTGACGGCGCGGGACCTGCTCTAGAGCCAGGCTCTCAGCTCCTCGTCGCGTGGTGCGTGGACGATCCCGGACTCGGGCGCGTCGAACACCATGACCGGCCGCGAGGCGTCCCAGGCCGGCCAGCCCGGATCGCCGCCCGATGCGAACGCGATCCAGGCCCGGTGCATCGTGTCGGCGAGCGGCTGCGGCGCGTCGGGACCGGTGAGCTCCCGCGCCGCCGCCAGGTTGTCGAAGACGAAGCCGATCTCCAGGGCGTGGCAAGCCCCCAGGTCGCGCTCGGGCGAGCGCCAGGCGAACTCGTAGACGAAGCTCCTGCCCCGGTGGGAGTCGGCCAGCCTGTTGATCGGCCCGCGCAGCAGCATGTCGGTGGCGATCTCGCCGAGGATCTCGCCCGGCGGGGCGCCCGGCCTGCTGGAGCGGTAGAGCCCGGCCACCCGCCACGGGATGCGGAACTTGAGCATGGCCAGCCGCAGCACCAGCGGGCTGATGCGCCGCACCGCCCCGGTCGGCACCAGCCACAGCCGGTACTCCTCCCGGTTGGCCCCCACCAGCAGGTCCACGTCGGCCGGAAGCTCGCCGCCGGGCACCACGACGTCGCCGTCGGCCACGATGTGGAAGCCGGGACCGCCGGTGATCGGATTGCCCTTGGAGGTGGCCGCGACCTGGGCGTCGAGCAGGCTCGACGGATCGACGTCGGCGAAGGCCGCGGCCCTGGGCGGCACCCCGAGCGCGCGCGCCATCACCTTGACGATCGTGGCGCCCTCCTTGCGGGAGACGGTGTGCGGCGGGCCGCTCTGCATGACGGCCCGGTGGAACAGGCCGTGCGCGTGCGGGCTGGTCAGCAGGGCGGCGATGCAGATGGCCCCGGCCGATTCGCCGAACACGGTCACGTTGCCGGGATCGCCGCCGAAGGCCGCGACGTTGTCACGCACCCACCGCAGCGCCTCCAGTTGGTCGAGCAGGCCGCGGTTGTCGGGGGCGTCGGGGAAGACGCCGAAGCCCTCGACGCCGAGCCGGTAGTTGACCGAGACCAGCACGACCCCGTCGCGGGCGAAGGCGGCGCCGTCGTAGAGGGGGATGACGTTGGAGCCGTTGCGCAAGGACCCGCCGTGGATCCACACCATCACGGGCAGGCTCGGACCCGGCGCGGGCGAGGGTGTCCAGACGTTGACGTTGAGGCAGTCGTCCCCGGCCACGTCAGGATCGGGAAGGATCTCGTCCAGCGGCGGCCGGTAGGGCCGTTTGGGCGCCGTGGCCCCGAAGGAGAGGCAGTCCCGCACCCCGTCCCAGGGCGTGACGGGCTGCGGAGCGAGGAATCGCCCGGCCCCGAAGGGCGGGGCGGCGTAGGGCACGCCGAGGAAGGCGGCGCCCCCGTCCTGGATGCGCCCCCGGATCTTGCCGTGCCGGGTGACCGCGATGGTGTCCATGCGCGAATCCTACCGATCGATCGATCGGCAACAAGGCTCTGCTCTAGTGTCAACCTCGTCGGCTGCCGAAGGAGTGTGCACGGTATGGCTCACGACTTCTCCGCCTTCGTACGGCGGCGCGGCGCGCACCACCTACGCACCGCGGTCCTGCTCACCGGCGACTGGCACGCCGCGGAGGACCTGCTGCAGAGCTGCCTGGTCAAGCTGTACAAGGCCTGGCCGCGCCTCGACACGGCCACCGATCCCGACGCCTACCTGCGGCGCACGCTGGTCAACACCCACCGATCCTGGTGGCGGGTGAGCTGGCGCAGAGAGACGCCGAGCGACGCCCTGCCCGACCTGCGGGCCCGGCCCGACGACCCGGCGCTGGCGCTGGCCGTACGGCAGGCGCTGGAGATCCTGCCGCCACGCCAGCGGCTGGCCCTGGTCCTGCGCTATTTCGAGGACCTGCCGGAGGCGCAGGTGGCCGAGCTCATGGGCTGCTCGGTCGGCAGCGTCAAGACGCACACCCACCGGGGCGTGCGCAGGCTGCGCGAGGTGCTCGGCGCGGAGCTGATCCCCGATGACGACGAAGTGGAGGCAAGGCGATGAACGAGGCGACGGAGCGGGCGGTCAGGTCGCTGCTGGCCACCGCGAGCGACGGCGGCCCCGAGCGGGTCGAGTTCGTGACGCCGGCGCGGCGGCGCAGGGTGCTCGTGCCGGTGCTGGCCGCGCTGGTCGCGGCCCTGGCGGCGGCGATCACCATGACGAGCACCACCGGCTCGGCCCTGGCCGTGGTCACCGCGGCCGCAGAACGCACGGCGGGCGACAGCTTCAGGGTGACGGGCTCCTCCACCTCGCCCGAGAAGAGCATGACCTCGACCGGCTACTTCGATCCCGCGGCCAGGACCGGCCGCACGGTCGTCGAGGGCACGGGACGCGAGACGCGCTTCATCGGCGACCAGGTCTACCAGTACGACGGCGTGAGGTGGACGGTCGAACCCAGGGTGGACGACCCGCCGGTCTTCAAGCTCGCCTACATGGACCCGCAGGCCGCGCTGGCCCAGCTCCAGGAGGCCAGTCAGGTCAAGGAGGAGGGCCCGGCCTCCGGCGAGGGCTGGACCGGCACCCGCTACTCCTTCGAGGCCGACCTGCCCGACCTCAAGACCGACCGGCGGGTGAAGGGCATCGTCGACATCGACGAGCAGGGCCGGGTCCGGCACACGGAGATGCAGGTCGGCGACAGCCGCAACGTGGCCGACTACTTCGACTTCGGGGCCCGCGAGGAGGTGGCCGCACCCCCGGACGCGCAGCCCGCGCCGGACGGCAAGCGGAGCGGCCGTCCCTGACCGCTACCGAGTGCGGTGAAAGCCGTACGCCGCGTGTCCGATAGGGGCACAATGGCCTCAACGATGGCTCAGGTGCCCGGGCCCGATCCATCACCCCCCGTTCGAAGGGTTCAGGTGATGAAAAGCGTGCCCGCGTTCGGCGGTGTCCTCGACGACGCCCCGCTGCTGGAAGGCGTGCTCGGCGCCAGCAGCGAGGGCGTCGTCCTGTGCGCCTCGGACGACACAGTCTTGCTCGCCAACGCCGCTGCGAAGGCGCTGGTGCCCGAGCTCACCCCTGGCTACTCGGTCTCGGCCGGGAGCCTCACCAGACTGTTCGATCTCATGGCCGCGGAGGGGCAGAGCCGCGAAGCCGAACACCGCGGCCGGCGCCTCAAGGTGCGCAGGCAGCACGTGACTGGCTCACACCGCGTCTGGTACCTCCGCGACACCAGCGCCGAGACCCTGCTGACCGAGCGCCGGCAGGCCGACTTCCTGTCCGAGGCGGGCCTGCGCCTGACGGCCTCGCTGAACGTGCGCCGCTGCGCGCACACCGCGGTCCGCCTGGCCACCGACTTCCTGGCCGACGCCGCGATCCTGCTGCTTCCCGCCCGCAGGCGGCACGTCGAATGGGTGCGCGTCTGGGCCGGGCGGGAGCCTGAGGAGGGCCGCACGCCCCTGGCGGCCATGTCCGAGGTGCCGGGCGTCACTGACGCGCTGTTCGGCTCGGCGGTGCCCAGCCGGTGGCTCGACCCGCTCCTGGTGCCCGCCTGGCTCGCCCCCTCGGGCTTCGGCCCGGTGCGGGCGTTGTCGGTGGCGGCGCTGCCGGGTGACGGCGTGCCTGCGGGCGCGCTCCTGTTGTTACGCCGTGAGGGCAGCGCCCCGTTCGACGACCAGGCCGAGACGCTGGTGCGGCTCTTCGCCGCCAGGGTCGGCGCCGCGATCTGCACCGCCGTCCGCTACCAGGAACAGGCCGACGTCAACGCCGCCCTGAGCGCCTGCCTGGCCCCCGGCCAGTCGTACGTCTCGTGGGCCGATGTGGCGGGCACGATCCGCACCTGCCCCGAGGCCGGCAGGACCGGAGGCGACTTCCTCGACGTGCAGGAGCGCGAGGGAGAGCTCATGGTGACGCTCGGCGACGTGTGCGGGCGAGGGGCACGCGCCGCGCTGGCCGCGTCACAGCTGCGCCACTCGCTGCGCATGCTGCGCAGCGTCGAGCGGCGCCCCGTGCCGCTCATGAACCTGATCAACAGGGGACTGCCGCTCGCCGGCATGCCCAGCCCTTACCTCTCGCTGGCGCTGTGCTCGATGCGCCCGCTGCCCGGCGGCGGCCTGCGGGCCACGCTCGCCTCCGCGGGCCATCCCGCCCCGTTAGTGCTGCGCTGCGACGGCAGCGTGCGCGCGCTGCCCGTGGGCGGTACGCCGCTCGGGGCCTTCGACGACGACGAGCTGGGCCTGCGCGCCGTCGACTTCGAGCTCGCGCCGGGGGAGCTGTGCCTGCTCCACGCCGACGGCAACGCCGAGGCGCTCGGCGGCCCCGGCAAGGGCGAGCCGTACGGCAGCGCCCGGCTGGCCGAGGCGCTGGCCGGATGCGACGGCATGCCGGCCACGGCCGTGGTCGAGCGGCTGGACCAGCTCATCACCGAATGGACCGGAGGAGACGAGCTCGACGATCGAGGGCTGCTGGCGGTCAGGGCCCGTCCCCCTGCACGGAAGGAGCGCGACGATCATGGATGACGTCCTGACGAAGGCGAGAACGCGTTTCCTCGACCACATCGGCGACGGCGACGAGCCTGGCGCGGTGGACCAGACCCTACGGCTGCTGGAGCTCGGCATCCCCGCGGAACGGCTGCTCATGGAGGTGATCGCCCCCGTCCAGGAGGACGTCGGGCGGCTGTGGGCGCAGAACCGCTGGAGCGTGGCGCGCGAACACCGGGCCAGCGCCATCAGCGAGCGCGCGGTGGGCGCGGTCATGACGCAGGCGCGCCCGGATCCGTGGCACGGCGGCCGGGTCGCGGTGGCCTGCGTCGACGGCGACTTCCACGCCCTGCCCGTGCGCCTGGTGGCCGAGGTCCTCAGGCTGTACGGCTGGCGCGTCGACTACCTGGGTGCCAGCGTGCCGGGACCGCACCTGGTGGCGCATCTGCACCAGAGCGGGTGCGACGCCGTGGCCCTGGGCTGCTCGCGGGCGAGCACGCTGCCCAGAGCGCACGCCACGATACGCGCCGGCCAGGCGGCCGGGGTGACCGTGCTCGCGGGCGGCCGGGGGTTCGGCGCCGACGGCAGGTACG
The DNA here is from genome assembly GCF_044456985.1 of Nonomuraea sp. NPDC050663. Taxonomy (NCBI): domain Bacteria; kingdom Bacillati; phylum Actinomycetota; class Actinomycetes; order Streptosporangiales; family Streptosporangiaceae; genus Nonomuraea; species Nonomuraea sp. NPDC050663. Next base: position 939,995 of record NZ_JBITGL010000001.1, read on the forward strand.
CCCATCGGTTCGGCGCTGACCTGTGGGCGGAGTCCGCGGCCGGGGCGGCGCGCGCGGTCACGGGCGGCGTACGGCCGCCCGCCGTGGTCGGGCCGGAGCCACCGGCCGACGAGGAGTACCTGGCGGTGGCGCGCTCGCGCGGCTCGCTGGCCGAGCGCATGGCCCTGGAAGAGGCCGCTGACGTGATCGACTTCCTGGCTGCGGCGCTCTACACCGACGACGGCACGATCTTCACCGGCTTCGTGACGTGGCTGGTTCCCATCAGGAAGGCCAGGGGACTCGACCCCGACCACCTCGTCGACGCCCTGTCCGAGCTGGCGGGCGAGTTGCGCGACTTCCCGCGCGGCGAGCGGGTGCTCGCCGACGGCATCCGGGCGGCGTCATGTTGAGCAGGAGCCATCTGCAGATCGAGGTCAGATCCCTGGAACCGGGGGTCTGCCAGCTGATCCTGGTCGGAGACCTCGACTTCGACACCGCGGGCCAGCTGCCCGTGTCGGCCGCCCAGCTGCTGGCGGCGGGCGTGACGCGGCTGGACGTGGACCTGTCGAAGCTGGAGTTCATCGACTCCTCGGGCCTGGGCGCGCTGATCCGGGTGCGCAAGGACGCCAGGCGGCACGAGGCCGGGCTGCGGCTGGTGGCCATGACGCCGCGGGTGCGGCGGCTGCTCCGGGTGACGTGCCTCGACACCGTCTTCGACCTGGGACCGGACCTCTAACCGCCGAGGCCGGCGGTCAGCCGCCTGGCGAGGGTGGTGTTGCGGCGCTGCCCGAGCCGCGACACCGCCAGCTCCAGCGCCTTGCGCTGGCCGACCAGCACCACCCAGGCCTTGGCCCGGGTGACCAGGGTGTAGAGCAGGCGGCGTCGCAGCATGATGCCGCCCGCCTCCACCACGACGGGCGCCACCACGAACGGGTATTCGCTGCCCTGCGAGCGGTGCACGCTGATGGCGTAGGCCTGCGTCAGGTCGTCGAGCTCGTCGAAGCCGTAGGTCACGCTCTGCTCGTCGATGACCAGCTCCACGGTGCGCTCCTCGGGGGAGAGCGCGGTGACCACGCCGGTCTCGCCGTTGAAGACGCCCTTGTCGTAGTTGTTGCGGATCGGCATGACCCGGTCGCCGACGCGGAAGACGGAGGAGCCCGCCCAGTGCTCGGGCCGGTCCGCGCCCGGCGGGTTGAGCCGTTCCTGCAGCATGCGGCCGAGCTCGGCGGTGCCCGCCAGGCCCTTGCGCATCGGGCACAGCACCTGCACCTGGTCGGGGGAGACGCCCTGCTTGCGCGGGATGCCCACGGTGGCCAGCTCCACCACGCGGGAGGCCACCTGGGCGGGATCGTCGATCTCCTCGAACCAGAATCCGCCGCCGCCCGGCAGCTGCGGCATGGCTCCCGCGCGGATGTCGTGCGCGGCGCGGACGATCGCGCTGCCCGAGGCCTGACGGAAGATGTGCGTGAGCCGGACCCGGGGGATCTCCTCCACCTGGAGCAGGTCGGCCAGGACGCTGCCGGGGCCGATGCTGGGCAGCTGGTCGGAGTCGCCGACGAGCAGCACGTGGCTGCCCGACGGCACCGCCGAGCAGAGCCGCGTGGCCAGGTGCAGGTCGAGCATGGAGGCCTCGTCGATGACGATCAGGTCGGCCTGGGAGGGCACCTGGTCGAAGAGCGCCTCGGGGTCGGGCTCGATGCCGAGCATCCGATGCACCGTCATGGCGGGCAGCCCCGTCAGCTCCGACAGCCGCTTGGCCGCCTTGCCGGTCGGCGCGCAGAGGGTGACCCGGCCGCCCATGGACCGCACGGTCGAGGCGATGACCTTGACGGTGTGGCTCTTGCCGCACCCTGGTCCGCCGGTGAGGATCGACAGGGTGCTGGTCAGCGCCATGTTGACGGCCGCCTGCTGGTCCTCGTGCAACGACGGGTCGTCGTCGAAGAGCCGCAGCCGCAGCGTGGAGCGGGCCCTGACCAGGCGGGTGAGCTCGGCGGTCAGCTTGACCTCGCGCCCGTGCAGCTCCTTGAGGAAGACGGCGTCGGCCTCGACGACCACCCGCTGCTCGGCACGCAGCGCGTCGAGCTGCTGCCTGATCGCCTCCTCGTCCTGCTCCAAAAGCTCGACGGTCTGCGTCACCAGGGCGGTGGGCGACAGGAAGCAGTGGCCGCCGCCGCTTGCGGCGCCCTCGAGCCGGTCGACCAGCGCGGCCTTGAGCCGCTGCGGGCTGTTCTCCGGCACGCCCGAGCGCAGCGCGATGCGGTCGGCGGTGGCGAACGCGATGCCGCGCACGGCGCCGATCAGCCGGTAGGGATCCTCGACCAGGACGTGCTCGGATTCGGCGCCGAAGGCCTGGTAGACCTTGGCGGCCAGGAGCGGGCTGACGCCGAAGCCCTGCAGCGTCACCATCAGCGCGGCGACGGCCTTCTGCTCCTGCCAGGCCTCGACGATCTGGCTCTGCCGTACGGGACCGATGTTGATCACTTCGCGCAGGCGGGCGGGCTCGGTGTCGATGATCTTCAGGCTCTCGTCGCCGAACTGGCTGACGATCGCCTGGGCCAGGCGCGGGCCGATGCCGCGGATCAGGCCGGAGCCGAGGTAGAGCTGGATGGCGCGGACGGTGGCGGGCATGATGCGCTCGCAGGTGCTCACCTTGAAGCGGCTGCCGTGCCTGGCGTGCTCCTCCCACTCGCCGGTCAGCCGCAGCGTCTCGCCCGGCTGCACGGCCGCCAGCGCGCGCCCGGCGGCCACGAACGCGGGCAGGCCGTCGGCGCTCATGCGCGCCACGGTGTATTCGTCCTCGCGGACGTACACGAGCTGCTCGACAGAGGCCTCCACGAACGGAACCCTAGGTCATCTGTGGAATCACGTGTTATATGAATTGGTGGCGCTGATTCTTGACGGCGTGTCGGTACGGCAGCGCGGCCAGACCTGGCTCGACCGCGTCGACCTGGAGTTCTTCGACGGGCTCAACACCCTGATCGGGCCGCTGGGCGCGGGCAAGACGACCTTGATGAGGGTCGCGGCGGGCCTGCAGTCACCCACGACGGGCCGGATCCTGGTCGACGGTAAAGATGTCAGTTCGGTCTCGGTACGAAAGCGATCAGTGGCTTTCGTCTACCAGCAGTTCATCAATTACCCGTCGCTGACCGTCTACGACAACATCGCCTCGCCGCTGCGCTCGCTCCCGCGCGAGCAGGCCGACGCGCGGGTGCGCGAGGTGGCCGAGCTCATGGGGCTCGGCGAGTTCCTGCGGCGCCGGCCCGCCGAGCTGTCGGGCGGCCAGCAGCAGCGCACCGCGATCGCCCGCGCGCTGGCCCGCCCCGTCGACGTGCTGCTGCTCGACGAGCCGCTGGCCAACCTCGACTACAAGCTGCGCGAGCAGTTACGCGCCGACCTCAAGACGATGTTCTCCGGCTCCCAGGGCGTGGTCGTCTACTCCACCGCCGATCCGGCCGAGGCGCTGACGTTCGCCGCGCCGACGGTCGTGATGGGCAAGGGCCAGGTGCTGCACGTCGGCTCGGTCACCGAGATGTACGCCAGGCCGCCGACCCTGGAGGTCGCGCGCACCCTCAGCGATCCGCCGCTCAACCTGCTGCCAGGGGAGGTGCGCGACGGGCGCATCGAATGCCTGGGCGCCTCCTTCCCCGCTCCGCGCGCGCACGAGTCCGGCCGGGCCGTACGCCTGGGCGTGCACCCGCACCAGGTGGCGATCTCCCGCTCGCGCGCCGAGCAGCTGGCCTTCCCCGCCGAGATCCGCCTGGCCGAGGTCACCGGCAGCGCCACCTTCCTGCACCTGATGCTCGCCGACGACCTCCACCTGGTCGCCCACCTGGAGGGCACCCGGATGTTCGAGCCGGGCGAGCACACCACCGCCTTCGTCGACCCCGCCCACGTCTTCGTCTTCTCCGACAACGGCGAGCTGCTGGCAGCCTCGGCGACGGAGGCGGACCTGCATGGCTGACATCCGGCTGGAGGACGTGGGCCACCGCTACACCGACGACTGGGCGGTGCGGCCCATGACCTGGACCTGGCGCAGCGGGCGCGCCTACGCGCTGCTCGGCCCGAGCGGCTGCGGCAAGACGACGCTGCTCAACATCATCTCCGGGCTGCTGACGCCCACCCAGGGCCGCGTCCACTTCGACGACAGGGACGTGACCTCGGTGCCGACGGCCGGGCGCGACATCGCGCAGGTCTTCCAGTTCCCCGTGCTGTACGAGGAGATGTCGGTCTACAACAACCTGGCCTTCCCGCTGCGCAACCGGAAGTACCCCCGCAAGGAGGTCGACGAGCGGGTGCGCCGCGTCGCCTCGCTGCTCGGGCTGGAGGAACACCTCGGCAGGCGGGCCAGGCGCCTCGACGCGGGACGCCAGCAGATCGTCAGCCTCGGCCGCGGCCTGGTGCGCTCCGGCGTGGCCGCGGTGCTGCTCGACGAGCCGCTGACCGTCGTGGACCCGGCGCTGAAGTGGACGCTGCGCAGCAAGCTCAAGGAGATCCACCGCGACACCGGGCACACGCTGATCTACGTCACCCACGACCAGACCGAGGCGCTCACCTTCGCCGACGAGGTCGTGGTCCTCAAGGACGGCGCGATCGTGCAGTCGGGCACGCCCGAGGAGCTGTTCCTGACGCCCGCGCACGAGTTCGTCGGGCACTTCATCGGCTCACCCGGCATGAACATGCTGCCCGCGACGGTCGTGGACGGCGAGGTCAGGATCGGCGGCGCGTGCGTCGGCAGGGCGGCCGGCCTGCCGCTGCCCGGCGAGCACGGCGCTCCCGGGTCGACGGGCACGGCCGGATCGGTGATCACGGGACCCGTTCCCGGCCCGCACTCCGCGCAGGTCATGCCGATCAGCCCGGGCCCGGTACGGCTCGGCGTGCGCCCCGAGTTCGTGCGCCTGGGAGAAAGCGGCCTGCCCGCCCGCGTGACCGGCGTGGACGACCTGGGCGCCTACCTCCTGGTCCACGCCGAGGTCGACGGGCACGCGCTGACCGCCAAGACCGCCCCGGGCGGACCGGTGAGCGGCGAGCACCTGCGTTTCGAACGGGCCTACCTCTTCCGCGACGAGGTGCGGATCGGGGAGGTGATCGCGTGAAGGCCAAGAACAACCGCGCGTGGTGGCTGGTCCTGCCCGTGGTGGTCTCGGTGGCCTTCACCGCGATCATCCCGCTGATGACCGTGGTCAACTACTCGGTGCAGGACATCTTCAGCCCGTTCGACCGGGTCTTCGTGGGCCTCGACTGGTTCCGTGACGTCGCCCGCGACCCCGAGGTGCGCGCGGCGCTGGTCAGGACCCTGATCTTCTCGGCCCAGGTGCTGCTGATCGAGATCCCGCTCGGCGTGCTGATCGCGGTGTGCATGCCGCGCCGCGGCTGGACCGTGAGCGTCGCGCTCGTGCTGGTCGCGCTGCCGCTGCTGATCCCGTGGAACGTGGTCGGCACCATCTGGCAGATCTTCGCCCGCGGGGACATCGGGCTGGGCGGCTGGGCGATCAACAAGGTCGTCAACTTCAACTACACGCTCGACTCGGCCGACGCCTGGATCACCGTGCTGGCCATGGACGTGTGGCACTGGACCCCGCTGGTGGCGCTGCTGGCCTACGCGGGACTGCGCTCGATCCCCGACCCCTACTTCCAGGCGGCGCAGATCGACGGCGCCTCCGCGTGGGCGACCTTCCGCCACATCCAGCTTCCCCGGCTGCGCGGCGTGCTGACCATCGCGATCCTGCTGCGCTTCATGGACAGCTTCATGATCTACACCGAGCCGTTCGTGGTGACCGGCGGCGGGCCGGGCAACGCGACCTCGTTCCTGAGCATCCTGCTGTCGAAGATCGCGGTCGGGCAGTTCGACCTCGGACCGGCGGGCGCCTTCTCGCTGCTGTACTTCCTGATCGTGCAGATCGTCTGCTACGTCTTCTTCACCGTCCTGACGAGGAGCGGCCGATGAGACGGCTTCCCTGGGCGCGCACGGTCTTCTGGCTCTACGCGGCCACGCTGATGTTGCCGCTGCTGTGGATGTTCGGCATGTCGATCCGCCCCAACTCCGACATCCTGGGCGCCTTCTCGCTGGTGCCGCAGCGGGTGACGCTGGAGAACTACGAGACGTTCTTCACCGACTCGACGTGGTACTCCAGCTACCTCAACTCGATCGTCTACACCTCGCTGAACACGGTGATGTCGCTCGTCGTGGCGCTCCCGGCGGCCTACGCCTTCTCGCGGTTCCGCTTCGCGGGCGACAAGCACCTGTTCTTCTGGCTGCTCACCAACCGCATGGCGCCGCCCGCGGTGTTCCTGCTGCCGTTCTTCCAGATCTACCAGAGCGTCGGGCTGTTCGACACGCACCTGGGCGTGGCCCTGGCGCACATGCTCTTCAACGTGCCGCTGGCCGTGTGGATCCTGGAAGGCTTCATGTCGGGCATCCCGCGCGAGATCGACGAGACGGCCGCGATCGACGGCTACTCCCTGCCGGGCTTCTTCTTCAAGATCTTCCTGCCGATGATCCGCTCGGCGATCGGCGTGACGGCCTTCTTCTGCTTCATGTTCAGCTGGGTCGAGCTGCTCATCGCCAGGACCATCACCTCGGTGAACGCCAAGCCCATCGCCGCCACGATGACCCGCACGGTCAGCGCGGCCGGGGTCGACTGGGGGCTGCTCGCCGCCGCCGGGGTCATGACGATCATCCCAGGAGCCATCCTCATCTGGTTCGTGCGCAACTACATCGCCAAGGGCTTCGCGCTGGGGAGGGTGTGATGTTCGACTGGATGCTCTGGACGACGCCCACGGCGCTGGTCTTCGCGGGCATCGCCGCCCTGCTCCTGGTCATGGCGGTCTGGGCCAGGCTCTCCCCGCCGATCGCCCGCCGCGGGTTCCTGCGCATCGACACCGACCGGGGCGACCGGCTCTACATCGGGCTCATCAGCGCGGCGGCCTTCCTCGTCGTGTGGATCGCCGTCACCGACCTGTCCATGCTCTACGCCCTGGGGGGTGCACTCGTACTGATCGTCGTCATCGGGAGGTGGGGATGAAACATCAAGCAATGGCACTGCTGGTCCTACTGGGTCTGGTCGCCTGCTCGCAGGAGGCGGGCGGCGACTTCAACGAGGCGAACGCGCGAGCGGCCGCGCAGCGGTGGGTGAGCGGGGAGTTCACCCCGTCCACCCTCTCCAAGGAGCAACAGCTCGCCGAGATGGAGTGGTTCATGAAGGCGGCCGCGCCGTACCGCGGCATGCAGATCAACGTGGTCTCCGAGACGATCACCACCCACGAGTACGAAGCGCAGACGCTCGCCAAGGCGTTCAGCGAGATCACCGGGATCAGGCTCAAGCACGACCTGATCCAGGAGGGTGACGTCGTCGAGAAGCTGCAGACCCAGATCCAGGGCAACCAGAACATCTACGACGCCTACGTCAACGACTCCGACCTCATCGGCACCCACTCGCGCGGCAACGCGGTCATCCCGCTGTCCGACTACATCAACGGCGAGGGCAAGGCGGTCACCTCGCCCACGCTGGACCTGCAGGACTTCATCGGGATCAGCTTCACCACCGGGCCGGACAAGAAGGTCTACCAGCTGCCGGACCAGCAGTTCGCCAACCTCTACTGGTTCCGCTACGACTGGTTCACCGACGAGAAGATCAAGAAGCAGTTCAAGGACGCCTACGGCTACGACCTGGGCGTGCCGGTGAACTGGGCCGCCTACGAGGACATCGCCGACTTCTTCACCAACAAGGTCAACGGCGACGGCACCATCGACGGCAAGAAGGTCTACGGCCACATGGACTACGGCCGCAAGGACCCGTCGCTGGGATGGCGCTTCACCGACGCCTGGTTGTCGATGGCGGGCAACGGCGACCCCGGCATCCCCAACGGCCTGCCGGTCGACGACTGGGGCATCAGGGTGGAGAACTGCCGCCCGGTCGGCTCCAGCGTCACCCGCGGCGGCGACACCAACGGGCCCGCCGCCGTCTACGCGCTGACCAAGTACGTCGACTGGATGAAGAAGTACGCCCCGCGCGAGGCGGCCGGGATGAACTTCAGCGAGTCGGGCCCGGTGCCTGCGCAGGGCGCGATCGCCCAGCAGATCTTCTGGTACACCGCCTTCACCGCCGACATGACCAAGCAGGGCCTGCCGGTCGTCGACTCCGAGGGCAAGCCGAAGTGGCGCATGGCCCCCAGCCCGCACGGCGCCTACTGGAAGGACGGCCACAAGCTCGGCTACCAGGACGCCGGATCGTGGACGTTCCTGAAGAACACCCCCAAGGAACGCCGTGACGCGGCCTGGCTCTACGCCCAGTTCGTCACCTCCAAGTCCGTCTCGCTGAAGAAGTCGATCACCGGGCTGACCTTCATCCGCGACAGCGACATCAGGTCCGACCACTTCACGCAGAACGCCGACAGGTACGGCGGGCTGATCGAGTTCTACCGCTCGCCCGCCCGGGTGCAGTGGACCCCCACCGGCACGAACGTGCCCGACTATCCCAAGCTGGCCCAGCTGTGGTGGCAGAACGTGGCCACCGCGGTGACCGGCGAGACCACGCCGCAGCAGTCGATGGACAACCTGGCCAAGCAGCAGGACGACATCCTGGCGCGGCTGGAGCGCATCGGGTACGGCGGCGACTGCGCGCCCAAGCTCAACCCCGAGCAGAGCGCGCAGACCTGGCTCGACCAGCCGGGCGCCCCGGCGCCCAAGCTCGCCGACGAGCGGGGCAAGCCGGAGACGCTCGACTACGACAAGCTGCTCGCCACCTGGAAGAACGCCGACTGACGGTCTCTGACGGCACTGACACCCCCCTGGGGTAAGGTGCTTGGCGTGCCCGTTCGTCTCGTGCTCCTGATCGCCCTCGTCCTGGGCCTCGGCGGCATGCACACGATCGGGCACGTCTCGCCGGAGCACTGCCACACGGTCTCCATGGACCACGAGCCCGACCCCTCGTCGGTCTGCGTCGCCGTCACCGCCTCGCCCGTCGTGCTGGTGGCCGTCCTCGGAGGGGCCCTGCCGCCCGTGCCCCGGCCCCTCGCCCTGCCGTACGGCATGCGGCCGCCGGCCGAACCGGTCGCCCGCCCGCCGCCGCGCACCACGGTGCTTCGTCAATAGGCCGGATCCCGCCCCCGGACCCATCCAGACGAAGACACCAAGGAGCACGATGTTCAAGCGCACTATCGTCGCCGTGGCGGGAGCGCTGGCGCTGGCCGCCTGCGGAAGCACCACCGGCACCACCACGACCAGCACGACCACCGGCGGCGGCTCGGCACCCTCGGCGAGCGCCGCGTCGTTCAACGACGCGGACGTGATGTTCGCGCAGATGATGATCCCGCACCACCGGCAGGCCGTGCGGATGGCCGAGCTGGCCGCCACCCGTGCGACCGACCCCGAGGTCAGGCAGCTCGCGAGCACGATCAAGGCCGCGCAGGACCCCGAGATCACCACCCTGACGGGATGGCTGACCGCGTGGGGTGAGCCGGTCGAGGCGCCGATGCACCACGGCATGCCGGGCATGCTGTCCGACGACGACCTGGCCAGGCTGGGCGCCGCCAAGGGCGCCGCGTTCGACAGGCTCTTCGCCGAGCAGATGATCGCCCACCACGAGGGGGCGATCGAGATGGCCGAGACCGAGCAGTCCGACGGCCATGATCCCGCCGCGAAGGCGCTGGCCGAGCAGATCGCGCAGGCGCAGAAGGCCGAGGTCGCGCAGCTGAGAAAGATCCTCGAACGGATCTGACAGGGCGAAGGGCACACCGGGCTACGGTGTGCCCTTCACTTTTTTCGCCCGGCATGTCGAGGAAGCAGGACCGGCTCCGACCTGTTGGCAGAAGGCATAGAAAGGACATGAATCATGAGTGTTGAAGTCATTCGCCCCGGTGACGCCTCCTACGAGCAGGTCTCCGGTTCGTTCGCCCACAGCGGCAGCCCCGCCCACGTGTTCCTGCCGCGTTCCGCCGCCGAGGTCGCCGAGGCGGTCGGCTTCGCGCGCGACGGCGGCCTGGAGCTCTCGGTCCGCAGCGGCGGCCACCACGGCGCCGGTTACGCCACCAACGACGGCGGCGTGATCATCGATCTGTCCCGGCTGAACACGATCGAGGTCGACGGCGACCGGGTGGTCATCGAGCCGGGCGCCCACTGGCACCAGGTGGCCGAGACGCTGGCGCCGTACGGCCTGGCCCTGTCCTCCGGCGACACCCGGTCGGTCGGCGTCGGCGGGTTGCTGGTCGGCGGCGGCATCGGATGGCTGGTGCGCAAGTACGGCCTGACGATCGACCACGTGACGGCCGTCGACGTGGTGACGGCCTCGGGCCGGATCCTGCGGGCCTCGGAGACGGAGAACGCCGACCTGTTCTGGGCGGTGCGCGGCGGCGGCGGACAGGCCGGGATCGTGGTGAGGTTCGAGCTGGTCGTCCCGCGCGAGACGCTCGTCACCTTCGCGCGCTACAGCTACGCCGCGGACGACATGGCCGCGGTGCTGAAGGCCTGGCGCGACGTGATGCGCACGGCCGACGAGGGGCTCACCTCGACGGCCTCGATCTTCCCCGCCTTCGGCCCCGACGGATCGCCGTCGCTGACGATCCTGGCCGCCTACGCGGGCGACGACCCCTCAGGCGTCGAGGTCCTGGCCGGGCTCGGGGAACTGGTCGACAAGGACGTCAAGGTCGTGCCGTACGCGGAGGTGCTGGAGGAGGCGGGCCTGCCGCCCGGCTGGCAGCCGATGGTGCGCAACCGCCTGTCGCCCGATCTGACCGACGCGGCCATCGACACGCTGGCCGCGGCGCACATCCCGCTCATGTACCGCGAGATCCGCTTCATCGGCGGCGCGCTGAACCGCGTGGCGCCCGAGGCCACCGCCTTCGCGCACCGCGACGCCGAGGTCATGATCACCACCGTGCTCCTGGGCGCCCCGGAGGATCACCCGGCCCGGCTGGAGGCCTTCGAGGAGCTCTGGGCGGGACTGCGCCCGCACGTGAAGGGCGCGTACGGCAACTTCATCACCCACCCCGGCGCCGACGACGTCGCCGCGGTCTACCCGGCGGCGACCGCGGAACGCCTGGCGGCCGTCAAGCGTGCCCACGACCCGGGCGGCCTGTTCAGCCGCAACCTGCCGATCACGGCAGGCGCAGCTCCCCGGGACTGACCCCGGGGGCCGTCTCGACGAGCGACAGACCGTCGCCGGTGACGTCCACCACGCACAGATTCGTGATCACGCGGTGGACGCACCGGCGGCCGGTCAGCGGCAGGTCGCACTCGGCGACCAGCTTGGGCGTGCCGTCCCTGGCGGTGTGCTCCATCACGACGATCACCCGGCGGGCGCCGTGGATCAGGTCCATCGCCCCGCCCATGCCCTTGACCAGCTTGCCGGGCACCATCCAGTTGGCCAGGTCGCCGTGGCGCGACACCTGCATCGCGCCGAGCACCGCCACGTCGATGTGGCCGCCGCGGATCATCCCGAACGACAGCGCGGAGTCGAAGTAGCTGGCCCCCGGCACGACCGTGACGGTCTCCTTGCCGGCGTTGATCAGGTCGGGGTCGACGTCCTCCCTGGCCGGGTAGGGCCCCACCCCGAGCACGCCGTTCTCGGAGTGCAGCCAGACGTCGACGCCGGGGGGCAGGAACTCGGGGATGCGGGTCGGCAGCCCGATGCCCAGGTTGACGTAGTCGCCGTCACGCAGCTCGGCCGCCGCGCGGGCGAGCATCTCATCGCGGGTCCACGGCATCAGGCACGCACCGTCAACTTCTCGATGCCCTTCCGCACGGCCTGCGCGGGGGTCAGCACGACCACCCGCTGGACGAACACACCCGGCAGGTGCACCTCGTCGGGATCCAGGTCCGTCAGCTCCTCGACCTCGGCGATGGTGACCCTGCCCGCCATGGCGGCGAGCGGGTTGAAGTTCCTGGCGGACTTGTTGAAGACCAGGTTCCCGTGACGGTCGGCCCTGGCCGCGCGCACCAGCGCGTAGTCGGTGGTGATGGCGTGTTCCAGCACGTACTCCCGGCCGTCGAACCGCCTGACCTCCTTCGGCTCCGACAGCCCTGTGCCCATCGGCATGCCGCCCTCGGCCACCTGGGTGCCGACGCCCGCCGGGGTGTAGAAGGCCGGGATGCCGCATCCGCCGGCCCTGAGCCGCTCGGCCAGGCTGCCCTGGGGGACCAGCTCGACCTCCAGCTCGCCGGCGAGCAGGCGGCGGGCGAACTCCTTGTTCTCGCCGATGTAGGAGGCGGTCACCCGGGAGATGCGCCCGTCGGCGAGGAGCACGCCCAGCCCGCCGCCGTCGACGCCGCAGTTGTTCGAGACCACCGCCAGGTCTCGCACGTTCCTGTCGTGCAGCGCCTGGATCAGGACCGTCGGCACGCCGCTGAGGCCGAAACCGCCCACCGCGAACGACGCGCCGTCCCGCACGTCCGCCACCGCCTCGGCCGCGGAGGCCACCACCTTGTCAGTCACGTTCGTATAGTGAACGAAGCGCGCTATATCAGTCAATTTTCCCAGATAGCGGATCGTTCTCTATGAGAACGAATGTGCGCGATGCGGCATTGGCCGACCGGGCGGTAGGCTCCTGCGACTATGGAGCACGCCGAGCTTTTGGACCGCGTACGCGAGCTGCGCGGCGAGGGGAAATCGCCCAAGCAGATCGCCAGGGCGCTGGGTCTGTCACCCGCCGCCGTCGCCCCTCTCGTCAGGGAGGTGGCCGCCGCCGCCCAGCGGGAGCCCGGCGAGGCCGAGCTGATCGGGTGCTGGATGAACGCGGGGTGGAGCGCCGGGCTGGCCTTCGACGCCTCGCGTGGCTGGAGCGACGACGCGCCCGACGACACCTCGGCCGCGGGCATGGTCAGCGTCCTGGTGGCGCGCAGGCACGGCTACGACAAGGTCTCCGTCTGCGGCTATCTGGCCGACGTGTACTGCCTCGGCGTCAGGAACGCCATGGGTCCGGAGATCATGGACGAGCGCGAGCTCAGCAAGTACCGGGAGTTCTTCTTCGGGGAGTACGCCGGGTGGCAGGCCGTTCCCCTGGACCTGGCCAGGCAGATCGTGATGGGCTCGGTGGAGTACGCCAGAGGGCTGGGGATGACGCCTCTGGAACTGCTCGACGAGACCCAGGCGCATCTCGGGGAGTGGGAGATCCCGTCGGCGATCACCTTCGGACGGAACGGCAGGCCGTTCTACGTGGCCGCGGCGGACGACGAGGTCAGGAAGATCATCAGAAAGCTGGAGAGTTCGCTCGGGGCCGGGAACTTCGACTATTCCGTCGAGTCGGCGCCCGGTGAGTCGCTGTGGGGGCGGGTCGTCTAGCCTGCCCCCGGCTCAGCGGGCGTTGCGGCGGTCTGCGGTCGGGCGGCGGACGATGGTGCGGACGCGGGTCTGGCGGCGCCTGCGGGCGCGTCCGCGGCTGTCGTCCTCGGTGTCAGGTGCGATGATCTCTGCGAACCAGGGGTGCATGGCGGTTGCTCCTTCGCTGCTCGTGCGCGGTGCTCGCGCGTGGCTCAGGCGGCCAGGCGCAGGGCGGGAGCGCCGGCCGGGTAGGCCATGGCGACGGCCTTGAGGGCCCAGCGCATCCGGGTGACGTAGGACTCGGGGTGGTCGCCCGCTTCCTGGGCGACGTAGGCGGCACAGGCCTCGGCGTCGCAGTGGCAGGTCTCGATGGCGGCCCGCACCCGCTCGGGGGTGAGGTCGGTCGAGGGCTGCAGGGACGAGGCGAACAGAACCTGGGCCAGATCGGACGTGGTGCTCATCGCGGGCCTCCTCGTTGGGTGCTTCACCAGTACTGACCGGTGTGCTCCGACAAACTCATCGTTCGCCGCCAAGGAATTTCCGGCATCCGTGCTTGACCCTGATTGTCCACTGAGTGGACTCCGGGATGACCCCTACAGGTACCCCAGACCTTGCTCCCACATATGTCACGAAACGGGCACCCCGGCGAGGCGATGACTTTTCGCCGCCCCGACCGTCTACAAAGGCAGGAAGGGGGTGAGGTGATGACGGGTGGACTGGCGTTGCTTGAGCGCGCCATCTCCTACACGCTGGGCAGCCTGGTCCTGGTGACCCCGCAGGCGCTCGACCGGCCGACGCCCTGCTCGGCGTGGGACCTGCGGGCCTTGCTGGCGCACATGGACGACTCGCTCGCGGCCTTGTTCGAGGCCGCGGACCTGGGCGAGGTGGAGTACGACCCGGCTCCGGTGGGTCGGCACCGGGCGACGCAGGCCGTCGGCGACCCGGTGGCGAGCCTGCGGCTGCGGGCCTGCCGCCTGATCGGCGCCTGGACGTGGGCGGGCGAGGAGGGCGTCGTCACGGTCGGCGGATGCCCGCTGACCGCGATGACCGTGGCCGGGGTCGGCGCCATCGAGGTCGCCGTGCACGGCTGGGACGTGGCCATGGCCTGCGGCCAGAACCGGCCGATCCCGGGATCGCTGGCGACGGAACTGCTGGAACTGGCGCCGGTGCTGATCGACGACGACGACCGGCCGGTGCGGTTCGCCGCGCGGGTCCCCGTCGGCCCCGGCGCCACACCGGGCGAGCGGCTGCTGGCCTACCTGGGCCGCGCCGCCCGCTGAGCGTCCGCCTCCGGGCGGGCGCTCGTCAGCCGCACCGTTGACCGCTGGAATATACTCGGTATTATACCGAGTATGAGCATCCGCCACGCCCTGCTCGCCCTGCTCAGCGAGGGGCCCAAGTACGGCCTGCAGCTCCGCCAGGAGTTCGAGGCGCGCACCGGCGAGGTGTGGCCGCTCAACGTCGGCCAGGTCTACACCACCCTGCAACGCCTCGACCGCGACGGCCTCGTCGCGTCCGACCAGGCCGCGGGAGAGGGCCTGCAGAACGTCTACCAGCTCACGGACTCGGGCCGCGAGGAGCTCGCGACCTGGCTGCGCACGCCGCCGGCCACCACGGCGCCGCCGCGCGACGAGCTGGTCATCAAGGTCCTCGTGGCGACCAGGGTGCCGGGCATCGACGTACGCGAGCTGCTGCAGATCCACAGGAAGCACGTCGTCCAGGCCATGCAGCAGTACACCCAGCTCAAGGAGGACGAGCCGGACCTGGGTCTGGCGCTGGTGGTCGACTCCGAGCTGTTCCGGCTCGAAGGTGTCATCCGATGGCTCGACTCGGCCGAGACACGGCTGGGCGGGAGGCTGCACGATGATCGAGTTACGCGGGGTCACGAAGGTCTACGGCAGCGGCCCGGCCGAGGTGCGGGCGCTCGATGAGATCGACCTGAGCGTCGCGCCCGGTGAGCTGGTCGCCCTCATGGGCCCCAGCGGTTCTGGCAAGAGCACCCTGCTGACCATCGCGGGCACGCTGGAGCGCGCGACGGCGGGAACGGTGCTGATCGGCGGACGGGACGTCTCGCGGCTGGGCAAGGATGAGCTGGCCAGGCTGCGCAGGCGCTCGATCGGCTACGTCTTCCAGGACTTCAACCTCCTGGCCGGGCTGACCGCCGTGGAGAACGTGATGGTGCCGCGCGAGCTCGACGGGCTGGGCCACCGGCGGGCCAGGGCCGAGGCGCTGGCCGTCCTGGAGAAGATGAGCCTGGCCGACCGGGCCGAGCGTTTCCCCGACGACCTGTCGGGCGGCGAACGCCAGCGCGTGGCCATCGCCCGCGCCGTCGTGGGCGAGCGCCGGCTGCTCCTGGCCGACGAGCCGACGGGAGCGCTCGACTCGGTCAACGGCGAGGCGGTGATGCGGCTGCTGCGCTCCTGCTGCAGGAACGGCGTGGCGGGCATCGTGGGCACCCATGACGCCCAGCTGGCCGCCTGGGCCGACCGGGTGGTCTTCCTGCGGGACGGGCGGATCGTCGACCGCACGGCCCCGCGGCCAGGCCCCGAATCGCTCCTGGGCAGGTGAGCGGCGATGCGGCCGGTGATCCGGTGGACCCTCAGGCTCCTCAGGCGCGAGTGGCGCGCCCAGCTCCTGGTCCTGTCGCTGCTCACGGTCGCCGTGACGGTCGGCGTGGGCGGCACGGCGGCCGTCTACAGCCTGGAGCCCGTCGGGCACGCCGGCGAGTTCGGCACCGCCAACCTGGCCTTCCGCTTCGGCGGCGCCGACCAGGCCGAGCTGGGCCGCAGCCTGGAGACGATCAGATCGGGGTACGGCCGGGCCGACGTGATCGGCCGCAGGCAGGTGCTGCTGCGCGGGGGAGCCCGGCTCATCGAGTTCAGGGCCCAGGACCCCGCCGGGCCGTACGGCAGGCCGATGCTGGCGCTGCGCGAGGGCCGCTATCCGGCGGGCAGGGACGAAGTGGCGGTCACCGAGGAGATCGCCCGCATCCTCGACCTGGCGCCCGGCTCACGCTTCACGCTCGACCAGAACGAGTGGACCGTCGTCGGCCTGGTGGAGAACCCTTCGAACCTGCGCGACGCCTTCGTGCTGGTCGCGCCCGCGCACGCCGGGCAGCCGACCACGGTGACCGTGCTCGCCCGCGGCGACCCGGACGCCGGCCTGGTCGCGCTTGAGAACTTCAACGTGGCCATCGCCGACCTCGACCCCGGCGAGGACCAGCTGATGGCGGCGGTCGTCGCCCTGGTGGGCGGGTCGCTGGCCCTGCTCCTGGTGGCGCTGGTCGCCGCCGCCGGTTTCGCGGTGGTCGGCAGGCGCCGCCAGCGCCAGCTCGGCATGCTCGCCGCGATCGGGGCGACCGAGCGGCAGCTGCGCCTGGTCATGGTGGCCAACGGCGCGGCGGTCGGGCTGGTCGCGGCGTGCGTGGGGGCCGCGGCGGGCCTGCTGGGCTGGATGGCGGCGGTGCCGGCGATGGAACCGGTGGTGCAGGCGCGGATCGACCGCTCGCAGGTGGTGCCGTGGTGGCTGGTGGCCGTCACGATGGTGCTGGCGGTGCTGGTGTCGGCGGCGGCCGCGTGGTGGCCGGCCAGGGCGTTGTCCCGCGTGCCGGTCGTGCGGGCGTTGTCGGGCCGGCCGGGTCCGCCCAGCCCGGTGCGGGGGCCGATGGTGGCGGCCGCGGTGCTGGTGGTGGCGGGACTGACCGCGATGGCGGCAGCCGACCCCCTGGCGGGGCTCTTCATGACGGCCGGCTCCCCGGCGGGGGCCGGTGGTGCAGGCGGCTTCTCGGCGGGGTCTGGCGACGCCGGCGGGTTCTCGCTGGAGCCGCTGCTGACCGCGGCGGGGGCGTTCGTGGCCGCCTGCGGGGTGCTGCTGGCCAGTCCCGTCGCGATCAGGCTGCTGGCGGCCGTGGTGCCGCGGGCTCCCGTGCCGGTGCGCCTCGCCGTACGCGACCTGGTCCGTCACCAGTCGCGCTCCGCGGCGGCGCTCGCGGCCACGAGCCTGGCCCTGGGCCTGGCCGCCTCGGTCGTGCTCGCGGTCGGGGTGGCCGAGCGGGACCTGGCCTCCGGCAACCTGTCGGAGCGGCAGCTGATCGTCACCGAGGAGCGCAACCGGATCCGCGAGCTGGTCACCATCCGCACCCCCGACGGCATCGCGCACCTGCGCGCCAGGGTCGGTGAGATCGCCGCCACGCTCGACGACCCCGCCGTGATCCCTCTCCTGATGCCGGTCGATCCGCGCGAACCGGCTCGTCCCGGCCGCGACAACACCATGCGGACCGCCTTCCGGCACGCCGTGCAGATCGGCGACGGGCCGCGGACGGCCAGGCCGGGCCCGCTGTTCGTGGCCACGCCCGAGCTGCTCGCGATCTACGGCATCGACGCGGCGACGCTGGACCCCGGGGTCGACGTGCTGACAGTACGGCAGGGCGAGGTCGGCCTGCGCCACATGGTCAAGGAGGAGGTGGTGACCCGGGTGCAGCGCCTGGACACCCCCGCCTACACGATGGCGCCCACCTCCCTGATCACCGCCGCCGGGCTGGAGCGACGGGACTGGAAGGGCGAGTTCGCGGGTTTCCTCGTACAGGCGGGCGAGCCCCTGACCAGCGCCCAGATCGCCAACGCCTACATCATCGCGAGCGGCACGAGCATGATGGTGATCGCCCGCGACAGCACGAGCATCCAGGACCTGCGCATGGTGCGCACGGGCATGATCACGGTGGGCGCCGTGGCCGCGCTGGCGGTGCTGGCCCTGTCGGTCGGGCTGGTGCGCGGGGAGAGCGCGGGCGACCTGCGCACTCTGACGGCCACCGGCGCGAGCGGCCGGGTCAGGCGGGCGATCACCGCCTCCACGGTCGGCGCGCTGGCCGTGCTCGGCGTGGTCCTCGGCGTCGGCGGCGCCTACCTGGGGCTGGCCGCGCTGTACTTCGGCGAGTTCGAGGTGCTGCTCCCGGTGCCGGTCGGGCATCTGGCGCTGGTCGGGGCGGGCGTGCCCGCGCTGGCGACGCTGGGCGGCTGGCTCCTGGCCGGCAAGGAGCCGGCGGTGATCTCCAGGCGGGTGCTGGAATGAGGCGGATCCTGCCGGTCCTGCTGCTGGTCGCGGGGTGCGCCGCCTATCAGCAGAGCGACCTGCACGACGCGGTCAGGCGCGTCAGGAACGCCGGGGCCGTCGGCGCCCAGGCGATGATGGCCGTGGACGGGCGCCTCATCGCCGCCACCAGCGGCCCCGCCGTACCGGAGAACGGGCACTTCCGCATCGGCAGCACGACCAAGACCTTCGTCGCCACCGTGGTGCTCCAGCTGCGCGCGGAGGGCAGGCTCCGGCTGGAGGACCCGGTGGCCAGGCACCTGCCGGGCGTGGTCCCGGAGAGGATCACCGTCACGGACCTGCTGCGGCACACCAGCGGCCTGCCCGACTACAGCCATGATCCCGAATGGGACCCCTTCGCCACGGCCGAGGTCTTCGCCCAGCGGCGCTTCCGGCACTACGCCGCGCGCGACCTGGTCGAGGTCGCCATGCGGCGCCCGCCCAGGAGCGAGCCGGGGCTCGCGCACCAGTACTCCAACACCAACTACGTCGTGCTCGGCATGCTGATCGAGGCGGTGACCGGGCGCGGCTGGCAGCAGGAGGTGCGTGGCCGGATCATCGAGCCGCTCGGCCTGACCGGGACCAGCACGGGGGATGGCACGCGGGTTCCCGAGCCCCACGCCAGAGGCTTCACCCGCTTCGAGCCCGGCGGCCCGCTGGTGGACACGACGCGGCTCGACCCCAGCGCGGGCGATGCGGGCGGGGCGATCATCAGCACCCCGCGCGACCTGCTGCGCTTCTTCGCCGCCCTGCTCGGCGGCGAGCTGCTCGCGCCCGCCGAGCTGGCCGCGATGAAGAACACGGTGCCCGCCGAGGGCGGGAGGTACGGCCTGGGCCTGGCGTGGAGCGAGCTGACGTGCGGCGGGGGCTACTGGAGGCACGGCGGTGCGGTGCCCGGCTACCTGACGTACGAGGGGTTCGCCGACGACGGCAGGCGCGGGGTCGTGTTGTCGGTGTCGAGCATGTCGATGGACGGATTCTCCGACCTGGAGCAGGATGCGGCCGCGCAGGAGCTGATCGATGCGGCGTTGTGCGCTTGACAAATTTTTTTGTCGCGTGCACGCTGGGGATATGTTCGACGTGGCAGTGATCGAAGATCCCGGTGCGGCGGAGGCGTCGCTGGATCCCATGCGTGCGCGCCTGCTGGCCGAGCTCGCCGAGCCCGGCTCGGCCAGCAGCCTGGCGGCCAAGGTCGGTCTGCCTAGGCAGAAGGTCAACTACCACCTGCGCACCCTGGAGAAGCACGGCCTGGTGGAGCTCGTCGAGGAGCGCAGGAAGGGCAACTTCACCGAGCGTGTCCTGCGCGCGTCGGCGGCGTCCTACGTGATCTCGCCGAGCGCGCTCAGCGCCGTGCAGCCGGACCCGGACAAGGCCCCCGACCGGCTGTCGGCCCGCTGGCTGCTGGCGCTCGCGGCCCGACTGATCAAGGAGGTGGGCCTGCTGGTCACCGGCGCCACCAAGGCGGGCAAGAAGGTGGCCACCTTCGCCCTGGACGCCGAGGTGCGCTTCGCCAGCGGAGCCGACCGGGCGGCGTTCGCCGAGGAGCTCGCGCACGCTGTCGCAACCCTTGTCAGCAAATATCACGACGAAAACGCGGAAGGCGGCCGTCCCCACCGGGTCCTGGTCGCCGTGCATCCCGCCGTTAAGGAGCAGCAGTGACCAAGGAATTCGAGATCAGCAAAGAGGTTGAGCTGCAGGCCACGCCCGAGCAGGTCTGGGAGGCCATCGCCACCGGTCCCGGCCTGGCGTCGTGGCTCTTCCCGCACTCGGTCGACCCCGGCGTCGGCGGCAAGCTCCGCCTGGAGGTCGCGGGCTACACCGAGGAGTCGACCATCACCGGCTGGGACCCGCCCAGGAGGCTGACCGTCGAGAGCCCTCCCGGCGAGGACGGCACGCTCATGGCCTTCGAGTACCTCATCGAGGGGCGCGACGGCGGCAGCACGGTGCTGAAGTTCGTGCACAGCGGCCACCTCGGCGAGGGCTGGGGCGACGAGTACATCATCATGACCGGCCACGGCTGGGACCAGTACCTTCACTCGCTGTCGGAGTACCTCACCCACTTCCTCGGACGCCACGCCGTCTACGTGCTGGCCGAGGGGCCCAAGGAGCAGACCGAGGTGTGGCCGGCGTTCGCCGCCGCGCTCGGGCTGACGCAGATGCCCTCGCCGGGTGACACCGTACGGCTGCCGCACGGGGCGCAGGGCGTGGTCGACTACACGGTCGAGCCGGCGTTCTACGGGTTCTTCCTGGGGGTGCGCACGGACGACGGGCTCTACCGCTTCCAGGGCAAGCCGGACTCGGTCGACATCGCCCATCACCTGTTCGGCGCCGACGTCGACCAGAAGGAGTCCGAGCGTTACTGGCGCGAGTGGATCGCCGGCGTCTACGCCTAGGCGATTGACCGTGAGCCGTCTCAGCGGGGCACGCGGGTGATCCACTGGAAGGCCACCAGGGCCGTCCCGCCCGCCGCGCAGGCCGCCGCCACCGCGGTCATCACCACCGCGTATCCGGTGACCTGCGCCGCGAAGGCGGCCACCAGCGGCGCCATCGCCTTGGCCGCCAGGATCGGCAGGGCGGTGGCGCCGCTGATCGAGGCGTAGGCCGCCGTGCCGTACCTCTCGGCCAGCAGCGCGGGGCGGGCGATGGTGGCCACCCCGAAGCCCAGCCCGAAGAGCACCACCGAGCCGATCGCCCCCGGCACGCTCCGCCCGGTCAGGGGCAGCAGCAGCGCCGCCAGCGCCTGCAGGCCGAAGACCGCGGCGGTGACCAGGGCGATCGGCCACCGGCTCTGCAGGCCGGTGGTGATCACCCGTCCGGTCACCGACAGCACGCCGAGCAGGCCCGCCACGGTGGCGGCGAACAGCGGCGGATGGCCCAGCACGATCAGATATGTCACCAGCAGCATCGCCACCACCGCGACCGCGCCGGTCTGGGTGAGGAAGGCGAAGGCCAGCAGCCAGAACGGCCGCTCGCGCAGGGCCGCGCCGACCCCGGCGGGCGCTCGGGTCAGGGGCCTGACCCGGGGCAGGCTGGCGTGCAGCGGCACCGCGATCACCCCGTAGCCGATCGCCAGGATCACCAGCGCCGTGCGCCAGCCGTACCCCTCGACCAGCAGCCCCGTGAGCGGCATGAAGACGGTCGAGGCGAACCCGGCGACGATCGTGACTGCCAGGAGCGCCTTGGACCGCCGCTCCGGGTCGAACCAGGCGACGATCACCGCGAAGGCGGTCTCGTAGAGCACCATCGCCGCTGCCACGCCCAGCACCAGGCAGACCAGGTAGAGCTGGAGCACGTTCTGCACCTGCGACCAGGCGAGCAGGCTGGCGGTGCCGAGCAGCGAGCCCAGGGTCATCATGCCGCGCCCGCCGCGCCGGTCGAGCCGGCGGCCCAGGAGCGGGGCGGCCAGGCCCGACACCAGGTTCGCGAGCGTGATCGCCACGGTCAGCTGGGCGACGCCGGCGCCCAGGTCGCGGGTCATGGGCGGGATGAAGACCGAGAAGGCGTAGTACAGGACGCCGAAACCGATGGTCTGGGTGATCGCCAGCGCGGCGACCAATCGGGTTCCCGTCGTCCGTGCGCGCAGCACGCTTCGACTCTCGCACGACTAATCCGGATCTTCAGTGACTAGGGTCACAATATGGGCGATTCATATGTAGTGACCGGAGGCGCGCAGGGCATCGGACGGGCGATCGCGGAGGCGCTGCCCGGCAAGGTCGTCGTGATCGACCGGGCGGGACCCGCCGACGTGGTGGGCGACGCGGGCGACCCGGCCGTGGCCGCGCGGGCCGCCGACCTGGCCGAGGAGTACGGCACGCTGAAGGGCTGGGTGAACAACGCCGCGATCTTCAGGGACGCGTCGCTGCACTCCTCCCCGGTCGAGGAGGTGCTGGGGCTCATCCAGGCCAACCTCGCCCTGGCCGTCGTGGGATGCGCGGAAGCCGTACGCAGGTACCTGGCGCGCGGGAGCGGGGGAGCGATCGTCAACATCACCTCCCACCAGGCGCAGCGGCCCGTGCCCGGCGCCCTGCCGTACGCCACGGCCAAGGCGGGCGTCGAGGGGCTCACCCGCGCCCTCGCGGTGGAGTACGGCCGGCACGGGATCAGGGTCAACGCCGTCGCGCCCGGCACGGTGGCCACCGGCCGCTACCGCGAGATGGTCGCCGAGCGCGGCCCGTCGGTCGAGGCGGAGGTGGCCAGGCTGCAGCCGCTCGGGCGCGCCGCAGGACCGGAGGAGGTCGCGGCGACGGTGGCCTACCTGCTGTCGGACGCGGCGAGCTTCGTCTCGGGCGTGACCGTGCCGGTCGACGGCGGCCGCGCGGCCCTCGGCCTGGACCCCGAGGGGATCTGACCGGGAGTGGCCTGGGCCCTCAGCGGTCTGGGCCCGTGGCGACCTGAGCCTGAGCTTCGCGGTTTTGACCGGCGGCTAGGCCAGGCAGCGCAGGGCGGAGGCCAGTTCCTGGTCCAGCGGGTGGCCGGCGGGCAGGCGTCCCACGGTGGCCTCCACGAACTCCTGGAAGGACAGCGGGGCGCCGGCGTCGCCCGCGTGCACCCACATCTGCTCGGCCGTCCGCTCCACCTGGACCTTCGCCCCCGCCTCCTCCAGCGCGAACAGTCCGACGTCGACGCGCCACCGCGTGCGCGCCCGCGCCTCGTCGTCGTCGACCCCGGCGCCCACGTCGTCGGCGTGGGTGGCGTACTCCGAGCAGTAGTGGAAGGTCTGCAGCCCCACGGGATACGGCCCGGCGGCGGTCGCCAGGGTGGCGTCGCGTCCGAGGGCCCGCATGCGCTCGCGCGTCTGCCCGTTGCGCTCGCGCCACTCGGCCAGCACGTCGGCGACCGGCAGGTCACGCCGCTGCTCCACACACCACTGGTTGAAGTCGTCGAACCCGCGCACGCCGACCTCTTCCAGCTTGGCCATCAGCGCGGGCACCGAGCCGTCAAGGCAGGCGTGGTTGTAGAGCTCCTCGCCGGCCAGGTGGCCCAGCACGTCGCGGACCGACCAGCCTTCGCAGCGGGAGGGCCTGGCCCAGCCGCGCTCGTCGAGCGTGGCGAAGTGCCGCTCCAGCCTGGCCGCCTCGGTGTCGAAGATGTCGAAGGGATCGTGGTTGTCCAGCATGCAAGCAGCCCTACCCACGAAAGAGCCCGGCTCCTCTCGGGGAGCCGGGCTCGTTCGCTCACTTCTTAGTGGTGGGAGTACCAGGAGCGCTTGACGCGCACGTACTCGTAGCCACTGGTCGAGCCGTTGAGCTCGTCGCTACCGGCGAACACGGCCTTGAACGTGCCGGACTTCCACGCCTTGGTGGTGGCGTAGAAGCGGCCGTGACGGTCGGTCCAGTCGCGGGCGACCCACTTCCAGCCGCTGTGACGGCTCTGGCGGTAGTAGATGTTGACCTTCTCGCCGCGCAGGTTGTGCCAGCCATCGTCGTTCACCTGGAGGCGACCGGCGAAGTAGATCTTCTTGCCCTTCTTCACGCTCTCCGGGTTGGCGGAGAAGTGCCTGAAGCGGGTGTCGTGCTTGCCCGCGGGGGCCTGCTCGACGTAGAAGTAGGCACGGTCGGAGTCCGTCTTGCTGGTCTGGACGTCCGTGGCGAGCGCGGTGGCCTTCCACTTACCGGCCGGGTCGTTGCCGTTGAACGAGACCGTGTACACCCACTTCTCGGTGTTGCCGATCTCCTTGGCGACGAACGTGCGGACCTGTCCGTCGGCGGGCTCGACCGCGATCTCGACCTTGTCGACATCGGGCGACGCCTCGACGACGATCTTCACCTTGGTCTCGCCGCCGCGGGGCACCTCGACCGGGTTCGGCGAGATGTCGACGATGTCCACCGTGGGATCGGTGGTGGTCGCGAACGCCGCGCTCGCGGGAACGAGCATGGTGCTGCCGGCCGCGACGGCCAGAAGAGATACTGCGAGTTTCTTCATGAGGGTGCTGATTCCTCTCCCCGTTACCAGGGGGCCGGCTCGGGACTGCCGACCCTCTATTTACTTTGAGGCACAAATTGGGAAGAAGGTTGACTCAAGTTGCGGAAATTTTGTGATCAAGGTTCTGACCTGGTGGATCTTGACAGAATCCGTTTACCTGGGTTTGGGATGACCGAAATACCGGTCAGGCGGCCAGGATCCGGGGTCCGGAGAGCTTCGCCGCAGGCCGGCCGGTGTTCCCCGTGAACACCAGGCGCATCTGGCGCACCGCGGCCACATTGAAGCTCACTCCGACGACCTCGCCCGCCGCCGGGCCGAAGGCGCGGCCACGCGGCCCCACGATCTCCGAGAACGTCGGCACGATGGCGAACAGGGGTGCGGCAGCCGGCCGCACCCCTGTTCAGCAGGAGGTATCCGTCAGTTGATGTTGATGGTGAAGGTGGTCGTCGTGTTGCGGATGTTGGTGTGGTTGTTGGTCATGGTGAGGTTGTTGAAGGTGACCGAGCCCACCGCCGGGCCCTGACCGGGCTCAGGGAGCTCGTTGGCCCAGAGGGCGAAGCCCGACTTGGCGTCGAACTCGTCGCCGCTCTTCTTCGCACCGGAGATGCTGATGTTCGTCAGGATCGTGTCGGTCATCGGGTTCTCCGGCTGACCGCCGTTGTACTTCGTCTGGAACATGATCCCGTGATAGGTGGGATCGACGATGTCCACGTTGGTGACGCGGATGCCGCGGAACTCCTTGGAGGCCGAGAACAGCCAGATGGCCGGGAAGGTCTGGGCGCCCCAGAAGTGGCCGCCCGCCCGCATGATCGAGATGTTCTCGAACCTCGTCGGCGTGGTGCCGAACCCGCGGAAGGGGTAGCCGAAGTCGAGCGAGCTGATCGTGATGCCCGAGTAGGTCAGCGTGTCGGCGATGTAGATGTTGCGGAAGACGTTGTCGAGACCGCCGTAGACGGCCAGGCCCGCGGCACGCCAGGACAGCGTCGCCGACAGGTTCTCGAAGACGTTGCCCGTGTTGTCGCCCTGGGCGATGTCCTGCGCGTTGAACAGGGCGAACGCGTCGTCTCCCGAGGTTCTGGAGTCGACGTTCCGCACCGTGTTGTTGCGGCTGTTGTTGGTGAAGTTGATCGCGTCCGCGAACAGGTTGCGAGCCCGGCTGTTCGTGACGGTCACGTTCTGGATGTTGGTGCCCCAGACCATGACCACCTGGTGCTCGACCCACAGGTTGTCGAGGGTGAGGTTGGCGACCCCGTTCAGGTTGAACACCTTGCCGGGACCGTCGATGCGCGAGATGTAGTTGCCGAACACGGCGAACCCGGTGAACGACGAGCCTCCGGCGGTCGACGCCACCTCGAAGCCGACGTCGGTGTTGGACTGGCCGGTGGGGGCGTGGAACCTGGAGAACCAGGGGCCGGCGCCGACCAGCTTGATCGCCTTGCCGTACACGTTGAACTTCTGGGTGATCTGATAGGTGCCCGCGGGCAGGTACACGCCCTCCCAGCCGCTCTCCATCCTGGCCTTGTCGAGGGCCGCCTGGACGTCCTGGTGGCCGGTGCCGTTGGGGACGACGTACTTGGCGGGGTCGGGGTTGGCGATCGGCGCGACCTGCTCGGTGTCGATGAAGTCGATCGCGTAGGTGGTGGTGTTGGCGGCGTCCTTCTGCAGGCGGATCTTGGTGCCCGCGGGGAAGGTGCCGTCGAGCATCACGTTGGCCTCGTCGTAGATGTGACGGGGGGCGCCGGAGCCGGGCGACTCGTTGGGTCCCGCCTCGGGGCCGTAGTGCCACATGTGCCGTGAGGTCAGGTTGATCGCCTTGTGGAAGGCGCCGTTGACGTAGACGTTCAGGGTGGAGTTGATGCCGCCGCCGCCCGGCGCGTCGGGGATGGAGAACCGGGTGACCAGCGTGTTCGTGCTGGCCTTGGTGGTGAACTCGACGAAGGCGCCCGTCTGGTTGAGCGTGACGGCCTTGCGGCCCGAGGCCTCGCCGTCCACCTCGCCGATGTCGCGGCTGGGCCCGACCACGGCGGCGCCTCCGCCGGTGGCGGCGTCCTCCGCCTCGTAGTGGTCGTAGGGCATGTTGGCGCCGCGTCCCACGAACAGCGACTGGCTGACGGTGTTGTTGGCCCGCTTCACCGGCAGCTCGTTGGCGTCGTCGGCGACGACAGCGCGCACGGTGAACCGGCCGTTGGCGGCGGTCCAGGTGCCCATGGTGACCGGCGAGGTGGTGGCGCCGGCCGCGATGGCGCCGTTGTGGCCGCCGGTCAGGGTCCTGACGGTGGCGCCCGAGTCGTCCAGCACGGTGACCGTGATGGGGTGCGCACCGGCGGCGGAGGCCACGGTGCCCTGGTTCTTCAGCGCCACGGAGAAGGTGACCGTGCCGCCGTTCGACGGGTTGCCGGGCGACCAGGTCACCAGCGGCACCAGGTCGGAGCTGTCGACCTGGCGGACCACCAGGGCGGAGGAGGCGGTGAAGGAGTTGTTGCCCTCGTTCTGCTCGATGACCGTGCCGGCCTCGTCGACCTTGGCGGTCAGGGTGTAGGAGCCGGCGTCGCGCGGGCCGATGCCGGCCGTGACGGTCGTGGAGGCGCCGGCCGCCAGAGCGCCGACGCTTGCCGTACCGACCTTGGTCTCGCCGAGGTAGAGGTTGACGTTCGTGGCCGCGGAGGCGGCGGTGCCCTGGTTCTTCACCGTGGCCGACAGGGTGATCGCGTCGGTCTCGACGGGGGAGGCCGGGGTCCACGACGCGGCGGTGACCACGAGATCGGGGTTGGGCGCCGCGGAGCCGAACACCTGGAACTCGGCGATCTGACCGCCGGGGGCGCCGGTGTTGCTGGAGAACCTCAGCTGCACGTCGGCGACGGTGGCGGTGAGGGGGATGGTCACGCTGTTGCCGGAGGCGGGGTTGAAGACGTAGTCGTCGGCCGGCTTGAGGCTGGTGTAGGTCGTGGAACCCTGGTCGCGGCCCAGGACCTGGATGTTCTGGGTCCGGGTGCCCCACGCGGTGGCCGGGTTGAGCTTGGCCACGACCTGGGTGAGGTTGGCGTTGGCGCCCAGCTTGACGGTGAGGGTGTTGGGGAAGGCGCCCGAGTTGGCCTCCCAGTAGGTGTTCAGGTCGCCGTCGACCGCGTTGGCCGCCACGAAGGTGTGGACGTGGCCGGATGCGACGACCTCCTTGCCGGTCGCGAGGTTCGTCCCGGTGCCCGTGCCGGTGCGGGTGACCGCGTTGCTCTCGGCGGAGACGTTGCCCGCGGCGTCCTTGGCCTTGACGTGGTAGGTCACCGTGGCGGTCGCCGGCTGGTCGTCGGTGTGGGTCGTGACGTTCCCGGCCACAGAGGCGCGGAGCGCGCCGTTGGCGTAGATGTCGTAGCCGGTGACGCCGACGTTGTCGGTGGAGGCGGTCCAGGTGAGCCGGATCTGGCCGCCGGCCGGCTGGGTGTAGGCCAGGTTCGAGGGCGCGGTCGGCGCCTGGGTGTCACCGGTGTCGCCCTGGCGGGTGACGGTGTTGCTGGCGGGCGACTGGTTGCCCGCGGCGTCCTTGGCCTTGACGTGGTAGGAGACCGTCTCGGTGGCGGGCCGGTTGTCGGTGTAGGTGGTGACGTTGCCCGCGACGCTGGTCAGCAGGGCGTTGTTGGCGTAGATGTCGTAGCCGGTGACGCCGACGTTGTCGGTGGAGGCGGTCCAGGTGAGCCGGATCTGGCCGCCGGCCGGCTGGGTGTAGGCCAGGTTCGAGGGCGCGGTCGGCGCCTGGGTGTCACCGGTGTCCGGTCCGTAGACCTCGAGCTCCGACAGCTGCCCCGCCGGCCAGCCGGTGTTGGCGGTGATGTGCACCCTGACGTAGCGGACGATCGCCGCGTTGAAGGTGATCGTCGCCGTCGGGTTGAAGGTGCGGCCCGCCGACGCCACGAGGTCGGTGAAGTTCGTCCCGTCGGTGCTGCCGCGGACCGCCAGCGTCTGGGTGCGCGACTCCCATCCGGCCGGCAGCTTCAGCACGACCCTGTTGACGCTGACGGCCGAGCCCAGGTCCACCTGGATCCACTGCGGGAAGGCGTTGTTGGCGCTCTCCCAGTAAGTGGCCTGGTTGCCGTCGTTGGCGTTGCTCGCGACGAGGCCGTTGCCGTTCGTGCTGGAGCTCATCGCCCGGCCCGAGGCGAGGTTGCCGGAGGAGGTGGCGGTGCCGTAGATCTCGAACTCCGACAGCTGGCCCGCCTGCCAGCCGGTGTTGGCGGTGATGTTCACCCGGACGTAGCGGGTGGTCGTGGCCGGGAAGTTGATCGTCACGGTGTTGCCGGTGCCCGGGGAGAACGTGTACGGCGCCGAGCCGACGATGGCGCCGAAGCCGGTGCCGTCGGTGCTGCCCTGGACGGTCAGGGTCTGCGTCCTCGACTCCCATCCGGCCGGCAGCTTCAGGACCACCTGGTCGATGCTGGTGCTCGCGCCGAGATCCACCCTGGCCCACTGGGGGAAGGCGTTGTTGGTGCTCTCCCAGTAGGTGGCCTGGTTGCCGTCGTTGACGTTGCCGGCCGTGTAGTTCTGGGTGGAGGAGCTGGTCGTGACGGGTTTGCCGGCTGCGAGGTTGGGGCCGCCCGCTGCCATCGCGGGGGCCGAGGGTAAGCCGACGGCCGCGAGTAAGGTCGCGATCATGACCGCAACCAGGCGAAGGATCGAGGGGCGTTGTCTCATGGGGGGCCTCATGGGGGGTGCGAACCTCTCTTGGGGCGTGCTGAGTTGGCCTCACCATAAGATGGCTCGCAGAAGGCTGCAATATTTCGACTAGATTTCGCAGATACTCGACTGACAGCTGCAGTTGATGTGCGCACGGCCCTTGTGTCGCCGTTGTGCGCTCGTCGTTTCCAGGACCTTCGTCCCGGGGAGCGCAAGCCCTTGCGCAAGTGCCGCAGTATGCTTGCGCTCGTGACTGAATCCCCGGCGTCCGGCCGCACCGCCACCCGTCGGCTCGCCGAGGTCGCCAAGAAGGTCGGCGTCAGCGAAGCCACCGTCAGCCGCGTGCTGAACGGCAAGCCCGGCGTCTCCGAGGCGACCCGCGCGGCCGTGCTCACCGCGCTCGACGTGCTCGGCTACGAGCGGCCCACCCAGCTGCGCGGCGAACGTGCCCGCCTGGTCGGCCTGGTGCTCCCGGAACTGGCCAACCCGATCTTCCCCGCGCTGGCCGAGGTGGTCGGCGGCGCGCTGGCCCAGCGCGGCTTCACCCCCGTGCTCTGCACCCGTACGGCAGGCGGCCTGTCCGAGGCCGACTACGTCGAGATGCTGCTCGACCAGCAGGTCTCCGGCGTGGTCTTCGCCGGCGGCCACTTCGCCGAGGACGACGCGCCCCACGACCACTACCACCGCCTGCTGGAGCTGCGCCTGCCCGTGGTGCTGGTCAACGCCGCCACCGAGGGCCTGGCCTTCCCGCGGGTGTCGACCGACGACGAGGTCGCCGTCGAGCAGGCTTTCGGCCACCTGGTCTCGCTGGGCCACGAACGCATCGGCATGGTGCTCGGCCCCGAGGACCACGTGCCCTCCAACCGCAAGCTCCAGGCCTTCCGCGCCGAGGCCGCCAAGGCCGGGCTGGAGGTCGGGCCGCAGGACGTGGAGCGCAGCCTCTTCGCCCTGGAGGGCGGCCAGGCCGTGACCAACCGCCTGGTCAAGCGCGGTATCACCGGCATCATCTGCGCCAGCGACGTGCTCGCCCTCGGTGCCATAAGAGCCGTGCGGCGTCTGGGCCTGTCGGTGCCCGAGGACGTCTCCGTCGTCGGCTACGACGACTCGGCCTTCATGAACTGCACGCATCCGCCGCTCACCACCGTGCGCCAGCCGCTGGAGTCGATCGGGCGCACGGCCGTCACGCTGCTGGTGAGCCAGATCGACGGGGCGGTGGCCTCGACGGAGGAGCTGCTCTTCGAGCCCGAGCTGGTCGTGCGCGGCTCGACCGGCCCCGTGCGCGCGAAGGTCGACGCCTAGCGCGAAGGTCGACGCCAGCACGAAGGTCGACGCCAGCGCGAAGGCCGACGCCAGCGCGAAGGCCGACGCCAGCGCGAAGGCCGACGCCTAGCTGTAATGACCTGAGAGGTTAGGAACGCGGCTGGCAGGTGGCTGGCCACCGAGTGCGGTGTGACCGCGGTGGTGATTGTAGGCGTGTAGCCACTGTGGGAGTGTCCGGCGGCGTTCGTTTTCGCTGGTGTAGAGCCTGCTGTAGGCCCATTCCTCCAGCAGGGTGCGGTTGTAGCGTTCGACTTTGCCGTTGGTTTGGGGCCGGTAGGGGCGGGTGCGTTTGTGGGTGATGCCGGCTGCGTTCAGGGTGTCGCGCCACAGGTGGGAGCGGTAGCAGGAGCCGTTGTCGGTCAGCACGCGGCGCACGGTGATTCCGGCGGCGGCGAAGTAGGCGTGGGCGCGCTGCCAGAACGCGACGGCGCTTTCCCGGGTCTCGTCGGGCAGGATTTCGGTGTAGGCCAGGCGGGAGTGGTCGTCGACGGCGTTGTGCAGGTAGCTGTAGCCGAGGTTGGGGCGGCCGTGGCGGGTGCGTGGCCGGGTGGGGTCGCGGTGGGCGGAGCTGTTGCGGCTGCCGGTGGCGCGGCCGTGGGCTTTGTGGCCGCCGCCGTC
>NZ_JBITGL010000002.1:0-38464 GCF_044456985.1 Nonomuraea sp. NPDC050663
CACCGCCGCCCGCGCCCCCCCCCCCCCCGCGCCCCCCCCCGCCGCCGCGCCCCCCCCCCCCCGCCCCCCCCCCCCCCCCCCCCCCCCCCCCCCCGGCGCGTTTCGGGTGCCCGGGGGCAGGGGTCGCGTGGGGTGTACGGCGGATGCCGACCGTGGGTGCCTGCGGTTGGTGCCGGGCCGTTGGCGGGGCAGGCGCCGGTCGTGGTGCCGGGCCATGGGTGGGGCGTCCGCCGGTCGTGGGGATGGGCCAAAGCCCGGCCATGGGCAGGCGCCGGTCGTGGGGATGGGCGAGTGCCGCGCCGCGAGCAGCGGCGGGTGCCAGGCCGTGGACCGGGTGTACGGCAGGCCACGGGGACAAGCGCGGGACGCTGGGGGAGCGGTGGTCGTTGCTCGGTGCGTCAGAGGTCGCGGCGGCGCAGGGCCCAGACCCCCGCGGCCAAAGGCACCACCGCGTACGCCGCCAACACCGCGGCGGCGCCCGTGGCCGACAGGCGCGTGCCGTACACGGTGTTGGTCAGGTCTGCCCCCACGGCGAGTCGCGGCAGCCCGCCGATCATGATCGAGCGCCCCCACTCACCCATCACCCCCGGCAGGTTGAAGGAGATGATCGGAAACACGTACAACACCCCCGCCAGCAGCGCCACGCACGCCGCGACCGAGCGCAGCAGGGTGCCGAGCCCCAGCCCGAGCAGGCCGAGCACCACGACCGACAGGCCTGACACCACCAGCAGCGGCACCCGGTCGGCGAGCGGTTCGAGGTGGAACCGTTCGCCCACGACGAGGCGCGTCACCAGGGCGGAGCCGAACATCGTCACCTGCCCGACGATGAGGCCGCACGCGGCGATGCCGACGGCCTTGCCCGCGAGGACCGGCCAGCGGCGGGGGACGGCGATGTAGCTGGCCGGGATGTCCTTGACGGCGGCGAGTACGCCGAGGATGCCCAGGCACAGTTGCGGCACGATGATCACGACGTCTTCGAGCTCGGTCAGCTGCGCGGCGTCGCGCCGGGAGGCGGGGGCGGCGTCGTACATGCCGTTGGCCATGAGCGAAAGCCCCGCCGCCATGAGGATGGAGCCGAGCGAGACGGCCAGGGTGAGCCAGGTGGAGCGGAGCGAGCGCAGCTTGATCCACTCCGCGCGCAGGGTGTGCGGCATCATACGTCTCTCCTGGTGAACACGGCCCAGGCGGCGGCCAGGGGAACGGCGGCGTAGAGGAGCAGGAGCCCGATCGGTTCGAGCCCGGCCTGCTCCGGCGGGAAGGCCCGCGGCACCAGGTTGGGCAGCAGGAACGATCCGATCCGGGTGTTCCACGGCGTCGGCAGCAAGTTGACGATGCCGGGGACGACGAACAGCAGCGCCACCACCCCCGACACGGCGCCCGCCGTGGAACGGGTGACGACCCCGAGGCCGAGCCCGGCCAGGGCCAGGACGGTGGCGGCGAGGGCGTGCGCGAGGAGTTGCGCGACGTCGAGCTCGGGCATGGGGTAGTCGCCGACCAGGCGCGCGGCCGAGGCGGTGGCCAGCAGGACGGCGGCGCTGACGGCGAAGGCCGTGAGCGCCACCACGGCGACCTTGTCGAGGAGCAGGCGGCCGCGGCGCGGGGCGACGGTGAGCGTCTGGCGGATGAGGCCGGTGGCGTACTCCCCGGTCACGGCCAGGACACCGATGACGGCGACGGCCAGCTGCACCACCGGCAGGAAGCCCTCCTCGGCGGCCGCGGCGGAACGCAGGCCGCGCTCGTGCCAGATGGAGTCGACGTAGAGGGTCCAGGCGACGCCCAGCACGAAGACGAGGGCCGCCGTGGCGAGGGCGTAATGGGTGGAGGCGGTGCTTCTGAGCTTGATCCATTCGGCTCTCATCGGTACTCCACGCTGGAGCCCGTCAACTGCAGGTACGCCTCTTCCAGCGAGGGGTAGGCGCTGGTCAGGTCGGCCAGCGGGGTGTCGGCGATGAGCCTGCCGCGGCCGATGATGATCAGATGGTCGGCGGTGAGGGCCATCTCGCTCATGAGGTGGCTCGACAGCAGGATCGTCCGGCCTTCCGCGGCCAGCTCGCGCATGAGGTGGCGGATCCATCGCACGCCGTCGGGGTCGAGGCCGTTGACCGGCTCGTCGAACATCAGCACCGGCGGGTCGCCGAGCAGCGCTGCGGCGATGCCGAGCCGTTGCTTCATGCCGAGGGAGAATCCGCCCACACGTTTCCTGGCCACCGAGGTGAGCCCGACCTGCGCCAGGACGTCGGCGACGCGGATCTCGCCGATGCCGTGGGTGGCGGCCAGGGCCAGCAGGTGGTTGTAGGCGCTGCGGCCGGGGTGCACGGCGGTGGCGTCGAGGAGGGCGCCCACCTCGCGCATCGGCTCGGGCGCGTCGCGGTAGGGGTGGCCGTTGACGAGGGACTGGCCGCTGGTCGGGGTGGCAAGGCCCAGGATGAGGCGCATCGTCGTGGACTTGCCCGCTCCGTTGGGGCCCAGGAAGCCGGTGACCTGGCCTGGCTCGACGCGGAAGGAGAGGTCGTCGACGGCGGTGGTGCTCGCGTAGGTCTTGGTCAGGTGTTTGACGTCGATCACGGGGTTCACGCTCTCCCGCGAGGCGGGGGCGGGTCGTCAGACCGGGGACCGATCTCGCACCCGGGGATCAGACCAGGGGATGACGCGGCGGTGGTTTCGCGGTCCGGGCGGGACCTGGGTGACGCGGCGGTGGCTTCGCGGTCCGGGTCAGACCTGGGGTTGACGCGGCCCGCGGTGGCAGCGGCTAGCGTCGTCGGAATGACCGAGGTGCGTCCCTTCTTCGCCAGGCGGCTGAGCCGTACCCAGCTGGTCGGACTGGACGTGCTGGTGGCCGTGGTGCTGACGATGGCGATCCTGCCCGCGACGGACCGCCCGGTGCTGGGGGTGCTGCTGGCCCTGCCGCTGGCGGTGCGCCGGGTGTGGCCGCGGACGGTGTTCTGGCTGGTCCTGGCGGTGGCGGTGGCGGCGGTCGCGATGGGTTCCGTCGGGTATGCGTATCTCGCCCCGGCCTACGCGCTTTACACCGTCGCCTCCACGGGTGGGGAGAACCGCTGGGCGTCCACGGTGACGGTGTCGGCGGTCGGCGTGGGGTTGCTGGCCTTCCTGGCCGTGGCCGGAGCGGTGCCCGAAGGGAGCAGGGCGCGCACGGCGGTGGACATCATGTTCGGGCTGGCCGCGCTGGCGGGGGCGTGGAGTGTGGGGCGGGCGGTGCACGAGCGGCGCACGTACGCGGCCCGCGACGCGGCGCGGGCCGCCGAGCAGGCCGTGGCCGACGAGCGCCTGAGGATCGCGCGGGAGTTGCACGACGTGGTCACGCACAGCATGGGGTTGATCGCCGTCAAGGCGGGGGTGGCCAACCATGTGCTCGACCGGCGTCCGGAGCAGGCGCGGGAGGCGCTGGCGGTGATCGAGACGACGAGCCGGGGGTCGTTGAACGAGATGCGGTTGTTGCTGGGGGTGTTGCGGGCGGAGCCGTCGCTGCGCCCGATGCCCGGCATTTCGGGCTTGGGGGAGTTGGTGGAGCGCAACGGGGGCGTGCTGGAGCTCGACGTGGAAGGGGAGGTGCCGGAGGGGGCCGGGCTGGCGTGCTACCGGATCGTGCAGGAGGCGCTGACGAACGCCGCCAAGCACGCGCGGGGAGCGGCATGCCGGGTGGTGGTCGCCGACCAAGGCGGCGTGCTGCGGATCGAGGTGACGGACGAGGGGCGACCCGCCAAACAGCGGGCGGCCACGAGCCACGTCGCGGGCATCGTACGGCACGCGGCCACCGGAAACGGCACAAGCGCGACACGACCGGCGGCCACCGGGAACGGCACGAGCGCGACACGACCGGCGGCCACTGAGAAACGCGCGAGCGCGACACGGCAGCCGGCCGTCGCCGAGGGGCATGGCCTGATCGGGATGCGCGAGCGGGTCGCGATGTACGGCGGGGCGTTCGAGGCTGGCCCGCGCCCCGGGGGCGGCTTCCGTGTGATGGCCACCCTCCCGTACCTCCAGCAGGAGGCCCGCCCATGATCCGCGTCGTGGTGGCCGATGACCAGGCCCTGCTCAGAGGCAGTTTCCGCGCCCTCGTGGAGTCCGAGCCCGACCTGGCGGTCGTCGGCGAGGCGGCGACCGGGTTCGAGGCCGTCGAGGTGACCCTCCGCGAGCGCCCCGACGTGGTCCTCATGGACGTGCGCATGCCGCGCATGGACGGCATCGAGGCCACCCGCCGCATCGCGGGCGTCGCGAAGGTCCTGATCGTCACCATGTTCGACCTCGACGCCCACGTCTACGACGGTCTGCGTGCCGGAGCCTCGGGGTTCCTGCTGAAGGACACCCCGCCGGCCGACCTGCTCACCGGCATCAGGACGGTCGCGGCGGGCGAGTCGCTCCTGGCGCCGACGGTCACCCGCCGTCTGATCGAGGAGTACGTGCGCGGCAGGTCGCCGGGCGTGAGCCTGGAGGGCGTCACGGAGCGGGAGCGCGAGGTGCTGCTGCTGGTCGCCCGTGGCCTGGCCAATTCCGAGATCGCCGCGCATCTGCATCTGAGCCTGGCGACGGTGAAGACGCACATCGGCCGCCTGCTGTCCAAGCTGCGTGCCCGGGACCGGGCCCAGCTGGTGATCGCGGCCTACGAGAGCGGGTTGGTGATAGTTTCGCCGAAATGAGAGTGGTGTACACCAAGTACGACGGGACCCTGCACTGGCATCATCCGAGCCGCAGGCTGGGTGAGGACGAGTACGGGGTCTGGATGGGGGCCGTGGCGGGCACGGTCGGGCGCAAGGGCGACGGGCCGCCGGTCGTGTGGGAGCAGGCGTTCGTGATGCTCTTCCCGCGTGACGAGGGCTGGGTGGCGCTGTTCAACGCGATGCCGCACAACTGCGAGGTCTACGTCGACGTGACCACGGTGCCGGTGTGGGACGGTGACACGGTGACCATGGCGGACCTGGACCTCGACGTGATCAGGCCGGTCGAGGGCGAGGTCTACCTGGACGACGTGGACGAGTTCGAGGAGCACCAGCGGGTCATGAAGTACCCGGACGAGCTGATCGCCCAGGCCGAGGAGACCGCCCGCCTGCTGATGACGGCGGTGAAGGAGCGCCAGGGCCCGTTCGGCGGCGCGCACGAGCCCTGGCTGGCGATGGTCACCTGACACGTCACTGCCGGGCGAGGGCCTCCCGCAGGGCGTCGAGCCGGGCAGGGGAGGCCAGGCCCGCGTGGTAGAGGTGGAACTCCTGCGCCCCCGACTTGCCGTAGATCTGTAGCTGCTCGGCGAGCACGCCGGGGTCGGCGGGGCGGGGCGGCAGGGCCAGCACGTAGGCGCCGACCCGCTGCCCCTCGGCGGCCAGGGCGCCGAGGGCGCCGAGGCGGCCGGCGTCGGTCACCGGATCGCCCCAGCAGTTGCCGACCAGCGCGTGCGCCCGCGGGTCGCCGGCGGGCAGCGCGGCGAAGGCGCCGGTCGCCCACGGGTCGGGGTTGGCGTGCAGGGTGACCGGCAGCTCGCCGCAGGCGGGCAGCACGCGCTCGCGCAGGCCGGCCGAGAGTGCGACCCTGACCTCACGCACCTGGTCGTGCAGGTCGCCGAGCGCGTCGGCCATCGAAGTGGGGGAGCCGAGCGTGTCGGCCATGGAGGTGGGGGAGCCGAGCGTGTCGGCCGTGGAGGTGGGGGAGCCGTCCACGGCGGCGCGGACGGCCTGCAGGGTGCCGGCGGGATACCGGTCCGCGCAGGCCGCGCAGAAGCACAACGACAGCAGGTCCTGGTGCACGCCGGTCCAGTCGGCGCCCGCGGTCTTCTCGTGCGGGCTCTGGTGGCCGTAACCCATCGGACCGCACGCCTCCAGGATGATCCCGTCGGGTTCGCCGGCGGTCACGATCTCGCGGACCAGGCGCTCGCAGTAGTCGAGCACGTCGTCGTGGGCGGGGCAGAGCGCGTGCGGGTAGGGGTCGCCGAAGGCGTTGCGCACCACCATGTCCGGGTTGCGGGAGCCGAGCCAGGAGTTGTGCGTCAGCACGGTCCAGGCGAGCACCTTGAGCCCGGCCTCGCGGAGCGCGTCACGTGCCTGCGACCAGGAGTCGGCGGCGGTCCAGGTGGGGGAGGCGGGCACCAGCCGGCCCCAGGCGCTGGGCCGTACGGGCAGGTAGAAGGCGGAGTGCGCCACTTCCAGCACCCGGTGGTCGGGGTGGTAGGGGGTGACGACGCGGGCCGAGTGGTAGGAGGCGGCCAGCGCGACGGCCTCGACGCCGAGCGACGCGATGCGGGCGGCGGCCGTCGGGTCGCCGACGACGTCCCACGGGTAGACGTAGGCGATGTTCACCAGCGCGGCCTCCTGGTCGAGAAGCCGGGCTCGAACCGCTGCATGTAGCCCGTGTCGTCGCGGGAGGTGATCCCGCAGGCGAGATACTGCTCGTGCATGCGGGCCAGCGCGTCGCGGTCCAGTTCGATGCCGAGTCCGGGCCCGTCGGGCACGGGCACGGCGCCGTCGACGAAGCGCAGCGCGCCTGGCGCGACCACGTCCTGCCCGTCCTGCCAGGGGGTGTGCGTGTCGCAGGCGTGCGTGAGGTTCGGCGTGGCGGCGGCCAGGTGGGTCATGGCGGCCAGGCTGATGCCCAGGTGGGAGTTGGAGTGCATCGACAGTTCGAGGCCGAAGGTGTCGCAGAGCGCGGCGATCTGCGCCGACCTGGTCAGGCCGCCCCAGTAGTGGTGGTCGAGCAGCAGCACGCCGATGGCCCCCTGCGCGACGGCGGGCGGCAGGTGCGCGGGTGTCACGACGCACATGTTGGTGGCCAGCTTCATCGGCACATGTGCGGCGACGGCCGCCATGCTCGGGATGTCGACGGCCGGGTCCTCCAGATACTGCAGGATCCCGTCGAGCTCCTTGCCGACCCAGATCGAGGTCTCCACGGTCCAGGAGGCGTTGGGGTCGAGCCGCAGTGGGACGCCGGGGAAGGCCTCGGCGAGCGCGCGGATGGCGGCGACCTCCTGGGCGGGCTCGTAGACGCCGCCCTTGAGCTTGATCGACTGGAAGCCGTAGCGGTCGATGAGGGAGCGCGCCTGCTCGACGATGCCCTCGGGGTCGAGCGCCGCGCCGAACCGGTCGTCGGCCTGGCCGGGGTGCCCGGCCCACTTGTAGAACAGGTAGGCGCTGTACGGCACGGCGTCGCGCACCCGCCCGCCGAGCAGGTCGACGACGGGCACGCCGGCCGCCTTGCCGCGGATGTCCAGGCAGGCCACCTCGAACGTGGCGAACACCCGGTCCACGCTCTTCTCCTTGGTGGCCACGCCGGTCAGCCCGTGCAGGTCGCTGACCACGTCGCCGACGAGCGCGTCGATGCGCCGGTAGATCTCGTTGGTTTGGTGCACGTCCACGCCGACCAGCGCCTGCGCGCACTGTCGCACCTTCTGGAGGTGGTCGAGGTCGCCGTAGGTCTCGCCCAGGCCGGACAGGCCGTCGCCGGTGATCACTTCGACGATGGTGCGCAGCGCCCACGGCTCGTGCACGCCGGCCGCGTTGAGGAGGGGCGGATCGCGGAAGGCGACGGGGGTGACCCGGATTTCGCTGATCTTCACTCTAAACTCCGTCCATATATGTGAACAGATACCATATTCATAGACATATAGACTTGAGCTATATGACATTTCACTGAAAGGGTGCTTTTCGGATGATTCAGGGATTCGACCCCCGCACCGGCCAGCCCACCGGCCTTGAACTCCCCGAGACCGACCGCGCCGGGGTGGACGCGGCGGTCGCCGCAGCCCTGGAAGCGGGGCAGGCCTGGCGCGGCACCCCGGCCGAGGAGCGCGCCCGCGTGCTGGAGGCGGTCGCCGACGACCTGACCGCGCGCGCCGAGGAACTCTGGCCGCTGGCCGACCGCGAGACCGCGCTCGGAGAGGTACGGCTGCGCGGCGAGATCGGCCGCTCGGCCGGGCAGTTCCGCTTCTTCGCCCAGGTCATCCGCGACGGGGGATACGCCGAGGCGATCATCGACCACGCGGACGCCTCGCTCACCCCGCCCAAGCCCGACGTGCGGCGCATGCTGCGCCCGCTGCCCGGCGTGGTCGGCGTCTTCTCCGCCTCCAACTTCCCCTTCGCCTTCTCCGTGGCCGGAGGTGACGTGGCCTCCGCGCTGGCCGCCGGATGCCCGGTGGTCGTCAAGGCCCACCCCGGCCACCCCGGCACCTCGGAGCTGACCGCCACGGTGATCCGCTCCGCGCTCCCGTCGGCCGACCTGCTCGGCCTGGTCCACGGTATGGAGTCGGGCGCGTGGCTGGCCCGGCACCCCTCGGTCTCCGCGGTCGGCTTCACCGGCTCGGTGCCCGGCGGCAAGGCGATCCAGGCGCTCATCGACGAGCGGCCCGAGCCCATCCCGTTCTTCGGGGAGCTCGGCAGCGTCAACCCGGTGGTCGTGCTGCCCTCGGCCCGGCGCGAGGGACTGGCCCAGGGATTCGCCGCCTCGCTGACGCTCGGGTCAGGGCAGTTCTGCACCAACCCCGGCCTCGTGTTCGCCCCCGAGGACGTGGTGAAGGACTTCGCCGAGGCCGTCTCCGCCTCCACCGGCACGCCCATGCTCTCCTCCCGCATCCGCGACGGGTACACCAGCGGCGTCGAGCGGCTGTCGTCGCTGACCCTGCTGGCCACCGGCCGGGCCGGCGAGGGCGCCTGGGCCGTGGAGCCCAAGCTCTTCACCACCGACCTCGACAGCTTCGCCGCGCAGTTGCCCGCGGTCGCCGAGGAGTGCTTCGGTCCGTCATCCATCGTCGTCACCTACCGCGACGTCGCCGATCTGCCCGGCGTGCTCGCGCGCCTGGAGGGCTCGCTCACCGCCACCGTGCACGCCACCGACCCGGCCGAGGCCGCGCCGCTGGTCGAGGTCCTGACCCGTACGGCGGGGCGGCTGGTGTGGAACGGCTGGCCCACCGGCGTGGCCGTCACCTGGGCGATGCACCACGGCGGACCGTGGCCCTCGGCGACCACCACCTTCACCTCCGTCGGCGCCACCGCGATCGCCCGCTGGCTGGCGCCCACCGCCTACCAGGACTGGCCCGCCGAGCTGCTCCCGCAGGAGCTGCAGGACTCCAACCCGCTGGGTGTCCCGCAGCGGGTCGACGGCGTGCTCGCCCGCTGACGCACCACGGCCGGCGCCGGGTCGCACGGACCCGGCGCCCGGCGCGACCGCTTCACACACCCGCGATGTCCCTGCCGGCGGCGATGAGCCGCTCCAGTTCGGCGACGTCCTCGGGCGCGGCGTCGACCAGCGGGGGACGCACCGCGCCGGCGTCGAGCCCGCGCAGCCGTACCCCGGCCTTGACCAGGGAGACCGCATAGCCCGGCACCTTGTCGCGCAGCTCCACCAGCGGCAGGTAGAACCCGGTCAGCAGCCGCTGGCACAGCACCTCGTCGCCCGAGGTCAGCGCCTTGTAGAAGGCCAGGGCGATCTCCGGCGCGAAGGCGAAGACGGCCGAGGAGTAGAGGGTGACCCCGAGTCCCCGGTAGGCGGGCATGGTGAACTCGGCGGTGGGGAGCCCGTTGAAGAAGGTGAACGCACGGTCGGTCTCCTGCCGCACCGTGAGGATGATGCGCTGCAGCAGGTCGAAGTCGCCGATGCCGTCCTTGAAGCCGATCACGTTCGGGATGCCGGCGAGCTCGGCGACGGCCCGCGGGCCGAACCTGGCGTTGGCCCTGCCGTACACGATGATCGGCAGCTCGACGCTCTCGGCGACGGCCCGCACGTAGGACACCAGGCCGCCGGGAGGCGACGACACGAGATAGGGAGGCAGCAGCAACAGTCCGTCGACGCCCAGCGCCTGGGCCTCGGCGGCGAAGGCGCGGGCCGCGGGCAGCGGTCCGCCCGTCCCGGACAGGACCGGCGCCCGGCCGCCCGCCGCGGCCACGGAGGTGGCCACGACCTGCCGGTACTCCGCCAGGTCGAGCGCGTTGAACTCGCCGGTGCCGCAGGCGGTGAACACACCGCCCGCCCCCGACTCCACTCCCGCGGAGACGTGTTCGGCCAGGACGGACTCGGCCACCGAGCCGTCTGGCGCGAACGGGGTCACCGGGAAGAAGAGGACACCATCAAGACGCATAACCGAGATCCCTCCGAGGATGCGCCGGATGATGGATTATCGGATGCCCTCCCGGCGCAGAGTGGCAGCGAGTTTGCGGGTGTGCCGCACGACCGCCTCGGCGACCTGCTCGACCCCGGAGGGCGGCAGCGAGGCGGGCATCGAGACGCTGATCGCGTCGGTGGCCGGGATGCGGTAGTCGACCGCGACGGCCACGCAGGCCACCCCGCGCGTGCCCTGCTCGCGCTCGTGCGCCCAGCCGCGCGAGCGCACCTGGTCGAGCTCGTCCATCAGCTTGGCCGAGTCGGTGATGGTGTGCTCGGTGAGCGCCGTCAGCTCCGCGGGCAGCAGGCCGAGCACCTCGTCGTTGGTGAGCTGCGCCAGCAGCGCCTGGCCGAGCGCGGTGACGTGGGCGGGCAGGCGGCGGCCCACCCTCGGGATCACGTGGTGGGCGACGCGCGAGTCGCGGGTCGCCAGGTACAACACGTGACCGTCGTCGCGCCGGGCGAAGTGCACCGTGTGCCCGATCTCCTCGCGCAGGTCCTCCAGGGTCTCCTGCGCGTACGGCAGAGCCGGGTCCTTGTCGAGGTAGGCGGTCCCGGTCAGCAGGGCGTGCGGCCCGATGCCGTAGGCGGACTCGCCGGGAGGCGCCTCGATCCACTTCAGCTCGGCCAGGGTCCGCAGCAGCGCGTGCAGGCTGCTGCGCGGGAAGCCCGTGCGATGCTGGAGCTCGGCCAGCGACAGCCGGTCGGGCGATGACGACAACATCTCCAGGATGCGAACGGTGCGCTCCGCCGACTTCACCATCGAAGGCTCCATAAGATCCAGAATAGGGGATGAGATCCATGTATGTGGACACCTATCCCTTGACCGCGCCGCTGGTGAGCCCGCGCATGAACTGCCGCTGGAACGCCAGGAAGGCGATGATCGACGGCAGCAGCGCCAGGAGGGTCGCGGCCAGCAGCACGCCGATGCCCACCTCCTCGTCGGAGCGCAACGATCGCAGCGCGATGGGCAGGGTGTAGTAGCCCGGATCGTTGGCGACGATGAGCGGCAGCAGGTACTGGTCCCAGATCATGGTGAAGCCGAAGACGCCGATCACGCCCAGCGCCGGACGGCACAGCGGCAGGATGATCGTGAAGAAGGTGCGCAGCTCGCCCGCGCCGTCGATCCGGGCGGCCTCCTCCAGCTCGACCGGGACCTCCTTCATGAACTCGGTCATCACCAGGATGGAGAAGCCCCACGCCCCGACGGGCAGGATCATGCCCGCGTAGGTGTCGATGAGCCGCACGTCGAGGAGCGGCATGTCGGCCAGCACCAGCGAGAGCGGGATGGCGATGATCTCCTCGGGCAGCATCATCGTGGCCAGCATGATCAGCATGACCACGGTCATGCCGCGGAACTTCTTGCGCGCCAGGGCGTAGGCGGCGAAGACGCTGACGAGCATCTGGAGCAGCAGCCCGAAGCCGACCACGACGAAGGAGTTGAACAGGTAGCCGTAGACGTTCTTGTCGGCCGCCTGGGCGAAGTTCTCCAGCGTGAAGCCGTCGGGCCACAGGGCGAAGCTGGTCGGGTCGAGGGTCTGGCCGAAGGCGCTGACCAGCAGGCCCCACAGCGGGCCGGCGAAGACCAGGATCATGCCCAGGTACAGCAGCAGCTTCAGGACCGTCGCCACCGGGCCGCGCCTGGCCTCCAGGCCCAGGGCGCTGTCGAATCGATGGGGGGTCACGGCGCCTGCCTCCTGCGCATCAGCTGCACCACGATCGTGAGCGCCAGGGTCGCCGCGAACAGCACGATGCAGCCCGCCGCGGCCACGCCGAGCTCGTTGCTCTGGAAGCCCATCTTGTAGATCAGGGTCATCAGCACCTCGGAGGAGCCGTTCGGCCCGCCGTTGGTCAGCACGTAGACCTCGACGAAGACGCGCAGGCCCCGGATGGCGGCCAGGGTGGCCAGGATCCAGAAGACCGGGCGGAGCGCGGGCAGCGTGATGTTCCACAGGCGCTGCCAGGTCGAGGCGCCGTCGACGGCCGCGGCCTCGTAGAGGGTGCGGTCGACGCCCACGAGCCCGGCCAGGAAGATCATCATGTCGTACGGCGTGCCGCGCCAGATCATCATGCCCATGATCGACAACAGCGAGGAGTCCTCGCTCGACAGGAACGGCTGCGGATCGATCGTGAAGAACCCGATGATCGAGTTGATCAGGCCGCTCTCCGCCGGGTGGTACATGATGCGCCAGATCTCGGCGACCGCCGCCATGGTCACGACCACCGGCAGGAAGGCCGCGGTGCGCACGAACCACAGATGCCTGGCCGTCCCCTCGATCAGCAACGCGAGGACCAGGCCCAGCACCAGCGAGCCGATGGTGGCGCCGACGGCCAGCACGACGCTGTGCCACATCGCGCTCAGGAACGCGTCGTCGTTCATGAGCCGGCGGTAGTTGTCCAGGCCCACGAACTCGTCGCCGAGGAAGGTCTGCACCTTGAAGAAGCTCATCCGGAGGTTCTCGAACATCGGGATGAACTTGAAGTAGAGGAA
This sequence comes from Nonomuraea sp. NPDC050663, assembly GCF_044456985.1. Lineage (NCBI taxonomy): Bacteria > Bacillati > Actinomycetota > Actinomycetes > Streptosporangiales > Streptosporangiaceae > Nonomuraea > Nonomuraea sp. NPDC050663. Next base: position 12,584 of record NZ_JBITGL010000002.1, read on the forward strand.
GAGGATCAGCGCCGGGGCGAGGAAGAGCCAGGGCACGAGCCGGCGCCCCCGCCGCCGGGTCTGCCGGCGGTGGGGGCTCAGGCGCTTGTCCTCGCGCACGAGGGTCATGCTCATGAGGCCTTCTGGTTCTGCAATTCCGCAGTCAGCTTGGTCGCCAGGCCGTCCATGGCGGTCTTGACGTCGGCGGAGCAGTCGGCCCACACCGCGTTGATCGCGTCGGCCGAGGTCTGGCGGATCGGCGCCCAGTTCGGCACCGGCTGGCTGTAGACCGCGGTCGGGTAGGCGTCGGCGAAGACCTTCCAGCCCGGGTCCTGGCGCTCGGCGGCCATGTCGATGGTGGTGTTGACGGGCAGGCGCACGATCGCGCCGGGGGCGTCCTTGTTCATCCCGATCCGCTGGCCCTCGGGGGAGATGGCGAACTCGGCGAACTTCTTCTGGTTGTCCTCCTGCGCCGAACCGGCCATCAGGTAGACGTTCTCGCCCTCGCCGAGGGTGCCGGGGCCGCCCGACGGGCCCTTGGGCACCGGGTGGACCTCGATCTTGTCGGCGCCCAGGCTCTTGACGAAACGCGCCAGCACGTAGGGCCCGACGAGGTAGATGCCGCCCTGGCCCTTCTCGAAGACCTCGTGGGTGACGGTGGTGTCGTTGCTGACCGCGCCGGGGTTGACCGACTTGGCGGTGCAGAACTGGTCCTGCAGGAACTTGACCGCCTCGACGGCGTTGGGCTGGTTGACGGCCGGGGTGAACTTGCCGGCGTTGTTGGTGAGGAAGTCGCCGCCGTTGGCGTAGATCAGCGAGGAGGCGTACCAGGAGGCGTAGCCGCGCTTGGTGCCGGCCGGGATGACGAAGCCGGCGGTGTCGGCCTGGCCGTTGCCGTCGGGGTCCTTCTCGGTGAAGGCCTTGGCGAGCGCGGCCAGTTCCTCCCAGGTCTTGGGCGGTTCCATGCCGACCTTCTCGCGCCAGTCCTTGCGCATGATCAGCGCGAACGACTGGGCGGAGAACGGCGCGGCGTAGTGCTTGCCGTTGCCGGCCTGGGCGGCCTTCCACGCGCCTTCCGCGAGCTTGTCGCCGCCGGCCAGGGAGGCCTTGTCGACCTCGCGCAACCAGCCCTGTCCCTGCATGTTGCCGAGCTGGGCGGTGTCGTTGATCACGATGTCCGGCAGGTTCTTCTGGGCGGCCTGCTGCTGGAGCTTGGTCTCGAAGTCGTCGAAGATCGCGGTGACCTTGGTCTTGACCCCGCTGGCCTTCGTGAAGGCGTCGGCCAGCTTCTGGGCCGTCTTCGCGGAGTCGGAGTCGGGCGCCTGCCTGATCCAGATGTCCAGCGCTTCGTCAGATCCCGCTCCACCCGAACCACAAGCCGCGAGGGTCACGACTAACACCGCGACGCCGAGCAGATGGCGTGTCATCGGACCGCCTCCCGTTCACATACTTGGACGTTGTCTGGTGATGTGCATTTCGTCCAGCGGAACGTATATTGTGATTCGGGTCATAGTCAACAAGGCTTACGAACCCCTCGGTGGAGACCTATGCGGATCCTGGTGACCGGCGCGGCCGGCAAGCTCGGCATTCTCCTGCGGCCCCTCCTGGCCAGGCCGGGACGCACCCTGCGGCTGACCGACCTGGTGCCCGTCGAGCCCGGCGAGGGGGAGGAGTTCGTCCAGGCCGACCTGGCCGACCCCGAGGCGATGGCGGCGGTGACCAAGGGCGTGGACGCGGTCGTCCACCTCGGCGGGCAGAGCCGCGAGCACCCGTGGGACGACATCGTGCGCGCCAACATCACGGGCAGCCAGATCCTCATGGAGGCCGCGCGGGCCGAGGGCATCCGCCACCTGGTGCTCATGGGCAGCCACCACGCCGCCGGGTTCCACACCCGCCCAGCCGACGGGGGCGAGCTGCCCGACTACGCCTTCCCCCGGCCCGACACCTTCTACGGGGTCAGCAAGGTGGTGCTGGAGGCGCTGGCCAGCCTGTACTTCGACCGGTTCGGGATCAACTCCACCGTGATCAGGCTCGGCACCTGCAACCCGGCCTCGGAGGACACACGCGGGCTGGCGACCTGGATGTCGGCGCGCGACCTGGCCGCGCTCATCGAGGCGGGGCTGGTCGCGGAGGGCTTCCACGTGGTGTGGGGGGTGTCGGACAACGACCGCCGGTGGTGGTCGCTCGACGCGGCGAGGGCACTGGGATGGGAGTCGCGCGACGACTCGGAGGAGCACGCCGCGCCGCTCATCGAGGAGTTCGGCGAGCCGGATCTGAGCGAACCGCTGCACGACCGCGCCGGAGGGGTCTTCACGCTCAAGGAGCTCGGCGGCAAGTGGTGAGGGCGCTCCCGCCTCCCTCGCGGGGGAGGCGGGAGGCTCGCGTCACAGGCCCTGCGGGCCCGAGTGCTCCAGGACCATGCGCTTGACCAGGTTGTTGTTGTTCAGCGGGCGGTAGCCGTACACCTCGGAGGGACGCCAGCCGACGTCGGTGGTGAACTCCTGCGCGGTCCAGGCCGCAGGCGCGGTGCCCGCCTCGGCGGCCCTGGCCAGCTCGGCCGCCTTCGAGGCCTCGAACTTGCGCCGCGCGACGGCCGCCACGTCGACCGGCCTGCCGTTGAACCAGGAGCGGTGGTCATAGAACTGGTGGGCGTTCCAGTTCTGCACGACGATGTCCTGCGAGCCGTCGTAGTCGAAGGCGTTGTGCTCCGAATAGACCTTCGACTCCAGTCCCAGCCCCAGGTAGTGGCTCGGCCCGCCCTGGTCGTTGCTGACCACGGGCTGCTCGCCGGTGGCCGAGGCTCGGTAGTAGTTGTTGAACACGTGCACCGCCCCGAACCTCACCCGCGGCGAGCGCTGCGAGATCCCGTCGAAGAGGTTGGCGTAGAGGGTCAGGCGCAACTTGCCTCGATCGCGGTCGCCGCGGCTGTCACCCGATCCGACCAGCATGTTCTTGTCGTGGTTGACGAACCGGTTGTAGGAGACGGTGATCAGGTCGGAGCCGTCCTCGATGTCGAGCAGGCCGTCGTGACGGTTGACCGGCTTGCCGTTGGGACCGGTCGGGGCGTCGCGGTCGAGATGCTGACCGTCGGTGAAGGTGTTGTGGTCGATCCAGATCCTGGTGCCGGTGACGATCCCGAACGCCTTGAACCTGGCGTTCCACGCGCCGAGCGCGCCGTCGGTGGGCGACCACGTCGTGAAGTGGTCGATGGGCGACTCCAGGGTCAGCCCGCGCACGACGATGTTCGTCCCGGTGTTGATCGACAGGAAGACGCCCTCGAGCTTGGCGTCCGTGCCCTCTCCGACCAGTGTGGTGTCGCTGGGCACGGTCAGCTGGATCTGGCGCTTCTGGTTGTTGGAGCCGGTCTGGCGCAGGCGGCGCATCTGGCCGCAGTACTCGAAGGCCTGGTCGCTCCAGACCTTGCCGTCCACGAAGCACGACAGGTACTTGGTCAGGGAGTAGCCAGGCGCGTAGTCCTGCTCGCCGAGCAGGCGGCCGTCGTCGGTCTGGTTGCCGAGGATCGTGCCGCGCACCTTGACGATCTTGGGGCTGGGCTGCGCGAGGGCTTCGGCCAGTTCCTTGCGGGTGGTGACCGTGTAGGTCGGGCCGCCCTCGCCGCCGGTGGCGGCCGCTCCCCAGCCGATGGGGCGGGAGGGGTCGAGGACGGGGCGATCGGCCTGCGCGGGGGAGGTCACGCACAGGGTGGTGAGGAGGAGGGTGGCGGCCGGGAGGGTGGAGCGTTTCATTACATGTCCTAACAAGGTACGGCTCGCGCCGGCAGAGTGCCGGCGCGAGCCGTACTAGAGGGTCACGGGGTGATGACTCGCCCGCCGAGGGTCACGACCAGGCGGCCGTCGGAGGCGAAGGACCAGCCCAGCGCGCCGGAGTAGCCGGAGCAGCGCGAGCCGTTCGTGCCCGCGTAGAACTGGTTGGAGCTGTCGGAGTTGCCGACGATCTTGTCGTTCGAGCCGCTGGAGAAGCGGCACGAGGTGTTGTTGCGGAACACCGAGCTGCCGGCGTCGAAGGTGAAGTTGCGCTCGGAGTTGTCGATGCTGATGTTGTTCGACACGGTCATCGTGCCGGGGTTGCGGTTGTAGGTGAAACCGTGCTTGCCGTTCTTGTAGGCGAAGTTGCGGCGCACGATGTGGTTGACGCCGATGTCCTCGCCGCCGAGCTTGTAGCCGTTGCGGTCGCCGTTGCCGGCCTGGCTGCCGTCGGTGAGGGTGCCGTTGTTGTAGGCGAGGGAGTCCTCGATCGTCACCACGCCGATGGCGCCGGTGTCGGTCTTGGTGTACAGGTCCCAGCCGTCGTCGATGTTGTTGCGCGCGACCGCGTAGCGGAAGACGTTGCCGCCGCCCACGGTGAGCTTGGCCGCGAAGCCGTCGGCGTCCTCGCCGTCGGAGTCGGCGTTGTCGTGCGACAGCGCCGAGAGGATGAGGTTGTTGGCCGGCCACTGGTCACGCGGGGTGCTCGACAACGTCCGCGAGAGCTGCAGGCCGGTGTCGCGGTTGAAGCGCGTCACCGTGCGCTCGAAGATGTTGTTGCTGCCGCTGACGAAGATGCCGTTGTCGCCGGCCCGCTCGACGATCAGGCCCTTGACGTGCCAGTAGTTGCCGTTCACCGCCAGGCCGCGGTTGGCCGGGTCCTCGGCCTGGGCCGAGAAGTTGAGCACCGGCGTCTCGCCCGGGTAGGCGGTCAGGGTCTTGCGGGCGCTGGAGGTGCCGTTGTTGCCCGTCGCGACGGTGACCGTGGACGAGTAGTTGTAGGTGCCGCCGCGCATGTAGATCGTGCCGCCCGCGGCGACGCGCGTGAGCGCCGAGGTGAGCGTCGTCGGGTTCGAGATCGTCCCGGCCGCGCCGTCGCTGCCGGACGGCGAGACGTAGAGCGCGTCGCTGGTGGGCGGCGGGGTGGTGGGGTTGCCGGTCGGCGTGATCGTGGGGGTCGGGGTGATCGTCGGGCTGGGGGTGCCGCCCGAGGTGGGGGTGAGCGTCCACTGCTTGGTGGAGGCGTTGTCGCAGGAGTTCTGCTTGACCAGGCCGCTCTCGGCGTTGAGGCACTTGGCGCTGCCGGCGTTGACCAGGCGGGTGCCGGAGACGGTCCAGCGCTGGAAGGTCGAGCCGTCGCACGCCTCGGCGACGATCGCCTTGCCGGCGCTGGTCGAGTCGCCGGAGACGCCCGCGCACAGGCCGTTGACCGACGAGATCAGGGCGCCCGAGTCCGACAGGGTCCAGCTGCTGCTCGCCGAGTTCGTGGTGAGCTGGGCGCCGGACGAGGCGGTGGTCAGATACTGCCCGCTGGCGTTGTTCTTGATCGTGTAGACGGTTGCCGCGCTGGCCGAGGTGGCCACGGCCAGCACGCCGCCCGCCAGGGCGGTTGAAACGATGACGGCTGCGGATACGACATGTCTCATGGAGTGATCTCCTCGATGGGATGTCCCCCGATTCCCCTTGGGGACCGCCCCCAGGGGTTCAGGTACGGCCCGCGTCTCGCGAACGCGGGCCGTACGCGTGCTAGCGGATCCGCCCCGCTCCGGCGCGTGCCGGGACGGTGCCCAGCAGCGACCGGGGCGGGTCGATCCGGGTGAACAACGTGGGAGTCCAGCCCGCGTCGGGGGTGAGCGTCACCCCGGAAGCGGCGATCAGATCGGTCTCGATGCCGTCGACGAGGTTGCCGCGCTGGGTGATCGCGGTGCCGCCGATGACCGACAGGAGCTTGGAGCCGACGAAGGCGTTGGACTCGGCGAAGACCTTGGAGCCGAAGCCGACGCCGATCGAGTAGGAGGTGATGCCCTTGTAGAGGTTGTTGTAGACGTGCACCTGGCCGAAGCGCACCCGCGGCACCCGCTGGCCCAGGCCGTCGAAGTAGTTGTGGTGCAGGGTGACCTTGAGCTTGTCGGCCTCGCCGTAGCTGTTGGGATTGTCGGTGTTGCCGATCAGCGTGGTCTTGTCGTGGTTGCTCAGGTGGTTCCAGCTCAGCGTGACGTAGGAGGAGCCGCGCACCACGTCGAGCAGGCCGTCGTGGACCTGGTACGGCCGGCCGTAGTGGAGGGGCTGGTTCGAGTCGGGGTTGTCGCCGTCGTCGAGGGTGTTGTGGTCCAGCCAGACGTGGGTGGCGGCGGAGACCTCGAAGTTGTCGAAGGAGGCGTTCCACGCGCCCTCGGCGCCGTCGGTCGGGTCCCAGGCGGGGAAGCAGTCGGAGGTGTCGGAGATCGTCAGGTTGCGGACGATCACGTTGTCGACGTTCTGGATGCGGATGCCGAAGCTCTTGAGCGCGGCGTCGTCGCCGAGGCCGATGAGGGTGGTGTTGGAGCCCAGGCGCACGGTGATGTGCGCGGCCATCGCGTTGTAGCTGGCCTTCCTGGCGTCCTCCATCGGGCCGCTCGGGCGGGTGGTGCGGCCCCAGACCGCGGGGTCGTAGGCGGCGAGGTAGCCGTCGAGGGTGTAGCCGGCGGTGGCGTAGTCGGCGCAGGTCAGGATCTTTCCTGAGCTGTCGACGTCGGCGTCGATGGCGCCCTTCACGTAGATGATGCGCGGGGTGTTGTCGGCGGGGTTGCCGAGCGCCGCGACCAGCTCGGCGCGGGTGGAGACGACGTGCACGCTGTCGTTCCAGGCCGCCGAGCCGCCGGTCGTGCCGGTGGTGGCCGACGCCCAGCCGTCGTTGGCGGCCAGGGTCTCGCGGCCGAGCCGGAAGGAACCGTGCCCGCGGTGACCCTCGGCGGAGGCCGGCGCCCCGAACTGGTCACCGGCGGTGTCCACCGAGGTCGCGGAGGTTGCGGAGGTCTCCGAGGTCGCAGCGCTGGCCGAGCCCGCCGAGGTCGCCGCGTGGCCGTGGTCGCGGGGGACCGGGTTCCAGCCGTCGCCGCCCGCCAGGTACCTCTGCGGCGTGAACTGCGCCGCCTCGGCGTCGGTGAGCTGCTTGCGGTCGGCGTTCGCGGTCGAGCCCGGCCCGCTGTTGCGGTACTCGGCGAAGCGCGCGTCCCGCCAGGAGAAGCCCGACATGTCGTCGTAAGGGATCTCCTTGACCTGCTGCCCGAGCCACGACTCGCGCACCACGAGCTGCCCGACCGCGGTGGCCGAGCCGCCCGCGTGCCACGGCCTGGCCAGGAAGACGGTCTGGCTGGGCGCCGTGCTGACGAGCTGGCTGCGGTAGACCAGGAACCCGTACGGGTTGGTGATCTCCGTGCTGGGCGCGGCCACGTAGCCGTTGTTGGTCGTGCTGCCGCGGGTCAGCGACTTGATCCGGCACCGGTCGAAGACCGCGGTGGCCCGCCCGAAGATGAAGTCGACGTCGCCCTCGACGTAGCAGTTGCGGAAGTACTGCCGCGAGAAGCTCGTGGTCGAGGGGGAGTTGGCGTACAGGGTGTCCTGGTTGCCGATGAAGCGGACGTTGTCGTAGACCTGCCGGTCGCCGACGGTCCTGACGGCGACGGCCTGGCTGCTGCCGTTGGCCGCCTCGTCGTAGGAGTTCTCGAAGGTCAGGTTGCGCGCGGTGAAGTCGTTGGCGCTGATGACGTAGGAGGCGCTCCCGGACGTGCCGTAGGTGCCCGAGCCGTCGGGTTTCTGCTGCGAGGCGGCGGCGTCGAAGGTCAGGACCACGCGGGAGGGGTCACGCGTGGCGCCGACGAGGGAGATGTACGGCTTGTCGGCCGGGATGACGACTTGCTGCTTGTAGGTGCCCTCGCGGACCAGGATCGTGACGGGCCTGGTGTTGCCCGGGGGCACGGCGTCGACGGCCGCCTGGACGGTGGTGAACTGACCCGAGCCGTCGGCGGCGACCACGAGAGTGGAGCGGTGCTGTGCGGCAGCCGGAGTCGGCGTCAGTGCCAGGACTGCCAGGGCGAGGAGTAACAGACGTCGCACGGGACGACCTCACTTGGGGGGTGGCACAACAATCGGTTGCACGAAACCATTACGTAATCCCGATTTCACGTCAATACCCGCTGAAAGATTCATAGATGCAGCGACAATCGGTTGCAGAATGCTGCAATTTCGCGCCACGACGAAGGCCCCGGCGGGAGATCCCGCCGGGGTAGGGAAGCCGGGGCGCTACCCGAGCGCCCCGTGGACGGCGACGCCGACCTCCTCGCCGCCCGGCGACCGGCCCTCGGAGCAGGCCGGCTCCTTCAACGCCTGCGGGTAGCGCCCGTGGGCGGGCTCGGCCGAGCGCCGTTCCACGGAGGTGAGGAGGACCGGCCGGGCACCCCGTTCACGCGCTCCGTCGAGGTGGATCCTCATCGCGCGGCCAGCTCCGCCGCCCGCTCCCGGTCCATGCGGCCGTCGGCGACGACCACGGTGATCGACCGGCGCAGTTCGCCCTCGACCAGCAACGGCTTGTCCCAGGCCAGAGCCGGTCCGACGCCGGGATACTCGGCGACGCGCACGAACCACGGGTCGACCACGTCGTGCTGGACGAACAGCAGGCTCCACGAATCGGAGACGAGGCAGAGCCACGGGCTGGTGCTGCCGTGCACGGAGTCCTCGCCCAGCGCGCCGGCGGTGAAGACGTCGAGGTTCGGCGAGGCCTTGGGCGCGCGCCAGAAGAAGCCGCCGTACCCTGCGCCGGCGCGGCCCTTCGTCGCCGAGCTCTCGATCTTCGCCGAGCCCGTCAGGGTGAAGGAGAGGTCCAGAGCCCAGGCGTCGCCGAGCGGCCGGGTGAGCAGCGTGCGCTCCTCGGTCAGCAGCACCTCGCCGTCGGGGCCCGTCCAGTCGAGGTGCTCCAGGTAGCCGCCCTCGACCGGTTCGAGCCTGCGGCGCCGCTGCCTGCCGTGGTTGGGCAGGATCACCGGGCCGGTGCCCGGCACGTAGGTGGAGCCGCCCCAGAAGTTGACGCCGTTCACGTCGGAGATCGCCACGCTCGCCCCGAAGTGGTGGATGTGGTCGGCGGGCTGCAACTCGGTGACCACGGTGCCGCCCAGGGTGGCGACCGGGTGGAGGTAGGGCCGGGGGGCGGAGGCGACGTCGATGTCGCTGCGGTAGGAATACGACGCCGTCCGGCCCAGCCGTACCTCGGGCCACGGGTCGTCGGCGGGCGCGTCCGGGAAGCCCAGCTCCGACAGGGTCTTCAGCTCGCGCGCGCTGCGCGCGGCGAAGGCGGCGATGCCGGGCACCAGGCGGCGCTCCTGCTCGTCGGCCGACTCGATCGGGGCCGGTTCTGGAGCCAGGCGCACCGCGTCGAGGAAGCGGGTGAAGGCCTCGGTCGAGGCGAGCGGGACCAGCAGGTCGGTGCCGTCACGCAGGTGGTCGAGCAGGTTGGCCAGCAGATCGGTGCGCCCGTAGCCGGTGCGCACGCCGCCGGCCTCCAGCTCGTCGGTGGTGTAGAACAGCCGCGCCGTGCCGTCGGAGCCGTGCAGCTCCAGGAACGGCTCGTAGCGGCGCTCGGCGCACAGGCTCACGGTGACGGTGATGACCGTGCCGTCGGCCAGGCGCACCCGGGCGCTGGAGGTGTCGTCGGACTGGATGTCGTTGGCGTGGTAGAGCTCCAGGTCGATGCTCTCCACGGGGGAGGGGCCCGCGACCGAGAAGGCGGTGGCCACGGCGTGCGCGAAGGGGTTGGTCAGCGCGCCGTCCATGACGTCGACCCCGTCGAGCCGCCGCTTGCCCGCCCAGGCCGCGCGCGTGTAGTAGCTCTTGGGCCGCTCCCACGCGCCGGCGACGCCGATGCCGCGGATCTCGCCCACGACCGAGCGGGCGACCGGGATCGCGGCCGAGCCCAGCGACTGGAAGCCGATCTGCACGACCCTGCCGGTCTCGGCCACCGCCGCGGCGATGCGCTCGAACTCGGCGACCGATGGCGCGGGCGGCTTCTCCAGCAGCACGTGCGCCCCGGCCCGCAGGGCGGTGACGGCCAGGTCGGCGTGGGTGTGGATCGGAGTGGCGATGATCGCCACCTGCGCCCTGGTGTCGCGCACGAGCGCGCCCAGGTCGGCCGACTGCGGCACGCCGAGGTCGGCCGGCCTGGGATCGCAGACGCCGACGAGCTCGGCGCCCGGCAGGCGGGAGATGTTCTGCACGTGGTGCTTGCCGAAGCCGTGCACTCCGGCGACGACGATCTTCACTCGAACCACCTCGTCGGATGACCGGTCGCGGTGAGCAGGCCGTTCTCGACGGCGACGGGGTACGGCTCGGCGAGCAGGCCGAGCTCGGCCAGGGACGCGTCCTCCACGTGTTCCACCATGACAGGATCACGCAGGCACAGCGCCAGCTGTCCCGACAGCTCCATGAGCAGGTGCGGGTAGACGGGCACGTCGTAGGCCCTGGCCAGGTCCGCGATGCGCAGGAACGGCGTGATGCCGCCGACCCGCACCACGTTGGGCTGGATCACGTCGACCGCGCCGCCGGCCAGCAGCTCGCGGAAGCCGTACAGGGTGTAGACGTTCTCGCCCACGGCGACCGGCACGTCGATGGAGCGCCGCAGCTCGGCCAGGGCACGCCAGTCGTCGGCGGGCAGCGGCTCCTCGATCCAGGCCAGGTCGAACCTCTCCAGCGCGGAGACGGCCCGCCGGGCGCGGAACAGGTCCCAGCGCTGGTTGGCGTCGATCATCAGCTGCGTGCCGGGCCCGATGACCTCGCGGACCGCGGCCACGCGCTCGACGTCCTCGCCCAGGTCGGGCTTGCCCACCTTGATCTTGACGGCGGGCAGGCCCTTCCAGCGGGTCGCCTGCGCGACCAGCTCCTCCAGGGAGTAGTGCAGGTTGACGCCGCTGCCGTACACGGGCACCTCGGCGCGGCGCGCGCCGAGCACGCCGACCAGCGGGCCGCGCAGGCTCCACAGGGCCAGGTCGAGCCCGGCCATGGCGACCGTGGCCAGCCCGCCGCGCCCGGCCTCGCTCAGGTGCCAGGCCAGCCGGTCCCACACGACTTCGGCGTGCGGCTCCAGGCCGATCACCGCGTCGCGCACGTCGTGGTCGAGCAGGGCCTTCACGGCGTGCGCGCCGATCTGCGGCGTCCACGAGATCCCGGTGCCCACCCGGCCGTCGTCCAGCGTGACGTCCACGCGGACGACGTGGTTGTACGGCACGTCGGCGCCCCACGGCCGGGCCAGGGGCGCCGACCGCAGGGTGGTGGTCAGATCGACGATCATGCGGCTACCAGGGACAGGCCATGCTTGATCAGCGTGTCGAGCTCCGCCTCGTGCTCGGGCGTGAGGTCGGTCAGCGGCGCGCGCACCGGTCCGACGTTCAGGCCGCGCAGCCGGATGCCCGCCTTGACCAGCGAGACCGCGTAGCCGGGCGCCTTGCTGCGCAGCTCGACCAGCGGGGCGTAGAACTCGGTCAGCAGCCGCTCGTCGCCGGAGAAGTACGCCTTGGCGATCTCGGGGGCGAAGGCGAACACGGCGCTGGAGTACAGGTCGATGCCCAGACCTCGATAGGCGGGCATGGTCAGCTCGGCGGTCGGCAGGCCGTTGAAGAACATGAAGTCCTCGCCGATCTCCCGCCGCACGGCCAGCACGGTGCGCTGCATGCGGTCGATGTCGCCCAGGCCGTCCTTGAGGCCGACGACGCCGGGGACGCGGGCCAGCTCCACGACGGTGGCCGGGTCCAGGACGACGGAGCCGCGCTGGTAGACGATCACCGGGAGCTCGGCCGCGATGGCGGTCACGTAGGAGATGAAGCCGGAGACAGAACCCTGCGTCAGGTAGGGCGGCATGAGCAGCAGGCCGTCGGCCCCCGCCTCGCGTGCCGTACGGGCCTGCTCCAGGGCGGCGCCGAGCGGGCCGCCCGCGCCCGCCAGCACCGGCACCTGGCCGGCGGTGGCGGCCACCGCGACCTGGACGGCCAGCGCGTGCTCGGCCTGCGACAACGCCGAGAACTCCCCGGTGCCGCACGCCACGAAGACGGCGCCCGGGTCGTGGGCCAGGCCCTGGCGGATGTGTTCCGCGAGCACCCGCTCGTCCAGCGCCCCGTTGTCGTCGAAGGGCGTCACGGGGAAGAACAGCACGCCGCTGAGGTTCACAGGCTCTCCTTGAGTTCGGTACGCCAGCTCCGCTTGGCCTGCCAGCCGAGCATGCGCTCGGCCTTGGCGGAGGAGAAGGCGGGAGCGCTGCCGGTCAGTCCGGCGGCGAAGGGGGCGGTGGCGGGGATGAGCCGTGGCAGCAGCTCCGACAGCGGGTCGCGGGCCAGCGCGTCGGCGGCCCCGGCGAAGAAGACCTCGCCGTTGGGCAGCTCCGGCAGCTTGGACAGCAGCGCGAGCAGCATGTCCGCGGCGTCGCGGGCGTCCAGGTAGTTGAAAAGCGAGACCGCCGCGAGCTCCGGACGGTCAAGCCGCTCGGCCATGGTGTGGCCTTGCTGGGTGGGGGCGCCCTCCCACTCCTCGGGCGCGACCACGTAGCACGGCCGGACCGCGGCCATCCGGGTCTCGGAGGTCCGCGCGAACGTCTGCATGGTCTGCTCGGCCACCAGCTTCGACAGGCTGTAGGCGTTCCACGGCTGGGCCGGGTGGTCCTCGTCGAGCGGCAGGTAGGTGGGTGACCAGCCGTCAGGCTTGCCGTACCCGATGACCGTCGGGCTGCTGGCCACGACCAGCTTGGGCACGCCCAGGGCGGTGGCCGCCTGGCACACGTTGAACGCCAGCTGGGTGTTGGTGCGGAAGGTCACGCCGTCGCTGCGGCTGAACGGGGTGGCGATCGCCGCCAGGTGGATGACGGCCTCGGGACGGAAGCGCGCGATCACCTCGTAGGCCTCGCCGAGGTCGGTCAGGTCGGCGGGCAGGCATGCTGCCGCCTCGGGAGGGGTCCCGGGGGCGGCGTCGATGCCGATCACCTCGTGCCCGGCTGCGGCGAACGCGGTGACGACACTGCGGCCCAGGCGCCCGGCGCTCCCGGTGACGAGAGTTCTGCTCACGGGGGATGTCTTTCTGACGGTCTGCTGATGAGGGTCTGCAACCAGTTGCATAAACTCTGGCCATCCAGCGCGAGCTCTGTCAAGTGGCCAGCGGCTTTACCTCGCAACCGGTCGCAATAGTGCCTGGTAGGCGTGCAACCGATTGCGTTAGTGTGCGGCCATGGTGACGATTCGCGACGTAGCCAGGGCGTCGGGAGTGCACGTTTCGACGGTCTCGCGGACCTTCTCCGCGCCGCATCTGGTCAACGAGAAGACCCGGCAGGCGGTGCTCGCGGTCGCCGCGCAGCTCGGCTACCGGCCCAACCGGGCGGCCAGGGCGCTGACCACCGGCCGCACGCACAACCTCGGCCTCATCGTGGCCGACATCGCCAATCCCTTCTTCCCCCCGCTGATCAAGGCGGCCCAGGGACACGCGCGCGAGCGCGACTACCACGTCTTCGTCGCCGACACGGACGAGGATCCAGTGCTGGAGCAGGAGCTCATCGAGACGCTGTCCAAGCAGGTCGACGGCGTGCTCCTGTGCAGTCCCCGGCTGTCGAACCAGACCATCCACCGGCTGCGCGCCGAGGTCCCGCTGGTGATCGTCAACCGCCGCGTGAAAGGCCTGACCACCGTCCTGATGGACGTCGGCCAGGGCGCGCGGGCGGCCATCGACCACCTCGTGGGGCTCGGCCACCGGCGCATCGCGCTGCTCACCGGGCCGCCGGGCTCGTGGACCAGCGGCGAGATCCGCCAGGCCGCCACCGACCGCGCGGCCGAGGCCGGCGTGACGCTGACGGTCGTCGGACCCAACGAACCCACCGAGCAGGGCGGCCTGGCCGCGGCCGACAAGATCGCCGGGCACAGCGCCGTGCTCTGCTACAACGATCTGGTCGCGCTCGGCCTCATCGAAGGCCTCGTCGAGCGCGGCCTGAGCGTGCCGGGCGACGTGAGCGTCATCGGGATCGACGACAGCCTGCCCGGCCGGCTCAACCGGCCCAAGCTGACCACCATCACCATGCCGACCGCCGCCGCCGGGCGTATGGCGGTCGACCTGCTGCTGGCGGCCGTCGGCGCCGGAGAGCACGCCCCGCACACCACCGTCAGGCTGGAGACCAGCCTGGTGATCAGGGAATCCACCCAGAGAGCGAGTGAACCGTGAAGTTCGGCACCACCCCCGACGGACAGCCAGTGGAGCGCATCCAGCTGTCCAACGGCCGGCTCAGCGTCGCAGTCCTGACGCTCGGGGCGATCATCCAGTCGATCGAGCTGCCCGACGGCGCCGACGTCGTGCTCGGGCTCGACAGCGTGAGCGACTACCTGGAGCGCAGCCGCTACTTCGGCGCCGTCGTGGGCAGGTTCGGCAACCGCATCGCCGACGGCGCCTTCACGCTCGACGGCGTGCCGTACGAGCTGGCCCGCAACAACAACGGGCACGCCCTGCACGGCGGGCTCAAGGGCTTCGACAAGCGCGTGTGGAGCGCCTCCCGCGACGGGGACCACGCCGTACGGCTCAGCCTGGTCAGCGAGGACGGCGAGGAGGGCTACCCGGGCAGGTTGTCGGTCTCGGTCACCTACACGCTCGACGGCGACGAGCTCCAGATCGCCTACGAGGCCACCACCGACGCGCCGACGGTGCTGAACCTCACCAACCACTCCTACTTCAACCTGGCCGACGCCCCTGACGTGCGCGGACATGTGCTGACCATGGAGGCCGACGGCTACCTGGAGGTCGACGAGGGCAAGATCCCCGTGCCGGGCGGCCCCGTGCCGGTGGCGGGCACGCCGTACGACTTCACCACGCCCACCGCGATCGGCGAGCGCCTGGAGGGGCGCTACGACCACTGCTACGTGTTGCGGCCGGGCGGGGGCATCGTGGTCGAGGAGCCGGTCAGCGGGCGCTCGATGCGGGTGCGCACGACCGAGCCCGGCGTGCAGTTCTACACCGGGCACATGCTCGACGGGGTGGTCACGCCCTACCAGGCCTTCGCCGGATTCTGCCTGGAGACGCAGCACTTCCCCGATTCGCCCAACCGGCCCGATTTCCCCTCGACGGTGCTGCGTCCGGGGGAGGTGCACCGGTCGGAGACCGGGTACCGATTCGATTGCAACCGCTTGTAGCAAACGGGCTAGATTCTCGGAAAAGTTTTCCTCGGCTTCATCGTAAGGTAACGCTGTGACCTGGGGATACGTCGATAGCGATATATCGGTAACGAGAAGGTAACGTCTGCAAAGGGTTGACGTAACTTTCCGTGGCGCTATAGGAAAGCGCCATCCACCCCCGCACAGCCGAGGGATATGTCAAGCCATGCCCCACCAAGTCTCCGTGTCTCCCTCTCCGAAGCAGGTGAGACTCGAACCCGCCCGCCCAGCGGGCCAGCACCGCGGGACGAAGAACGCGTGGAAGCGCCGTGAAGCCGGTGCGGCCTACGTCTTCCTCGCCCCGTGGTTCCTGGGCCTCATCGCGATCACCATCGGTCCGATCGTGGCCTCGCTCTACCTGTCGTTCACCGACTACAGCCTGCTCGAAGAGGCCCAGTGGGTCGGCCTGGACAACTACGCCAGGATGTTCACCGAGGACGACCGCTTCCTGCAGTCGCTGAAGGTCACCTCGATCTACGTGGTCGTCTCGGTGCCCATGCAGCTGGCCTTCGCGCTGCTGCTGGCCCTCCTGCTCGACCGGGGCCTGCGCGGCCTGACGATCTACCGCTCGGTCTACTACCTGCCCTCGCTGCTGGGCGGCAGCGTCGCCATCGCGATCCTGTGGCGGAAGATCTTCGGCACCGACGGCCTGGTCAACTCGGTCCTGCTCGTGTTCGGGATCGAGGGACCCGGCTGGGTCACCGACCCCGACACCGCGCTCGGCACGCTGATCCTGCTGCACGTGTGGACCTTCGGCGCGCCGATGGTCATCTTCCTGGCCGGTCTGAGGCAGATCCCGCAGAGCTACTACGAGGCGGCCTCCGTGGACGGGGCGACCAAACTCACCCAGTTCCGCCACATCACGCTGCCGCTGCTCACGCCGATCATCTTCTTCAACCTCGTGCTCGAGATCATCAAGTCGTTCCAGTCCTTCACCCAGTCGTTCATCGTCAGCAACGGCACCGGCGGGCCGGTCGACTCCACGCTCTTCTACACGCTCTACCTGTACATGAAGGGCTTCAAGAACTTTGAGATGGGCTACGCCGCGGCCATGGCCTGGGTGCTGCTGCTCATCATCGCCGGTCTGACCGGGGTCAACTTCCTGATGTCGAAGTATTGGGTCTTCTATGGCGACACAAAGTAACCCCCGCATGCCGCTGCTCTACAGGCGGCGGTTCAGCCGGGGTGCCAAGCACCTGATGTTGATCGGCTTCGGCCTGGTCATGCTCTATCCGCTGCTGTGGATGGTCTCCGCGGCCTTCAAGCCGGAAGAGCTGATCTTCCGCGAGCCCGGTCTGTGGCCCAGCGAGATCACCCTCGAGAACTTCACCGAGGGCTGGTACTCACTGAAGAACTCCTTCGGCCACTATCTGTGGAACTCCGCGGTGATCACAGCCTTGTCTGTTATCGCTAACCTCGTCGCCTGCTCGATGGCCGCCTACGCCTTCGCGCGGCTGGACTTCCCGTTCAAGAAGTTGTGGTTCGCCCTCATGCTCGGCTCGATCATGCTGCCGCACCACGTCACCGTCGTGCCGCAGTACATCGTGTTCGCCAAGCTGGAGTGGATCAACACCATCTGGCCGCTGATCCTGCCGAAGTTCCTGGCCACCGACGCCTTCTTCATCTTCCTGATGGTGCAGTTCATCCGCACTCTGCCCAGGGAGCTCGACGAGGCGGCGGCCATCGACGGCGCCGGCTACTGGCGCACCTACTTCCGGGTGATCATCCCGCTGTGCATGCCCGCCCTGGCCACCACCGGGATCTTCACCTTCATCTGGACCTGGAACGACTTCTTCAGCCAGAACCTCTACCTGACCAAGTCCGACACCCTGACCGCCAGCGTGGCCCTGCGCCAGTTCCTGGACGGCAGCGGCGAGTCGTCGTGGGGACCGATGTTCGCGATGTCGCTCATCTCCCTCGCACCCATCTTCGGATTCTTCCTGGCCGGCCAGAAGTACCTCATCCGCGGTATGGCGACCACCGGCCTCAAGTAGCTCCTCCCACCCCCCTTCCATGGAGGTAATCGCAGTGAAGCGCAAGTTCACGGTCGCCCTGCTCGCGACCGCGGTGATGGCGGCGGCCGCCGCGTGCGGTGGCGGCTCCGAGACCGGTACCGAGGCCGGCGGCGACGGCAAGACGAAGATCGTCTTCTCCTACTGGGGCAGCGACTCCCGTCAGAAGCTGACCGAGCAGGTCATCGCCAAGTTCGAGGAGAAGAACCCGACGATCGACGTCGAGGGCGACTTCTCCGACTGGGGCAGCTACTACGAGAAGCTGGCCACCAAGGTCGCCGCGGGCGACGCGCCCGACGTGATGACCATCGAGATCCGCGGCCTGGCCGAGTACGCCGGGCGCGGCGCGCTCGCCGACCTGACCGGCAAGGTCAACACCGCCGACCTCGACCAGCAGGTCCTCACCGCCGGCCAGGTGGACGGCAAGCAGTACGCCATCCCGACCGGCGTCAACACCTTCGCGGCCGTGGTCAACAAGGCCACCGTCGAGAAGCAGGGCCAGCAGCTGCCCGACGACAAGGCCTGGACCTGGGACCAGTTCATCGAGACCGGCAAGGCGATCACGGAGAAGAGCGGCGGCTCCGTCTGGGGCAGCGACTACAACTTCAACCCCGCCTTCCTGCAGGTCTTCGCCGCCCAGCGCGGCGAGAAGTTCTACGACAACGGCAAGATCGGCATGTCGGCCGACACCCTGAAGGCCTGGTGGGGCATCCACCAGAAGCTGATCGAGACCAAGGCCGCGCCCGACGCCGCCAAGATGGCCGAGATCGGCACCAACGTCGAGCAGGCGCTGCTGGCCACCAACACCGGCGCCTACGGCATCTGGTGGAGCAACCAGCTCGGCGCCCTGTCCAAGGGCTCCGGCCAGGAGCTCGACCTGCTCCGCCTGCCCAAGCTCGACGGCGCCCCCTCGGGCGGCATGTTCCTGCAGCCGGCCATGCACTGGTCGATGTCGGCGAAGTCCGAGCACACGGCCGAGGCCCAGAAGTTCATCGACTTCCTGCTCAACGACGCCGACGCCGGCGGCATCCTGCTCAGCGACCGCGGCCTGCCCACCAACGCCAAGGTGCTGGAGGCGATCAAGAGCAAGCTGACCCCGACCGACCAGAAGACGCTCGACTTCATCGAGTCGGTCAAGAGCGAGCTCAGCCCCACCGTCGTGCCGCCGAAGGGCGCCATGGAGATGGAGGACATCCTCAAGCGCAACTCCGAGGAGGTGCTGTTCGGCAAGACCACGCCGGACGCCGCCGCCGCGAAGTTCCTTCAGGAAGCCAACGCCGCGCTCGCCGGCTGACCACCACTGATCCGGGGCCGTCCGCGAGGTCGGGCGGCCCCCTCGGGGAGACACCTCAGATGAGATACGCCTTCGTCGGCACCGGTCACCGGATCCAGATGTACGTCGACGCGCTGGTCGGCGAGTGGAGCGACACCGGCGACATCGTCGGCCTCTGCGACCGCAACCAGACCCGCATGCAGTACTACGTCGAGCGGGCCGGGCGCCCCGTGCCCACCTACAAGCCCGAAGAGTTCGACGCCATGCTGGAGCAGTGCGACGCCGTCATCGTCGCCACCGTCGACGCCACCCACGCGGAGTACGTGGTGCGCGCGCTCGACGCCGGCAAGGACGTCATCTGCGAGAAGCCCCTGACCATCGACGCCGACGGCTGCGAGGAGATCCGCGCCGCCGCCGAGCGCAACCCCGGCAAGCTGGTCGTCACCTTCAACTACCGCTACTCGCCGCGCAACTCCGCCGTGCGAAGGCTCATCGCCGCCGGAGAGATCGGCGAGATCACCTCCGTGCACTTCGACTGGACCCTCGACACCATCCACGGCGCCGACTACTTCCGCCGCTGGCACCGCGACAAGGTCAACTCCGGCGGCCTGCTGGTGCACAAGTCCACCCACCACTTCGACCTGGTCAACTGGTGGCTCGCGGCCGCCGCCGAGACCGTGTACGCCCAGGGCTCGCTGCGCTTCTACGGCGACGCCAACGCCGCCTCGCGCGGCATGACCGACCGGCCCGAGCGCGCCCACGGCGCACCCGGCCTCGGCACCGACCCCTACCTGCTCGACCTGGCGGCCGACCCCCGGCTCAAGCGGCTCTACCTCGACGCCGAGCACGAGGACGGCTACCACCGCGACCAGGACGTCTTCGCGCCCGGCATCACCATCGAGGACAACATGTCCGTGCTGGTGCGCTACTCGGGAGGGGCGCAGCTCACCTACAACCTGGTCGCGCACGCGCCCTCCGAGGGCTACCGGGTGGTGTTCAACGGCACGGGCGGGCGGATCGAGCTCACCGTCTGCGAGCGCACCTGGACCCCGCCGCACGCCGCCATCGACCCCAGCGCGGCCTCCAAGGAGCACGTCACCGACGCCTGGGAGAAGCTGGTGCTGCACCGGCTGTGGGAACCGCCCCAGGAGATCGAGATCGAGCAGGGCGCAGGCGGGCACGGCGGCGGCGACCGGCTGCTGCTCGACGACGTCTTCCGCGGCGCCGGTGACGACCCGCTCAGGCGGCAGGCCGGCTACGTCGACGGCATCCGCAGCGTTCTGGTGGGCGCGGCGGCCAACGAGGCGATCCGCACCGGCCAGGTCGTCCACCTGGCGGACGGCGGCACCCGGCTGGCGGCCCGTGCAGTCTGACGCCCCGCGCACGACCCCCGGCTCCAGCGCGCCACCCCGTTCCGGCGCCGGAGCCGGGGGCCCAGGGTCCTTCACCGGGCTGGGGCCCTCCAGCGGGCTGGGGCCCTTCGCGGGGCTGGCCGCGCTGGCGGGCCGCCAGTTCGGCCTGTTCCCCGAGCTCGGGTCCGAGCCCGGCCGCGGGGCCCGTCCCGAGTCCGGCCCCGCAGCCGGCCCCGCAGCCGGCCCCGCAGCCGGCCCCGCAGCCGGGCCCGAGTTGGCGAAGGCCGTACGCGAGGCGATCGGCGTGCTCGACCTGTCCGCCGCCGGCGTGCGCACCGAGCGCGCGTGGGCCGCCGACGGCCTGGCCTGCGAGGAGGTCTCCTGGGACGTCGGCTTCGGCCCCCGCACCCACGCCTACGTCCTGCGTCCCGCCGGCGCAGGCGACGCGGTGCTGCCCGGCGTGGTGGCGCTGCACTGCCACGCGGGCATGAAGTGGGCGGGCAAGGAGAAGATCGCCGACCCGCCGCAGGGCCCGGCCCCCGAGGTCGTACGGCTGCGCGAGGGGATCTACGACGGCCTGGCCTGGGCGGGAGAGCTGGCCAGGCGGGGTTTCACCGTCCTGGCCCACGACGTGTTCACCTGGGGCAGCCGCCGCTTCCCCCTCGGCGACGCCCGGGGAGACGCCTACGACGAGGCGGCCGGGCCGCACGAGCAGGTCGTCGCCAAGCACTGCACCGTCCTGGGCACCTCGTACGCGGGCGTGGTGGCGGGTGAGGACCTGGCCGCCGCGGCCTACCTCCGTTCCCGCCCCGACACCGGCCCGGTGGGATGCGCGGGGTTGTCGGGCGGCGGCCTGCGCGCGGCGATGCTGGGCGCGTTCGACCCGCAGGTGGCGGCCGTCGCCTCGGTCGCGATGATCTCCTCCTACCGGGACCTGCTCGACGAGGGATACCTCGCCAGGCATACCTGGATGCTGTATCCTCCCGGCCTGTCCAGGCTGTGTGACCTGCCCGATCTCGCGGCGTGCGCGGCCCCCCGGCCGTTGCTGGTCTGGTACGGCGAGCACGACGAGATCCTTCCGCTCTCCGGGATGCGCCGGGCCCATGCCATGATCGAGCGGCACTACGGGCACCGGCACGCACCCGGTGGCTACACCGGGATTTTCGGCGACGCGGGGCACAGTTTCGGCCGTCAGGCCCAGGAGCGAGTGTTTCGGTGGCTCGCGCGCCACCTGATCATGGAAGAAGGCACAGCGTGGCGGTGACGATTCGGGACGTGGCCAAGGCGTCTGGGGTGCATGTCTCGACGGTGTCGCGGACGTTCTCCGCGCCGCACCTGGTGAACGCCGAGACACGCACGAGGGTGCTGGCGATCGCGGAAGGGCTCGGCTACCGGCCCAACCGGGCGGCCAGGGCCCTGACGACGGGGCGCACCCACAACCTGGGGCTGATCGTGGCGGACATCGCCAACCCGTTCTTCCCCCCGCTGATCAAGGCCGCGCAGGCGCAGGCGCGCGAGCGTGACTACCACGTCTTCGTCGCCGACACCGACGAGGACCCGCTGATGGAGCAGGAGCTCATCGAGACCCTGTCGAAGCAGGTCGACGGGGTGCTGCTGTGCAGTCCGCGACTGTCGAACAGGACGATAGAGAAACTGCGCGCCGAGGTGCCGTTCGTCGTGGTCAACCGGCGGGTGAAGGGGCTGACGACGGTGCTCATGGACGTGGGGCAGGGCGCCCGCGCGGCCATCGGGCACCTGGCCTCGCTCGGCCACCGCCGCATCGCGCTGCTCACCGGCCCCGACGGGTCGTGGACGAGCGAGGAGATGCGTACGGCGGCGGCGAGCGCGGCGGGCGACTTCGACGTGGAGTTGTCGGTGCTCGGGCCGAACGAGCCGACAGAGCAGGGCGGCATCGCGGCGGCCGACAAGGTCGCGGGGTCGACGGCGGTGTTGTGCTACAACGACCTGGTCGCGCTGGGCCTCATCGAGGGGCTGACGGACCGGGGGCTGAGGGTGCCCGACGACGTGAGCGTGGTCGGGGTCGACGACAGCCTGCCGGGGCGGTTGAACAAGCCGAAGCTGACGACGATCACCATGCCGACGGCCGCGGCCGGGCGCATGGCGGTCGACCTGCTGCTGGCCGCCGTGGGCGCGGGGGAGTCGGGTACGCCGACCCTGGCCCGGCTGGAGACCAGCCTGGTGATCCGCGAATCGACCGGCCCCGCCCTCGCCTGAGCCCTCGCCGGAGCTCGCTGCGCCCCCGGGTGAACCCAGTCCGAGCCCCCGGGTCGTGGGCTCAGCCGGGGGAGGGGTGCTTGGCGCGCAGCACCAGCACCGCCATGTCGTCCCTGATCGGCAGCGGCGAGTAGGCGTCGACCGCCTGCCGTACCCTCTCGGCCACCGCTCCGGCGCTGAGCCCCCGGCACTGCGCGAGCAGGCGTGCCAGCCCGTCGTCGTCGTCGAGCTGGCGCGGCCCGTCGCGCCGCTCGGTGACGCCGTCGGTCACGCACACCAGCACGTCGCCGGGCGCCATCTCGAAGGTCTCGTCGAAGAAGGTGGCCGTGGCGTCAACGCCCAGCAGCAGCTGCGGGGAGGCCACCGCCTCGACCCTGCCGTGGCGGTGCAGCAGCAGCGGCGGCGGGTGTCCGGCGGAGGCGATCGTGCACCGGGCGCCGCCGCCCGGCAGCGGCACCAGCGTCCCGCACAACATGCTGAGGAAACGCCCCTCCTCGGCCTCGTCCAGGAGCGCCTGGTTGAGCCGGTCGAGGATGTCGGCGACCGGGTAGAGCTCGCGGGCGAACAGCCGTACGGCATGGCGGGCCAGCCCCGTCACGGCGGCGGCCTCGGGACCGCTGCCGCTGACGTCGCCCAGCGCGAAGCACCAGTGCCCCGGCACCTCGAACAGGTCGTAGAAGTCGCCCCCGGCCTGGGCGCCCTCGCCGGCGGGCAGGTAGATGACGGCGGACTCGACGCCCGGCATCGGGGCCGTGCGCATGGGCAGCAGGCTGCGTTGCAGGACCAGCGCGGTCTGCGTCTGGCGGGAGTAGAGCCTGGCGGTGTGCAGGTTGAGCGACACGTGCCGGCACAGGTCCTCGACGAGTGCGTGCAGCTCTTGCGGCAGCGGAGGTTCCGGGCACGACACCAGCAGCGTGCCGAGTCCCTCGCCGCCGACGGTGAGCGGGAAGGACGCGACCTCGCCCGGCAGGCCGGCCCCGGGCGACCACAACGACGCGGGCAGGCTGTCGCGCAGTTCGGCGTTGCGCCGCTCGTCGGCGTGCCAGGCCTGCGCCAGGCGGCTGACGCCGGTCTGGTCGGTCAGGTAGACCGCCGCCCACCGCCCGATCTTGGGCACGACGAGCTGGGTGGTCAGCGCGGCCAGCAGGCGCTCGTCGTGCACCCCGGCGAGCAGCTCGCCCGCCTCGGCCAGGAAGGTCAGCCGTCCGCGTTGCGCGCGCTCGCGTTCGGCCAGGCGCAGCCTGCCCACGGCCACGGCGAGCCGGTCGGCCAGGTGCTTCAGCTCGATGACCAGCTCGCGCCCGAACCGGTCGGCCTCGGGCGCCACGGCGACCACGAATCCCACCGTGGCGCCGCCGGACTCGACGGGCACGCAGGCCAGCGACCGGGCGCCGAGCCGTACGGCCAGCTCGGGGTCGGACTCGGCCAGGTCGTCGACCAGCCGGGGGCCGGCCCGGTCGGTCTCGAGGGGGCCCTTGGACGGCAGCGGCGGCAGGTCGCGAGGGCGCCCCGCCTCTGCGGCGGCGGCGAGCAGCCCGTCGGTCCCCGTCATGAGCACATAGGCCGCGGAGCCGCCGGCCGCCAGGTGCGCCATGCGCGCGGCGGCGTCGAGCAGCTCGGGCAGCGGCAGGTCGGTGTCGAGCAGATCCATGGCCCGGGTGGCGCGGGCGGGCGCGGCCGATTCGGCCAGGAGCCCGCCGTGCCGGGCGGCGACGATCATCCAGCAGGTCAGCGTGCCGATGCGCACGTGGGACAGGTACACCGCGACCTGCCCTCCCGAGCGGTGGCGCAGGGTCGCCGGCCCGCGCCAGCGCCTCAGCTGCAGCACCTGCTCGGCCGAGAGCTCGCGGTCGCCGCCGCCGCTCATCCCGGCCAGCTCGGCGAGCGGGCGTCCCAGGGCGTCGGCGGCGGTGTGGCCGAGCATCGTCTCGGCGTCGCCGTTCCACGAGCGGATCCTGCCGTCGGGCGCGGCGGTGACGACCGCGATCGTCACGTCGTCGAGGTCGTGCGGCGGCGCGGGGGCGGGGTGGTGCGGGCCGTCGTCGATGTCCATGCGGAACCACACCTGCTTGACCGCGCGGCTGTAGGTGACGCCCCACGAGGTGGCGAGGTCGGCGGTCAGCGACAGGCCGCGGCCGTGGCTCTCCAGGGCGCCGGGATCGGGCGCGGGCGCGGCGGGCACCGCGCGGGTCGGGTAGCGGTCGGTGACCGCGATCTCCAGGTAGGCGGGACTCGCGGCGAGTTCCAGCCGGCAGGTCAGTTCGACGTCGGTGCCCGCGTGGATCACCGCGTTCGTGACGAGCTCGCTGGTCAGCAGGACCGCGTCGTCCGCGGTTTCGGTCAGGTGCCAGTCCGTCAGGGTGTCTCGGACGAAACGACGGGCCGCGGCTGCCGCCAGGGGAGTGCCGGTGAAGCTCCGCGAGGAAACCCGTGTCGTGTTCACGTGACTTCCTAGAACATCACTCAATGTGCAGATTAGGTGACTCTTAGAGTGGCAGACTGAGTCGTCTGCTACAGGCAGTTGTGAAAGAAGGCTGCGATGGCTCCCCAGCTCGAGGCCGACCTCCGCCCCCTGCTCGTGGCCCTGCACGGGCTGCGCGACGGCAACTTCCACAAACGGCTGGAGGTGCCTCCCGACGGTGTCCTGGTCGAGCTGGCGATCGCCTTCAACCAGGTCGTCGACCGGAACGAACACCTGACCAGGGAGCTGACCAGGGTGCGCAGCGAGGTCGCGCGCCAGGGCCACCTCGACGAGCGTGTCACGGCCAGTCCTGGCACGGGCGCGTGGGCGGTCAACGTGGCGGCGGCCAACGCGCTCATCGACGCGCTGGTGATCCCGGCCGCGCGGGCCACGCGGGTGCTCAACGCGGTCGCCGACGGCGACCTGTCGCAGCGCTTCGACCTGCAGGAGGGCAACCGGCCCCTGCGCGGCGGCCTGCGGCTGATGGGCAAGGCGGTCAACCGCATGGTCGACCAGCTGGCCTTGTTCTCCGGCGAGGTCACGCGGGTGGCGCGTGAGGTGGGCACGGAGGGGCGGCTCGGCGGCCGGGCCAACGTCCAGGGCATGTCGGGCAGCTGGCGCGACGTGACCGAGGCGGTCAACGCGATGGCCAGCCGGCTGACGGCGCAGGTGCGCGACATCGCGGTGGTCACGACGTCGGTGGCCAACGGCGACCTCACCCGCAAGGTGACCGTCGAGGCGACGGGCGAGCTGCTGGAGCTCAAGCTCACCGTGAACACGATGGTCGACCAGCTGTCCGCCTTCGCCGACGAGGTGACGCGCGTCGCGCGTGAGGTGGGCACGGAGGGACGGCTGGGCGGTCAGGCGCAGGTGCGCGGGGTGTCGGGGGTGTGGAAGGACCTCACCGACAACGTGAACTTCATGGCCTCCAACCTCACGACCCAGGTCCGCGACATCGCCCAGGTCGCGACGGCCGTGGCGAAGGGCGACCTCTCGCGGAAGATCACGGTGGAGGTCAAGGGTGAGATCTACCAGCTGAAGGACACCCTCAACACGATGGTCGACCAGCTGTCCGCCTTCGCCGACGAGGTGACGCGCGTCGCGCGCGAGGTCGGCACCGAGGGCCAGCTGGGCGGCCGGGCCGAGGTGAAGGGCGTCTCGGGCACCTGGAAGGACCTGACCGACAACGTCAACTTCATGGCCACGAACCTCACCACCCAGGTGCGCAGCATCGCCCAGGTGACGACCGCGGTGGCCAACGGCGACCTGTCCAAGAAGATCACCGTAGACGCCCGCGGCGAGATCCTCCAGCTGAAGGACACCATCAACACGATGGTCGACCAGCTGAGCGCCTTCGCCAGCGAGGTCACCCGCGTGGCCCGCGAGGTCGGCACCGAGGGCCAGCTGGGCGGTCAGGCGCAGGTGCGGGGCGTGTCGGGGGTGTGGAAGGACCTCACCGACAACGTGAACTTCATGGCCTCCAATCTCACCTCGCAGGTGCGCTCGATCGCGCTGGTGACGACGGCGGTGGCCAACGGCGACCTGTCGAAGAAGATCACGGTCGACGTGAAGGGCGAGATCCTGCAGCTGAAGGACACCGTGAACACGAT